>JAVBRX010000031.1:0-10446 GCA_031547465.1 Microvirga sp. | reverse complement strand
TCCAACGTGAAACTCTGCATTTTGACATGATATATACCTCAATTAGTGTTGTGTGATACATGTATTTTACGCCGCCAGACACCTCACCACGCTAGCCTTTTCAGCATAAGGGCAGACATAGCCCAACGGATCATCGCCTTTGAATGATTTTTCAAGCGCTCATGGTCCTTATCCAGGCGACGATAATTGCCGAACCACGCGAATGTTCTCTCTACAACCCAACGCTTTTTAGCTGGAATGAAACGCTTGGCTTGTTGCGCCAGATTAACGGCTATTTCGACGGACGCATCGAATGTGTCTTTCACCCACTTTCTGAACGGAGCGCCGTCATAGGTACCGTCAGCGAACAGCTTCTTCGGGTGCGGGTTCAAAAAACGCGCAACACGCTTAAGAACGATTTTACCGCCAACGGTGTCGTGAACGTTTGCAGGAGTAACGCAAACGTCGATCATCAATCCGGTCGTATCGACAACCAAATGCCTTTTACGCCCTTTCACCTTTTTACCGCCGTCATAGCCGCGATCTCCACCAGCCTTGCCGGTTTTTACCGATTGAGAGTCAATGCAAATTGCAGTCGGCATTTCATCCCGACATTCGGCAATGCGCGTGAGGTGATACAGCGTTTGCTGAATTTCACGGATGATCCCTGTTTTCGACCATGCCGCAAAATACCGATACACGCTCTGCCACGGTGGAAAGCAATCTGGTAATTGTCGCCATTGGCAACCCGTGCGCACAAGGTAGAGAATTGCATTTACGGCTTCACGTTCATCCGTTGAACGTGGGCGACCGCCAAATCTTGGTTCGGGTATCATGGGTTCTATGAGCGCCCATTGATCTTCCGTTAAATCGCTGTCGTATCGTGTCCCTGACATTCTCTCTCGCCGTGACCATTAATATTGCAGATCACAGTTTTTACCTGACTGAAAATGTCATTACCCGAAAACGGGGTGAATGTCAACTAAATTAGGATATAATTCTTTATTGGGTATGATACAGTGAAATTTCAAAGGGCGCGACAAAATGGTTTAATATAAAGATATGCCTATGTGTATAAATTTTTATAACGTGACGGGATGCTTTTGCATCCCGTCACGTTCGGGTGGCCTCTTGTAAATGGGAGAACCAACCCCCATTTACCGGTTCTGGTCGTTGGCGTTGAAGAGCATTCCTTCAACGTTCGTTCAGAAATGGAGGTTTCGAGATATCCGAGTGGCCACTCGGACCCACAGAACGCAAAACTAAACAATGTTTTTGACCGTTGTTCACGAGTTTTTTCAACCAGTTTTTTTCAATCAAGGCCACATTTTACGGAGAAAAAATGAACCTTCATCCTGACGCAAAAATCGTCAACCTCGTTCTTTTCCAACTTGTTCGGGCCGATGAGGCCGCCCTGCAGACCATTGGTTTGACCGTTGCCAATGTTGCTGCATTTCAACTTGCTATTACCAAAATGGCATTCAAGGAATCATGGCGTAACAGGCTTCTAGGCACTGACTGAACTTAGCGAAGGCGGTGCACTGGATGCTGACCAGTGCACTGCCTCAATATTTTACGCAACCTGTTATTTCCATTCTCATAATTGACATTTACTCTAGCCTGGAGACTCATTTGCCCCGGCTTTTTTATTCCTAAATTCTAAAGTCGCACTATCGACGGTCAATCCTAGCCATACCCCTCACGCTTATGCTACAAGGAACGTTGCCGCTTGGTCGCGGTTAACGAAGGCCATCCCCATGTCGGGAGGCCTGCCCAATATAACACCCGTTCGGGTGAACGCGAGCGTTCGCTTTGGGAAATAGGTAGGGCATGTTCCGCCTTTGTTACATGCGACCAACCTCCTGGCTCCAGGGAGGGCGGCGAAGCTGTGTCAAAACGCCCTTGGTCGGGCGGCTAACAAAGGAAGAATTGAAATGTCGCTTACTCAAGAACAACGTGCGAGGCACTGGTCTGGCGTAAAAAATCCATTTTGGTGGATTTTCTGCGGACCGGGGGCTATTTTCATGGAAGTCCAATATTGGGTACCTGCAAAGGGCAACATCTGGCTCAGCAGAAGGCAATATGGCAATCGCAGTTTGCAATTTTTGTATACCCTTCTGTTTTATATATTCATCGGTTTCGTTGTGATTCCAGGTAGGTAATTATATAAAAAATACCCCACGGCAGACCACTGCCGTGGGGTTGTGTTGCTGATGTCGGATATAAGACTTTTGAAACAGTCACTTAACCGGTACGCACTTAAACGCACATTACTCTAGGAACTGCGGTCCGATCAGGCAGAGGGGGACCGAGACCCTTCGAGGATGGCGATCACATCGGAACCGGTGGCGATCCGCCCCTTCGACCCGCAATCCCAACGCCCATCATATGGCAGGGCGGCGTTGAGCCGCTGCTTGTATTCGTTGCGGGGAATCTCGATCGCGCCGAACTGGCTCAGATGTTCGGTGAGAAACTGTGTGTCCAGAAGCCGGTAGCCACCCTTTATCAGATGCGCCACGAGATGGACGAGGACGACCTTCGAGGCGTCGCGGGCGCGATGGAACATGCTCTCGCCGAAGAAGCAACCGCCGAGGGAAACCCCGTACAGGCCGCCGACGAGTTGCTCGCCGTCATAAGCTTCCACCGTGTGGCATTGTCCGAGGTCGAACAACTGGCGATACAATGCGCGGATGCGCTGGTTGATCCAGGTGGTTTTTCGCCCTTCCGCCGTTTCGGCGCAGGCGGCGATGACGGCGTCGAAATCGGTATCCGTGCGGACGAGATAACGCTCGCTTCTGACAGTGCGTTTCAGCCGCCGCGACAAATGGAAGCCGTCCAGCGGAATGATGCCGCGCTGGCGTGGCTCGACCCAGAACAGGTCCGGGTCGTCCGCGCTGTCCGACATCGGAAACAATCCGGCAGCATAGGCCTGCAACAGGGTTCTGGTGTCGATCTCGGGTTGTCCGCCGTGCATGTAGGGTTCGCTTCGGATGAAAGGGCCTGCGCTGAAACGGCAGGCTTGACCGTTCAGGGATATAGTGTGCGATGCCACGAAAGTGGAGACCGCCTCTACGGCTGTTGCCCTGCCTGCTTGAAGATGCTCGCCGCATTCAACTGGCTATGGGTTAGAATATTTTTCAGTTGGGCAAGTTGGGACACGTTTGTAAGCCACGCCGTATTTCACTGGCCGGGGTCGGTGCGGCAGCCGTCGGGCTGCCGCTCAGGTCGTTCTCAGAAATCGTCTAAGCCCCCGGTCTTCAAGAATGATTCCAGCCAATGGATATCGTAAAGGCCGTTCTGCACGTCTTGGTTGCGTACCAGGTTGCGGAACAAGGGCAGGGTGGTATCGATGCCGTCGACGACGAACTCGTCAAGTGCCCGGCGCAGACGCATCAGGCATTCGGTGCGGGTGCGTCCGTGAACGATCAGTTTGCCGACGAGTGAATCGTAATGCGGCGGAATGCGATACCCCTGATAGACAGCGGAATCGACCCGCACACCGAGGCCGCCCGGCGGATGGAAATAAGTAATCGTGCCGGGCGATGGTCTGAAGGTCTGCGGATGCTCGGCATTGATCCGGCACTCGATTGCATGGCCTTCAATGTGGATGTCGCTCTGCTTCATCGACAGGGTCGCGCCGCTGGCGACGCGGATCTGTTCGTTGATGAGGTCGATGCGGGTGATCATCTCGGTGACGGGATGCTCGACCTGGATGCGGGTGTTCATTTCGATGAAATAGAACTGGCCGTCCTCGTACAGGAACTCGACCGTGCCGACGCCTTCGTACTTGATTTCCCTCATTGCTGCGGCAACGATCTCACCAATCTTCTCACGTTCCGAAGTGTTCAGCGCCGGAGAGGGGCCTTCTTCCCACACTTTCTGGTGTCGCCGTTGTAACGAGCAATCGCGCTCGCCGAGATGCACTGCGTTGCCCTTGCCGTCGCCCAGCACCTGAATTTCGATATGGCGCGGCTTTTCGAGGTATTTTTCGATATAGACGGCATCGTCGCCGAATGCTGCTTTGGCTTCGGTTTTGGCAGTCTGCAAGGCGTAAATAAGGTCGTCCTCGCTACGCGCTACCTTCATGCCACGCCCGCCGCCGCCCGCTGCCGCTTTGATGAGAACGGGATAGCCGATTTCGGCAGCGATGCGCTTCGCATCCTCTTCCGTCTCGACACCGCCCTCGGAGCCGGGAACGCAGGGGATACCGAGCCGTAGCGCCGTACGTTTGGCTTCGATCTTGTCGCCCATGATGCGGATATGCTCCGCCTTGGGGCCGATGAAGGCGATGCGATGCTCGCTCAGCACATCGGCGAAATTGGCATTTTCCGACAGGAAACCATAGCCGGGATGGACGGCCTCAGCGCCGGTGATCTCGCAGGCGGCGATCAGCGCCGGAATGTTGAGATAGCTTTCCCGCGACGAGGGCGGACCGATGCACACGCTTTCATCGGCAAGCCGGACATGCATGGCGTCGGCATCCGCCGAGGAATGCACGGCAACGGTGGCGATGCCGAGTTCCTTGCAGGCGCGCAGAATGCGTAGGGCGATCTCGCCACGGTTGGCGATAAGGATTTTGTCAAACATGCGTTCACTCGATCACGAGCAGGGGTTCGCCGTATTCGACCGGCTGACCGTCTTCGACCATGATCTCCGTCACCGTTCCCGAGCGGGGAGCGACGATATCGTTGAAGGTCTTCATCGCTTCGACAAGCAGCAACTTGTCACCGGCCTGGACCTTCGAACCGATTTCGATGAATGCCTTCGCCTCGGGGGATGGCTTCCGGTAGGCGGTGCCGACCATGGGTGACAACACAGTACCCGGGTGGACGCCTGCGGGTTTTACAGCCACGGTTTCGGCTGTCGGGGCAGGGGCCGGGAATCCGGCGGTTGGTGCGGCGACAGGCGCTGCGGGAATCGTGTAATTCGCCATCGGCATTGGCGACATCATCGGTGTTTCGCGGGCGACGCGAATGCGTAGATCGCCTTTCTCGACCTCGATCTCCGTCAAGTTCGTCTCTGCAACCAGAGTTGCGAGTTCCCGGATGAACTGGGAATCGAGGGGGGATGACGATGCTGAGGAAGAACCGGTCTTTGTGGGCATTAGCGTTACTTCTTTGATGTTGCCGGTTTCTTGAGGCTATCGGCGAGGCCGCCAAGGGCGAGGAGATACCCGTCCGCTCCGAAACCGCAGATGGACCCGATGCAGACCGGCGCGATCATCGAGACGTGCCGGAACGCCTCTCGGGCATGAACATTCGATAGGTGCAGTTCGACGACCTTTGCGCCGCTGCCGGAGATCGCGTCCCTGAGGGCGATCGAAGTGTGGGTGTACGCTCCGGCATTGAGGATGACGCCGGCTTTTTTTGCGCCTGCCTTTTGAATCCAGCCGACAAGCTCACCCTCATGGTTCGATTGCCGGAACACGAGGGTGATATTCAGCGCCTTCGCCTTTTCCTGCATCCGGCGCTCGATATCGGCCAGCGTCTCCGATCCGTAGATATGCGGTTCCCGCGTACCGAGGAGATTCAGATTGGGGCCGTTGAGAACGTGGATTTCAATCATTGCAGGGAGTGTCGGATACCGGCTGAAATCGGGTCAGATGAGGCTTGAGCGTTCCGTCATACCGAAAACCGGCGACGGGGGAAAGGGGCGAGTTCCGTCATCGCCGGAAATACGGGCGGTTCAGTGCCAGCAGGCTTCCTCTGCTTGTGCGAGTTACCTATGCGGCTCAGCGAAACATCTGACTCAACAGGACGTCTTGCCGCACTTGCGCATGTCACCGACGAATTGTTGCAACGGTTTCAGCCCGGCCATGCCGGGAATGATCTTGTCGCCGACGATGAAGGCCGGAGTTCCGTTCAGGCCAAGTTTGTCGCCGATCTGGATGTTTTCGAGGAGCGCACTGCGTATATCCTCGGAATTGATATCCTTTTCGAGCCGGGCCATGTCCACGCCGAGACCCTTCGCGACTTCGCGTGCCCGCTCGCCGTTTACTCGGCCCTGAGTTTCCAGCAACGCGGTATGGAACCGGAACATCTTTTCACCGTCCAGCTGCTTCATCACGGCCAGCGACACCTTGGAGGCATCGACGGAGTCCTTGCCGAGGATCGGAAGATCCCGCAGGATGACGCGCACCTTGCCATCGCCGTCCACGAGTTTCTTGACATCGCTCAGCGCCGATTTGCAGTAGCCACAATTGTAATCAAAGAATTCCACCACCGTAACGTCGCCCTTCGGATTTCCGGCGACAATGTTATTAGCTGAATCGAAGACGACGGATTGTACTTCTTTCAGTGCTTCTCGCGCCGCCTGTTGCTGCATTTCAGACTGGTAGCGGTCAACCTCAACCAGAGCCTCGTAAAGCACCTGCGGATTCTTGATCAAGTAATCCTTGACGATGGCGCGGATTTCCTCTTGCTGCGAGTCGGTGAAGGTTTTCTTTTCCTGCGCCTGTGCCCCGGCTGCGAAGACCAGCAAGCCCGCAAGCATGGTTGCGCCGAGCTGGTTTTTGGAAAACATGGCCATGAATCGTCCTTCCTTGAGCGCGCATCTCTCCGCGTCAAATCGCTCGGAGAAATGGCGAAGCCTGTTGGTGTCATCCGTGCGAAACGCATCGGTCAGTGTGCAGATCGATCATATAGTGCGTGAGTGGGCTTTTTCCTTACGATTGGGAAGCTGTTGGGTGGAAAAAGAGTTTCTCACGCCGGTCTTTCCTGAAAAGTCGAGTTGTTGCAAACTGGTTTCAAAGCCATCTGCTTGCAATCAGCCATTGTCCTGAAAGACACGCTTTTGCCGGATCGCTACCTGAAACAAGAAGCTCCCTTGAGGCGAGGGGGCGGAGCGGATAGAGCAGAGTAAAAAGGGCAGCATAATGACGCAGATCATTAAAACCGTATCCGAACCGACCACTTCAGGGGACAAGCAATCTGGGGACAGGCAGTTTCTTGCCATGAACCAGCCTGGCATATCGAAGCGGGCGGCGCGGGTCGCGCCATTCCTTGCCATGGATGTTCTCGCCGCTGCCGTTGCCAAGGAGGCGCGGGGCGACAGCGTCGTACATCTTGAAGTCGGGCAGCCAGCGGCTCCTGCGCCGATGACAGCGCGGGAAGCGGCGCAAAAGGCGCTGATCGCCGGGCGGATCGGTTATACCGAGGCGCTCGGCATCATGCCGTTGCGGGAGCGGATTGCCAAGTATTACAAGGAAATGCATGGTCTATCACTGCCACCGGAGCGGATCGTCGTCACAACAGGTTCTTCTGCCGGTTTTGTGCTGGCGTTTCTTACCCTGTTCGAGAGCGGGGATCGGGTAGCGATTTCTGCGCCGGGCTACCCGGCCTACCGCAGCATTCTCGATGCGCTCGGCGTTGAACCGGTTTATGTGCCGCTCAGGGCGGAGGATCGTTGGGTAATGACGCCGGAGGGCATTGCCGCCGTAGCGGTAAAGACGTCCCTCAAAGGCGTACTGACCATGAGTCCGGCCAACCCGTCCGGTACGATGATGAATGCAGCGCAGTTGGCCGCCATTGGCGAATTGTGTCGCGAGCGTGGTCTGTGGTTCATCTCCGATGAGATCTATCACCGCCTGACCTATGAGGGTGAGGCGACGAGCGCTCTGGCGGTGCATGATGATGCCATTATCATCAATTCGTTCTCGAAATATTATTGCATGACTGGATGGCGTATCGGCTGGATGGTGGTGCCGGAACATCTTGTCCGTCCGATGGAGCGTTTGGCGCAGAACCTTTACATTTCAGCGCCCTATCTTTCTCAGGTTGCTGCCATGGCGGCTTTCGATGGTCTGGAGGAACTGGAAAAGGTCAAGGCCGGATATGTTGCCAACCGCGCCATGCTTCTTGAGGAATTGCCGAAACTCGGCCTGACGCGGATGCATCCGGCGGATGGGGCCTTCTACCTCTATGCGGACGTGGCGAAGTTCACTAATGATTCCATGGGGTTCTGCAAAAGGATGCTGGAAGAGGCCGGGGTAGCGATGACGCCGGGGCTGGATTTCGACGTGAACGAAGGCGCCCACCATATCCGTTTGTCATTCGCCCGCTCGTTCGAGGAATGCCGTGAGGCGGTGAAGCGGTTAAAGGGCTGGCTGAAAGCGTGAGCGGTTTCGCTCGGGTTCAGATCCTGTCGTATCGGGATGGAGGGGCTTCAGGCCCCGATTGCCATGATCTGGCTAACGTCTCTGCTCTCTTGCGCTCTTCGGGAGAGAGTTTTTTTGCCAGATCGTCGATCAGCGCCTTGGCCCGGCGGATGAGGTCGCGGTCGCGGGATTTCTGTGCCAGTAGCGCAAGAAAGTAGGCAGATTCACGGTTTTCCTCGACGCCATCGCCGATGAAATAGCTAAGGGCGAGCTTGAACTGTGCCCAGTGATGGCCCTGTTTCGCGGCTTTCCTGTACCATTGCGCTGCTTCGATGAGGTTTTTTTCGATGCCTTGGCCGGTGGCGTAGGCATCGGCAAGATTATACTGAGCCTTGGCGCTTCCTGCCACGGCTGCTTTCCGGGACCAGAAAACCGCCTGCCGGTAATTTTGCGCAACTCCCTCACCTTTTGCATAGGCGCTGCCCAGATTGACCTGAGCCGGGACAAGTCCTTGTTTGGCAGCTTTCATGTACCAAAAGACAGCTTTCCGTTCATCGCGCTCCACTCCTTCGCCGTTGCTGTAGGCAACGCCAAGATTGAATTGTGCCTTTCCCAGCCCTCGTTCTGCGGCTTTCTTGTACCAATGGGCTGCTTCGACATGGTCTTTGGTGACGCCTTCTCCCAAATCGTAAGCGATGGCGAGGTTAAATTGTGCCGGAGCATATCCTTGTCTGGCTGCCTTCAGGTACCACTTGGCCATTTCCTGATAGTCTTTGGGAACGCCTTCGCCGTTTCGATAGGAGTTTCCAAGGTTGAACTGCGCCTTGTCCAGGTTACGTTCCGCCGCTTTGCGATACCAACGGGCGGCTTCCATCTGATCCCGGGGAACGCCTTCGCCCCTGTCATGGATAACCCCGAGATTGTACTGTGCCCTGACATCCCCGCGTTCCGCGGCCTTGCGCCACTTCGCGATCAGCGCGGGCGTGACATTGGAGCTGCGTGCCGGTCTTTCCTGGGCTTGTGAGACGGGAATGGGGTAAAACAAGCCCGACAGCGCGATAAGGACAACTGTCAGGATGGATAAGAGGGAACGGGGCAAGGCCATGGTTTCTTTAAAGACTTCAGGTTGGAATATCGTATTCCTATAACATGTCTTGCGGTCTTATCCAGACTTGGAAACGGGTTTGCGCAAAGGGATGCCAGTGCGTGGCCGCATCTTTTATTCCAACTTCACTGCTTCTCTGCCGACATGAGCGGCATTCCCGGTTTCCATCTGGCGGCAAGGTCTTCCGCTTTTCGGCGCTCCTCGTCGGTAAGCATCCGGGCGAGATCGTCGGCCAGGCTTTCCACAGATGCTATGGATTCTCCGCTAGTTCCCTTCCGGGCGAGGAGCGCGAGCATGTACGCACCCACAGTATCCTTCACGACGCCCTTACCTTGCGCGAAGAGAACAGCAAGGCTTTTCTGTGCTTCGGCGTATCCTTGCACTGCGGCTTTTCTGTAAAGCTTTGCTGCTCCAGCATAATCCTGCTCGACCCCGGCCCCTTTCTCGTAAGCGGTTCCGAGATTGAACTGTGCTTCGGCCAGATTTTGTTCCGACGCCATTGCAAACCATCGCGCTGCTTCGACCAGGTCTTGCCTCACGCCGATGCCGGAAGCGTAGAACTGGCCGATTTTGTTCTGTGCGGCGGCATCGCCATGGTCGGCTGCAGATCGCCACCTGGCAAATTGTGCGGCATCAAATGTCAGGCTAGGGGCGGTGTCGTTCTGGGCCTGAGCGATTGGGATATGGGAGGCGAGAGCCATGAAGATGAAAATTGCCGCACGGAGAGAGGATGATTTAAGTTGCATCGGATTTTCTCCTGTCCGGGTGACTGAGATATGACATTGGGCTTGCACGGGTCTCCATGCCGGAAAACGCATGCGTGTTGGCGGAACAGCATGTATCCATGGTTTTCCGGTTCCATTCGCCGCCCCCAGAACGTCATTTAAGCAAAAATACTTCCGGGGAAAAGAATAAGGAGCAGGCCACCAATCAGTGTCCTGCTCCCATACCTTGCCGATAGAATCTCTGCCTGGGTTTCCGGCCATCGATCTTATGCGCAATCAGTCGTCCGAGCCGCCGCCAAGCACCGATTTTGCCTTCGACCACCATCCGGCACGTTTAGGTCTGGCAGGGTCGTTGTTCAGTGGCGTTTCAATCTCCAGTTCCCTAGACGGAGCGGGGGGAGCCACTGTTTCAGGGATAGGGATTGCAACGGGTGCGTCAGCGACAGGCGCATCGGCTTTCTTGGACGCCGTTTTAGCGGGCGTCTTTCTGGTGCGGGTCTTCTTCTCTTCCGGAGCATCGGCGGATACGGCCTTGGATTTTC
>JAVBRX010000045.1:0-5035 GCA_031547465.1 Microvirga sp. | reverse complement strand
AGCAGTCGGCTCGATGGGCACCGACACGCCGCTCTCGGTACTCTCCGATAAGTCGAAGCTGCTCTACACCTATTTCAAGCAGAATTTCGCCCAGGTCACCAATCCGCCGATTGACCCGATTCGCGAGGAACTGGTGATGAGCCTTGTCTCGTTCATCGGCCCACGCCCCAATATCCTCGATCTCGAAGGCATGTCGCGGCGCAAGCGCTTGGAAGTGCGCCAGCCGATCCTTACCAACGAGGATCTGGAGAAGATCCGTTGTATCGGACATTTCGAGGACCGGTTCGACACCAAGACCCTCGATATCACCTACCCGGAGGAACAGGGCGCGCAAGGCATGGCCGGGGCGGTCGAGCGCCTGTGCGACCGGGCGGAAGTGGCGGTGCATGGCGGCTACAACATCATCATCCTCTCCGACCGGATGGTCGGGCCGGACCGGATCCCTATCCCTTCGCTCCTCGCTACCGCCGCCGTGCATAACCACCTGATCCGTAAAGGATTGCGTACCTCGGTCGGGCTGGTGGTCGAATCCGGCGAGCCACGCGAGGTGCATCATTTCGCCTGTCTCGCCGGTTATGGCGCAGAAGCGATCAACCCGTATCTTGCCTTTGATACCCTGCTCGCCATGAAACAGGACATGCCGGAGGAGGTGGACGAGGAGGAGATCGTCAAGCGCTACATCAAGGCCGTCGACAAGGGCCTGCTCAAGGTGATGTCGAAGATGGGCATCTCCACGTATCAATCCTATTGCGGTGCGCAGATTTTCGATTGTATCGGCATCAACGCGGATGTCGTCGACCGGTACTTTTTCGGCACCGTCAGTGCCATTGAAGGCATCGGCCTTGCGGAAATCGCGGCCGAGACCGTGCGACGGCATGAGGATGCGTTCGGCGATGCGCCGGAATTCCGCGAGTTTCTCGATGTCGGTGGCGAATACGGTTTTCGGATGCGCGGCGAGGCGCATGTCTGGGATATGGAGACGGTGGCAGCGTTGCAACACGCGGTGCGCCTCAACGCCCGCGAGCGTTACCGGGAATTCGCGCGGCTGGTGAACGAGAGCGGCGGCAGGATCAAGACCCTGCGCAGCCTGTTCCGCATCAGAACCGCTGAGGAGCTGGGCCGGGAGCCGGTTTCCCTCGATGCGGTAGAGCCGGTCGCCGCCATTCTCAGACGCTTTTCCACGGGAGCGATGTCATTCGGCTCGATCTCGAAGGAGGCGCACGAGACCCTGGCGCTCGCCATGAATTCCATCGGGGCGAAGTCCAATACCGGTGAAGGCGGCGAAGAGCCGGAGCGATTTTGCCCTCTGCCTGACGGGCGTTCGGTACGCTCGGCCATCAAGCAGGTTGCATCCGGACGGTTCGGCGTGACGACGGAATACCTCGTCAATGCCGATGTGTTACAGATCAAGATGGCGCAAGGGGCGAAGCCAGGCGAAGGCGGTCAGTTGCCCGGCCATAAGGTCGATGCCAAGATTGCCCGTGTGCGCCAGTCCACCCCCGGTGTCGGCCTGATCTCGCCGCCGCCGCACCACGACATCTATTCCATTGAGGATCTGGCGCAACTGATCTTCGATTTGAAGAACGTCAACCCAAAAGCGGATGTGTCAGTGAAACTGGTGGCGGAAGCCGGCGTCGGCACCGTTGCGGCGGGTGTCGCCAAGGCACGGGCCGACCACATCACTATCTCCGGTTACGACGGCGGCACCGGCGCTTCGCCGCTCACCGCCATCAAGCACGCGGGCGGGCCATGGGAGCTTGGCCTTGCTGAAACGCAGCAGACCCTGGTGCGCAGCGGTCTGCGCGGGCGGATCTCGTTACAAGTGGATGGTGGCCTGCGCACCGGCCGCGACGTGATCGTCGCGGCCCTTCTCGGCGCCGACGAATTCGGCTTCGCCACCGCACCGCTGATTGCGGCGGGCTGTATCATGATGCGCAAATGCCATCTCAATACCTGCCCGGTCGGCGTCGCGACGCAGGATCCGGTATTGCGCAAGCGGTTCAAGGGTCTGCCGGAGCATGTCGTCAATTACTTTCATTTCGTTGCCGAGGACATGCGGGAGATCATGGCCGAACTCGGCTTTAGCACCATGAACGAAATAATCGGGCGCGCTGACGCCCTCGACCGCGGGCAAGCCATCGACCACTGGAAAGCGCGCGGCCTCGATTTCTCGAAACTGTTCCATCAGGGGAACAACGGTACGACATTGCCGGTTCGCCATTCCGAAATTCAGGCACACCCCATCGACACGGTGCTTGATCGTCGCCTGATCGCCAGGGCGCAGAAGGCTCTCGATAGCGGTAAGCCGGTGCGAATCGACGGAACGATCAATAATACCGACCGCACCACCGGGGCGATGCTCTCCGGCGAGGTCGCCAGCCGCTATGGCCATGAGGGCCTGCCCGAGGACACGATTACCGTGGCGCTTTCCGGCACGGCGGGCCAGAGTTTCGGCGCATGGCTGGCGGCGGGAATAACCCTGATATTGGAAGGCCAGGCAAACGATTATGTCGGCAAGGGGCTGTCGGGCGGCAAGCTCATCGTCAAGCCCTCGCCCGCTTGTCAGGCGGTGCCGGAACGGTCGATCATCGCCGGAAACACGGTGCTTTACGGGGCGATTTCCGGTGAGTGCTACCTGCGCGGGGTCGTCGGCGAGCGGTTCGCGGTGCGTAATTCCGGAGCTTTGGCGGTTGTCGAAGGCACGGGCGATCATGGCTGCGAATACATGACTGGCGGTGTGGTGGTGGTGATTGGCCGCACGGGCCGTAATTTTGCCGCGGGCATGTCCGGCGGCATTGCCTATGTGCTTGACGAGGACGGCGATTTCGCAAGGCGCTGCAACCTTTCCATGGTCGATCTCGAACCGGTGGAGGAGGAGGAGGACCTGATGCGCCGCCTGCACCATCATGGCGGCGATCTCGAAACCAAGGGGCTGATCGACATTCTCGGCGATCTCTCCGGCAATGACGAGACGCGCCTCAAGCAGCTCATCGGCAACCACCTCGTCCATACCGGCTCGACCCGTGCCAAGGCGATCCTCGACGATTGGGCGACCTACCGCACCCGATTCGTCAAGGTGATGCCGGTGGAATACCGCCGGGCCTTGCGTGAGATGGAACGGGCAAGAACCTTGCAGGCGGCGGAGTGAGCCGGAAGCCGCACCGTTCAAGCATGAATTTTCCCGGTGTTGCCGAGCGTGAATTGATGAAGAGGATAGCGACGTGGGCAAGGTTACAGGTTTCCTCGAATATGATCGCCTTGAACAGAAGTATGAGCTTGCGGGTGATCGCATCCGCCATTTCCGCGAATTCACCCTGTCGCTCGATGAACACGACCTGAAAAAACAGGCGGCGCGGTGCATGGATTGCGGTGTGCCCTATTGTCATGGGCCGACCGGCTGTCCGGTGCATAACCAGATTCCCGACTGGAACGATCTCGTATTTCAGGGCGATTGGCAGACGGCGGCGAAAAATCTGCATTCCACCAATAACTTCCCTGAATTCACTGGGCGCGCCTGCCCCGCCCCGTGCGAGGAGGCCTGCACCCTCAACCTGGAAAACGCGCCGGTTGCCATCAAGACTGTCGAACAAGCGATTGCCGACAAGGCGTGGGATATGGGCTGGATCAAGCCGGAACCGGCGGGGTTCGGCACGGGAAAGCGCGTCGCTATCGTCGGTTCCGGCCCGGCGGGCCTTGCCGCCGCGCAGCAACTGGCGCGGGTGGGGCATGACGTGCATGTTTTTGAGCGCCAAGCCCGCCCTGGCGGTCTGTTGCGTTACGGCATCCCAGATTTCAAGCTGGAAAAGCACCATATCGACCGGCGCATCGCCCAGATGGAGGCCGAAGGCGTCACCTTCCGCTGCGCTATCGAGATCGGCGTTACCCGTTCCTTCGCTTCTCTGACCAGCGAGTTTGACGCTGTGCTGCTGGCGGGTGGCGCGGAGTACCCGCGCGACCCGCAGATTCCCGGTCAGGACATCAAGGGCGTTTACTGGGCGATGGATTACCTCACCCAGCAGAACCGCCGCCTCAACAACGAGGACATAAGTGGCGAAGAGCCGATCGTCGCCGATGGCAGGAATGTGGTGGTGATCGGCGGTGGCGACACCGCTTCCGACTGTATCGGCACCGCCTTCCGTCAAGGGGCGTTATCGGTGACGCAGATAGACATTCGCCCGCGCCCGCCGGAGCGCGAGAACAAGCTGGCCGTCTGGCCCTATTGGCCGGTAAGGCTGCGCACCTCGTCCAGCCAGGCGGAAGGCGCGGAGCGGGAGTTCCAGGCGGCGACATTGCGGATCGACGCCAGGAAAGGCAAGGTAAATGGCATCACCTGCACCCGGGTGAACGAGAAGCGCGTGCCGCTGCCCGATGCCGAGTTCCAGATCAAGGCCGATCTCGTCTTCCTCGCCATCGGTTTTGCCGGCCCGGTGCGGAAAGGGTTGCTGGAGGAAGCAAGCCTCGCCCTCGACAAACGCGGCAATGTGCTTGCCAACGAGCGGGATTACCGCACTTCGGACGAAAAGGTCTTCGCCGCCGGGGACATGCGCCGCGGCCAGTCCCTCATCGTCTGGGCAATCCGCGAGGGCCGCCAGGCGGCGTGGGCCATCGACACGTTCCTGATGGGGACAAGCGTCCTGCCAAGGTAGAGAGGAAGGATTTGCAATCTGAATCTTGCATCTCTGGGGTGCTGCGAAGCCATCAGAAGATGATGGAAGATTTATCACCGGTCGAGAGACGACGTTCGAAGGCTAGGCTCAGGACCTGTTAAATTTCTTGTCTGAAGCTGATTGATATGATTCACTTGTTGCACAAGGGGGCTGCGATGAGTGATTTGATCTGGTTATCTGACAAGCAAATGGAGCGGATAGCTCCGTATTTCCCGCTGTCTCATGGTGTTCCCCGTGTCGATGATCGACGGATCATCAGCGGGATCATTTTTGTGCTGAAGAACGGGTTGCGTTGGCGAGACGCCCCGAAGGATTATGGTCCTCATAAGACGATCTACAACCGCTTCATCCGCTGGAGCAAACTTGGC
>JAVBRX010000169.1:0-6286 GCA_031547465.1 Microvirga sp. | reverse complement strand
GACGACGACACCATGCTGCCGACCATGATCGTCAGCCCCCGGTCTTCCGCTGCCCTGGCGATGGCGATGGCTTCCGTCAGGCCGCCGGTCTTATCGAGCTTGATGTTGATCGTGTCGTACTTGCCGACCAGTTTGTCGAGGGTGGCGCGGTCATGGACGCTCTCGTCGGCGCAGATCAGGAACGGCGGGCGGTCGATGGATGCAAGTGCGTCGTCCTTTCCGGCGGGCAGGGGCTGCTCCACCAGAGCATAGCCGCAATCGGCGCAAGCCTTGAGATGGGCGGCGAGGTTGTCAGGTGTCCAGCCCTCGTTGGCGTCGGCGATCAGGGTCGCATCCGGGGCAGCCTTGCGCACGGCGATGATACGGGCGAGGTCACCGCCCTCGCCGCCGAACTTCACCTTGAGGATCGGCTTGTCGGTAACCTTGGCAGCATCTTCCGCCATCTTCTCGGGGCTGCCGAGGCTGATGGTGAAGGCGGTGGTCGCTGGCGGCAGGCGGTCGAGTCCGGCAAGGCGGTAGGCGGGCATGCCGCTCTTTTTTGCCTCGAAATCCCATAAGGCGCAATCGACGGCGTTGCGGGCTGCGCCCGGCTTCATCAGGATTTGCAGTTCTTCGCGCGAAACGCCGCGTTCCAGTGCCGCGCGCTGCGCTTCGATGGTGGCAACGACGCCTTCCGGGGTTTCATTATAGCGCGGATACGGCACGCATTCGGCCCATCCCTTGGCGTTGCCGTCGCTCAAGATCACCGTCACCACCACCGCCTCGATTTTCGAGCCGCGCGAGATCGTGAACGGGTTACGAAGAGGGAAGCGTTCGATTGCGATGGCGAGTTGCATGGCCGGTTCTTTCTCAACTGATCGGATGAAGCGTTTCGCGGTTCCGGAGCAGGTCGCAAGCTTATGATACGAATAGCAAAAACTGACAATGCGGAAAAACTGTATGGCACAGCCTGGTTTGCCGCAGAGGCTGTTTTTCAGCTTCATTGCTTGGGATTATGCCAGTTCTGACCGTTAAGACGGGTTCCCCCGGCGGCAAAACCGGGTTAGATCTAATGATTGATCCTAAAATGCCTCCGGAACGGGGGTAAGACAATGCGGCGCGGCTTCTGGAGGGAAAACTGGCCATAAGGCAGGAAGGGAGCGACTCCGGTCCGGCAGCAGATATCGCTTCGCCGAAAGGTGGACATTCGCGCATTGCCTTGTCTGGAATGTTCACGGCGGAATATGGTGGGGCCGTCGAGGCTCTGACCGTGAGTCTGCGGGAGAGGACCGGGGAGTTGTCTCCCCGAATTGTCACCCTTGATCTATCGGGCGTTTCCCGCCTCGATACCCTCGGGGCCTGGGCGCTCGGCAAGCTGAAGCGTAAACTGGCAGACGGCGGCGCTACGGTGGAAATCGCCAATGGCAGGCCGGAATACGATACGCTGCTGAAGGAAACCACCTACCGGGATTTTTTCGCCGAGACCCCGCCAAAGAAGCAGGGTGCGAAGCAGATCGTGCTGGAACTGCTGGAGGATATCGGCAAGGCTGTCGTCGGCGCATGGCAGGATGTCGTTATCTGGGTGGCGTTTCTCGGCGAGATTGTGGCTGGGTTCATCGGGTATCTGCGCGGAACGGGGCGGGGACGTTTTCCGTCCGTGGTCAATCAACTGGAAATGATCGCGTTTCACGGCCTGCCGATCGTTGCGCTCATCTCGTTCGTCGTTGGCTGCATCATTGCCCAGCAGAGCATTTTCCAGTTGAGCTATTACGGCGGAACGATCTATGTCGTTGACCTGCTCGGTGTCCTGACATTCCGGGAACTCGGGGTATTGCTGGCGGCGATCATGATTGCCGGTCGCTCCGGTTCCGCTTTCACGGCGGAAATCGGCTCGATGAAGATGAACGAGGAAATCGATGCCCTGCGGGTCATAGGCCTGAACCCGATTGCGGTTCTAATCCTGCCGCGAATGCTTGCCCTGGTGATTGGCCTGCCGTTGCTGACGTTTCTCGCGGGGATAGCGGCGGTGTTCGGTGGTGGCCTGACATCGTGGATCTACGGCGGCATCAGCCCGGACATATTCCTGTCGCGCCTTCAAGTGGCCATCGGCATGAACACGTTTCTTGTCGGGATGATAAAAGCGCCGTTCATGGCGTTCGTCATCGGCATCATCGCTACCATCGAAGGGTTAGCCGTCGAAGGGTCTGCGGAATCGCTCGGTCGTCATGTGACGGCTTCGGTGGTGAAGTCGATTTTCATGGTTATCGTCATGGACGGCCTGTTCGCAATTTTCTTTGCGACAATCGAGTATTGAGCGCGAGGGTTTCTGGTGGCTCCGGTCGGAACGACAATGCAGGACGGCAGCACGGTGCGGGGGGGATCCGAGGCTGTGATCCGTGTGCGCGGCCTCGAAGTCGGGTTCGGCGCGAAGACGATCATGAAGGGGCTGGATCTCGATGTTTATCGCGGCGAAATCCTCGGTTTCGTCGGCGCATCGGGAACGGGTAAATCGGTCCTGACGCGGGCGATCCTTGGTCTGGTTCCGAAACGGGCCGGAAGCATCGAGATGTTCGGGCGAGACCTGGAAACCCTGTCGCCAGGTGAGGCGCAGACGATGCGGCGCAGATACGGCGTTTTGTTCCAGCGCGGTGCGCTGTTCTCCTCGCTGACGGTGGCGCAGAATATCCAGATGCCGATGCGGGAATATCTCGACCTGTCAGAGGATATGCTCGAAGAACTGGCCCGGCTGAAAATTCAGATGGTGGGTTTGCGTCCGGATGCCGCCGAGAAACTGCCTTCGGAACTCTCCGGCGGCATGATCCAGCGGGTAGCGCTGGCGCGCTCCCTTGCCCTCGATCCGGAAATCCTGTTTCTCGATGAGCCGACCTCCGGCCTGGATCCGATCGGGGCCGGAGAATTCGACGATCTGATCGCTACCTTGCAGCGCACTTTGGGTCTGACCGTTTTCATGGTGACGCACGACCTCGATAGTTTATATTCGATCTGCAATAGAATCGCCGCTCTGGGTGAAGGGCGGATCATCGCCGAAGGGCCGATTGAAACGATGACGGCCTCGCCGCATCCTTGGCTGAAGGCTTATTTCCACGGTAAGCGGGCGCGATCCGCGGCGAACGGCGCGGGCCGGTAGGACGAAGGCGAATACGGATGGAAACACGCGCCAATTATGTGCTGGTCGGCCTTTTCACCCTGCTGGTGGTTCTGGCGGCGTTCGGGTTCGTATACTGGTTCGCGAGTGCGAAATCCTCAGGCAACCGGCAGACGGTGGATGTCGTCTTCACCGGTTCCGTTTCCGGCCTGACCAATGGCGGTTATGTGCTGTTCAATGGCCTGCGCGTCGGCGAGGTCAAGAAGATCGCCTTGCTGCCGAACGATCCGAAGAGCGTGGTAGCGACGGTCATCGTCGATGCTGCGACGCCTATCCGCACAGATACCGTTGCTCGCCTCGAATATCAGGGCCTGACCGGTGCGGCGCAGGTGGCTCTTTCGGGCGGTTCGGCTAATGCGCCGCCGCTCGAATACGTTCCCGGTTTTGACAACCCGGTGATCCATGCGCAGCGTTCCGACATTCAGGATCTGGTCGAAACCGCGCGCGCCATCGCCCGCAAAGCCGATGGTGTGCTGACGGGGCTTGAGGAGATCGTCAGCGAAAACAAGGGCGGTGTTTCGGCGACGGTGCAGAATATCGAACGGTTTTCGCGTTCCCTTGGCGATAATTCGGATGGAATCGATAAATTCCTCGAACAGGTTGGCGCGGCGGCGGAACGGGTCGGCCCGCTGGCGGAGCGGCTTGAATCCCTTTCCAAACATCTGGATGAAGTGGTCGTGGCGTTCGATAGTGCCAAGGTGAACCAGATCGTCAGCAATCTGGCGAGTTTTTCCGGTGCTCTGAGCGAAAACCGCGAAAAGGTATCGGAGACGTTGACGAATGTGGCGGAACTCTCCAAATCCCTGCGCGAACTGACGCCGAAGCTCGAAAACGCGGTTCGGGAGGGGAGCGAACTCCTGAAAGGAATCGACCGGCAGAAGGTTGCCAATGTCATCGATAATCTTGATCGGGTAAGCGGTTCTCTGGCATCGAAGAGGCTGGACATCGAGCAGACACTGACATCGGCGCGGGAAATTTCTGACAAGCTGAACAAGACAGCCGGACGGATCGATGAACTGATCTCTTCGGCTGAAGCGTTTCTCGGTTCGGCGAGCGGCGAGGCGGGCAAGAGCGCCTTTGACGAAATCAAGGACGCGGCGCGTTCCGTTCGCGAACTGGCCGATAATCTCGATAAACGCACGGCGGAGATTGCCGCCAGCCTGACCCGATTCGGCAATTCGGGCCTCAAGGAATACGAGGGGTTGGCGGTCGAGGCGCGCAGGGCCGTCAATGAAATCAACCGGGCGGTGCGCAGCATTGAGCGCAATCCGCAGCAATTCATTTTCGGGGACAAGCCATCCATGCCCCAGTATAACGGGAGGCGCTAAGTGGCGCGGGTGATGAGAGGGGCGGGTTCCATGTCCGCATGGCGGCGTTTGATGAGTGCCGGTGGGATGGTATTCGCAGTCTTGATGTTGACGGCGTGTTCGTCGCTCAGCCCGGCTCCGGCGACATTCGATCTGTCGGCGGCTTCGGTGCGGGCGAGCGGGTTGCGCGGACTGGTCATCGTTGCACGCCCCGATGCGCTCCAGGCCCTGAGCGGCGAATCCATTCTCGTCAAGGATAGCCAGGGCGGGCTGTCGTTCATCGGCGGCGGGCAATGGGCGGACAGGTTGCCCGAGCTGGTACAGGCGCGGCTGATCCACACTTTCGAGAACTCGTCCGATCTGCGCACCGTTTCACGTCCCGGGGCCGGGGTGGCGGCAGCCTATACGCTGGCGACCGAAATTCGCGCCTTCCAGATCGATGCGGCGAGCGGTCATGCAGTGGTGGAGATTTCCGCACGGCTGATCGCCCAGAGTAGTGGCACGGTCGTGCGGGCCAAAATTTTCCGGGCGGCGGTTCCGGCCTCGCCCGACGATGCCGCCAGCGCCGCCCACGGCCTCGATCAGGCATTGAGCGGGGTCATGACCGATCTCGTCCGCTGGACGGCGGGGGCGCGGCGCTGACCTCGAAATCGCCGGATTGTCCGGCAAGAAGGCCGCTTGCTTTTGTCCGGTGAATATATCCCGTCAAACCGATCCGTAAACGATTTGAATGAGTAGCGACACGATGCCGTCATCACCGGTTGCGCCCGCTGAATGGGGCAGGAGCGATCCGCCCGGCCTGTTCGCGTATCCCCCGTTCCGGCAAGGAAAGACCTCTCCCGCTCCCTTTTTGCCGATGAGCCGGGAGGAGATGGAGGCCCTCGGTTGGGAAAGCTGCGACATCGTCATCGTTACCGGCGATGCCTATGTCGATCATCCGAGCTTCGGCATGGCAATTGTCGGGCGGCTGTTGGAAGCGCAAGGATTCCGGGTTGGCATCATCGCCCAGCCGGATTGGCACAGCGCCGAGGCGTTCAAGGTTCTGGGGAAGCCGAACCCGTTCTTCGGCATCGCCGCCGGTAACATGGATTCGATGGTCAACCGTTACACATCCGACCGGAAAATCCGCCATAATGATGCCTATACGCCGGGGGGCGAGGGCGGAAAGCGGCCTGACCGCTCGACTATCGTCTACAGCCAGCGCGCCCGTGAAGCCTATCGCGACGTGCCGATTGTCCTCGGCGGTATCGAGGCGTCGTTGCGGCGCATCGCCCATTACGATTACTGGTCCGATACGGTGCGACGCTCGATCCTGGTCGACGCCAAGGCTGATCTTTTAGTTTACGGCAATGCGGAACGCACCATCACCGAAATCGCCCATCGGGCGGCGACGGGGGAGGCTGTCGCTGCCATACGCGATATTCGCGGCACCGCTTATCTGCGCTCCAAACGCGAAGGGATGCCCGAGGGGGTTCGCGAGATTGACGCCGCTGGCATTGATCCCGCCGCACCGTCGTCCGATCCGGGACGCACCGTTGTGCGGTTGCCCGCGTTCGAGGCGGTTGTCGAGGACCGGACGCTTTACGCCCATGCCTCGCGCATCCTGCATCTCGAAACCAACCCCGGCAACGCCCGGGCGCTGGTGCAGCGTCATGGCGACCGCGAGCTATGGCTCAATCCGCCGCCGCTGCCGCTGACGATGCCGGAGATGGATGGCGTCTACGGGTTGCCGTTCGCCCGCGTTCCGCACCCGGCCTATCAAGGCGCGAAAATCCCCGCCTACGAGATGATCCGGTTCTCGGTCAACATCATGCGCGGCTGCTTCGGCGGCTGC
>JAVBRX010000180.1:0-14557 GCA_031547465.1 Microvirga sp. | reverse complement strand
TTGTCAAACGAATTGCTGGGTGCGTTCCGAAATGCGAAGGCGGTGTTGACGCCGCATGAGGGGGAATTCCGACGGCTGTTCGCCGAGCAGGCCGACATTCTTCATCCTGCTTCCCGCCTGGAGCGCGCCCGCCGTGCTGCGGCTTTCACGGCGGCGGTTGTCGTGCTCAAGGGGGCCGATACCGTCATCGCCGCTCCGGACGGGCACGCTGTCATCAACGGTAACGGCAGCCCGCATCTGGCGACGGCAGGCTCCGGCGACGTTTTGGCGGGGATCGTCGCCGGGCTGATGGCACAGGGGATGGCAGCATTCGATGCCGCCTGCGCCGCCGTGTGGCTCCATGCCGAAGCCGGAATGCGCTACGGGCGTGGTCTGATCGCCGAGGATATCCCCGAGGCATTGCCAGAACTGCTGCAAGATTGGGAACGCATGCACGGCGAAAATAATCATCTGGCCTGAGCGTTGCTCACTCCACCTGGAACCAGGTCCATAATCCAGCATCGAAACGTTCCGCCACCGTCGAGGCGAGGAGCCATTTGCCGGGATTGTCGGCGATGAAGGCCATCAGAATGGTTTTGTTTTCCCGGATCATCACCGTATCGAGCCAGTATGGCTCCCAGCCGTCATCGAACGGGTGCAGCAGTCGGAAAACGTGGCCGTGCAGGTGCAGCGGCTGGATCATCGGCGTCTCGTTGCGCACGGTCAGCACCACCGGGGTGCCGCGCTTGACTTTCAGGGCTGGGGGCATCCCTGCTTCGCCCGGAATGCCGTTGATCCGCCACAGGGTTTTACCGTTGCCCATGATCTCGTAGCCCGAACCGTCAGGGCTCAGCCGGAACTGGCCGGTCAGGGCAAGCTCAAGGCGCAAGGAATCCTGCAAGCGGATCTGTTGTGGTAGGCGCTGGTTGGCGGGTAGTGGGCCGATTTCCGGCAGCGGTACTTCCCGTTTGACGACACTTTGCGACGGATCGAAGGATAGAAGCGGAATCTCCAAGTTGAGAAGCGCCATGATCGTCGGTCGGACCGCGCCTGCAGACGGCATGTCGAACAGGAGATCGTACCGGGAGCCGGGGCCGAACGGCAATGTCGAGCGCAAGGGTTCGAAACTGCTCGTCGGGCGACCGTCAACGGCAACCACGAACACTTTGAAATTGTCGAATCGCAGGTGCATGACACGGGCGTTGCAGCCATTGACGAGCCGCAGCCGTACCCGCGCACCAGCCGGGGAAGGAAGGGTTTGGGGAATCGCTGTCCCGTTGACGCTCATCACATTGCCGAGGCGGCCATGGATGGCGGCTATGGAATCGCCGAATGAAGCCTGCCTGCCGTCCGGCGTCAGAAGCCAGTCATCGATGACGAGGACAAACTCCCGATCCACCGGCGGCGGCGACGGTTCTTCGACGATAAGCACCCCTTGCACGCCGAGCGCTGATGGAACTGAGGTGCCGCCGATAACGCACGGGCGGATCAGATAGGTACCGGTATCGGGCGGTGTCAGGGTGTATCTGAACGTCTTTCCTTTCGGGATCGGCGCTTGCGTCAGCCCGCCGACGCCATCCATCGCATTGGCGTTGCGTACGCCG
Source organism: Microvirga sp. (assembly GCA_031547465.1). Taxonomy (GTDB): domain Bacteria; phylum Pseudomonadota; class Alphaproteobacteria; order Rhizobiales; family Beijerinckiaceae; genus Hohaiivirga. Next base: position 12,974 of record JAVBRX010000180.1, on the reverse strand, counting down.
TGCCAGTGCAGGGAAAGAGGAGCGTCGACGCCATTTTCAACTGTAATATCAATGCTTTCATTAAACTTAGCACGGAGAACGAGGTCGGGGGTCTGTCCGTTGAGGTTCCAAGCCGGTGAAGCCGATCCCGGGTGCAGGCGCCGGCTTGCGGGGGACACGCGCCAGTGGTGTTGCGAGCGTATCGGTAGCGGCAGCGTTTCTTTTGCTGCTTCGTCCTGCCCGTCCGAAGAGGATTTATCCTTTGCCTGTGCGAAGGCATGTGGTGTCAGGGCAATCAGACTGACGCCAAGGCCGAGACCTATGGCAAAGGTACGTCGCGTGGCAAAGGTACGTCGCGTCGGGTAGAGGATCGGAAACTGCGGCTGTTTCATGCTCGACCTTGGTGAAAAGAGAACGTCTGGATATTGCAAGAGCCTGATCTTGGCCATAGATGAACGCAATTCGGTGTGGGATGCAACCGGATCAACGTTTTGCGTAAAACGGCATCTGAAATTCGCCGAAAGACGGAAATTTTCCAGTCTTTCGCATTTCTGGCGAAATATCGCGGAATGTAAGGTGGACCATGGCATTTTTTTTGGTGCATAGAAAGCGGAGCATGGTATAGAGCCGCGTCCCGAGGCGAGGCCTGACGTGCCGCCTGACATGCGGGCGTGGCGGAATTGGTAGACGCGCTGGATTTAGGTTCCAGTGACGAAAGTCGTGGGGGTTCAAATCCCTCCGCCCGCACCAGGGCCGCCGGGGACGGCGGCGTTGCGTATTGACCCTCTACCCGGAGGAAAAGCGCAGGATGAAACGCGGTCCGGGAGCGCGTTGAGAGTTTTCTTTCGTAAATGTAAGGCGGAACAGAGATATGCAGTTGACCGAAACCTTGTCAGAGGGCTTGAAGCGCGAATTTAAGGTGGTGCTTCCCATTGCCGAGCTGGAACAGCGCCTGACTACCGAACTCGCCGGAATCAAGGATCGTGTGCGGATCAACGGATTCCGTCCCGGCAAGGTGCCGATGGCGCATCTGCGCCGTCTTTATGGCCGCTCAGCGATGAGCGACGTGGTGCAGAACGCTGTCACCGAGGCCAACAACAAGATCGTCGAAGATCATAACCTCCGGCTCGCCCTGGAACCGCAGATCGAATTTCCGGAAGACAAGAGCGAAGTCGAAAAGGCGCTGGAAGCCAAGGGCGACCTCGCCTTTACTGTGAAGATGGAAATTCTGCCGACATTCGAGATCGTCGATCTCAGCGGTGTTTCCCTGACGCGCAAGGTGTCGAAAGTCACCGATGAGCAGGTCACGGAAAGCCTGGAGATGATGGCGAAGCAGAATCGCACGTACCAGCCGAAAGCAGGCAAGGCCGCCGAGGGCGATCGTGTGGTGGTGGATTTCGTCGGCACCATCGACGGTGAGGCGTTTGAGGGTGGTTCCGCCGAAGGGATCAATGTCGATATCGGTTCGGAAACCTTTATCCCCGGATTCGAGGAGCAGTTGAAGGGCGTCGAGGCCTGCAACGACAAGACCGTTACCTCCACTTTCCCGACAAATTATCTTGCCGCGCACCTTGCCGGAAAGACAGCGGAGTTCGCCGTCAAGGTGAAGGAAGTGCAGGCTCCGGACGAGATCAAGGTCGACGAGGAACTCGCCAAGAATTTCGGTATGGACAGTCTCGACACGATGCGCGAGACGATGCGCGGCGTCTTGCAGCGCGATTACGACGCCCAGGCGCGGCGCAAGGTCAAGAAGACACTGCTCGACGCCTTGGACGAGAAATATGCGTTCGACATTCCGCCGAGTCTTCTGGATCAGGAATTCGGTGGTATCTGGCGTGAAGTTCTGTCCGATATGAAGAGCGCCAACAAAACCTTCGAGGATGAGGGTACGACGGAAGAAAAGGCCCAGGCCGAATACCGTAAGATTGCCGAGCGTCGGGTGCGCCTCGGCCTCGTTCTGGCCGAGGTCGGTGAGAAGGCGGCGGTGAAGGTGGCGGACGAAGAAGTTACGCAGGCGCTTGCCGAGCGGGTGCGTCAGTATCCGGGCCAGGAACGTCAGGTGTGGGATTTCTACCGCAAGAACCCGCAGGCTTTGGCAGAAATCCGCGCACCCCTTTTCGAGGAGAAGGTGGTTGACCATATTCTCGCTCAGGTGAAGATCACCGACGAGCCGGTGAGCCGTGACGTTCTGTTCGCCGAGGATGATGAAGAAGGCGAAGCGAAGCCTGCGACAAAGGCCGCAAAAGGCGGCAAGAAGGTCGCCAAAGCGGATGCTTCGACCGAGGAAGAAGTGGAAAAGTCTGTTGCAAAGCCGGCCAAGACGGCCAAATCTCGCAAAAGCGATAGCGAATAATTAACTATGTCTTGCTGAGATACAAGGACCGCGCCGGATGCGCCGGTGCGGTCCTGATCGTTTTACAAGATCCTCCGTTTGATCGAAGGTTGAAGGCACATGAGAGATCCGTTCGAGGTTTACAGCAATACGCTCGTGCCAATGGTGGTCGAGCAATCGAACCGTGGCGAGCGGGCATTCGACATTTATTCGCGCCTTCTGCGCGAACGGATCATCTTTCTGACAGGCCCGGTGGAGGATTACACGGCGTCGCTGATCGTGGCGCAGTTGCTGTTCCTTGAAGCCGAGAACCCGAAGAAGGAGATTTCCTTCTATATCAATTCTCCTGGTGGCGTAGTGACATCCGGACTGTCGATCTACGATACGATGCAGTTCATCCGTTGCCCGGTCTCCACCCTGTGCGTCGGGCAGGCGGCCTCCATGGGGTCGCTGTTACTGTGTGCTGGTGAGGCAGGGCGACGTTTTGCCCTACCCAATGCCCGCGTCATGGTGCATCAGCCGTCCGGGGGGTTCCAGGGGCAGGCGACGGACATTCTGATTCATGCGCGTGAAATCGAAGCTCTCAAGCGCCGTCTGAATGAGATTTATGTCAAGCATACAGGACGCGACATCAATGCTGTCGAACAGGCTCTTGAGCGCGATAATTTCATGACGGTCGATACGGCGAAGGAATTCGGCCTGATTGATGAGGTTCTGTCAAAGCGTCCGGAACCAACTCCGCAAGCCTGATGCCGAGGTTGCAACGTAGTTGGCTCGGGACAGCTTGAAAAGCAAGGCTGCCCCGAATATGCCATTTTAGTCTTAAATTAAAGATTCTGGTCAAAAGCATCATCCTCTCGAAATCGAAGGGCTGAGACCTAGAAATGAGTGTATGCTCGGACGATAAAGCAGGGCCGATGCGGTTCGAGGCGCAAGGCCCCACTGGAGAACGACAATGAGCAAAGCTGGCGGGAACGAATCGAAGGGTACCCTTTATTGCTCCTTTTGCGGCAAGAGCCAGCATGAAGTTCGTAAACTCATTGCCGGGCCGACCGTCTTCATCTGCGATGAGTGCGTTGAACTGTGCATGGACATCATCCGGGAGGAATCCAAATCCGCTCTGGTGAAGTCGCGCGACGGCGTACCGACGCCGAAGGAGATCAGCTCCGTTCTCGACGATTATGTGATCGGCCAGGCTCATGCCAAGAAGGTACTGTCGGTCGCCGTTCACAATCATTACAAGCGTTTGGCGCACGCGACCAAGCACAACGATGTCGAACTGGCGAAATCCAATATTCTGCTCGTGGGGCCGACCGGTTCCGGTAAGACCCTGCTGGCGCAGACACTGGCCCGGATCCTCGATGTTCCCTTTACCATGGCCGATGCAACGACGCTGACGGAAGCGGGCTATGTCGGCGAGGATGTCGAGAACATCATTCTGAAATTGTTGCAGGCGTCCGATTATAATGTCGAACGGGCGCAGCGCGGCATCGTCTATATCGACGAAATCGACAAGATTTCCCGCAAGTCCGACAATCCGTCGATTACCCGCGACGTTTCCGGCGAAGGTGTGCAGCAAGCGCTGCTGAAGATCATGGAAGGCACTGTCGCCTCCGTTCCGCCGCAGGGCGGGCGCAAGCATCCACAGCAGGAGTTCCTGCAGGTCGACACTACCAATATCCTGTTTATCTGCGGTGGCGCATTCGCCGGGCTTGAACGCATCATCTCTGCGCGCGGTAAAGGAACGTCGATTGGTTTCGGTGCAACCGTTCAGGCGCCAGACGACCGCCGCACGGGCGAGATCTTCCGAGAGGTCGAGCCGGAAGATTTGCTGAAGTTCGGCCTGATCCCGGAATTTGTCGGTCGCCTGCCGGTGATTGCCACTCTGGAGGATCTTGATGAGGACGTGCTGAAGCGTATTCTCCAAGAGCCGAAGAACGCTCTGGTGAAGCAGTATCAGCGCCTGTTCGAGATGGAGAACGTCACCCTGACCTTCCAGGACGAGGCACTGACCCTGATCGCCCGCAAGGCCATTGAGCGTAAAACCGGTGCACGTGGCCTGCGCTCCATCATGGAAGGCATCCTTCTCGATACGATGTACGATCTACCGGGCCTTGAATCGGTCGAGCAGGTGGTCATCGGCCCCGATGTGGTGGAAGGCAAGTCGAAACCGCTGTTCATTCATGCGGACCGTGCCGACACGGCGCAGACGGCGAGTGCCTGATGTTTCAGCACTAAAGCGTTTTGGCTGAAGTGAAACCCGGTTCAGCGAAACAGGATGCGGTAAAATGAAGGAAACGAGAACAAGATGCGTTTCCATGTGAATGTGTCTTGTTCCAGTTCCTTTGGCAATGCGTTTGGCGAATGGCTCCCACGCGGGAAGCGGTTGGCCTTCGTTTATGGCTATACTGTTTACGCGTATTGGCCAATACCTTGCAATTGAGCGGAGTTCTTCCCCGCTCTTCATCTTCCGGAAGCCTATGTTGTGGGCACCGTTCCAGCGTTCAGCGTAACCTTTCATCTGTAGAGTGCTTGAAACTATGGAGGCGCAACGCCACGTAAGGGCAGTCGCGCCACATGCTCATGGTGAGGGTGACGCTGTATCCCGGCTTTCGCTGTTGCAGTAATGCAGAAAACCGGAGGATAATAGCCCGTGACGCTCGCTCGCCCGAGGAGTTGATCGGAGCGTATGAAAGGATGTCATTCGATGACACAGATTAAGTCCCGTCAGCCTGTCGCTCCCGGAACCGTCGGAACCTACGCGGTGCTTCCCCTGCGGGATATCGTCGTCTTTCCGCACATGATCGTTCCGCTGTTCGTCGGCAGGGAAAAGTCGATTCGCGCCCTAGAAGAGGTCGTGCGTTCCGATCGGCACATCATGCTGGCGGCTCAGATCAATGCCTCCGACGACGACCCGGCGACTGATGCGATCTACAAGGTCGGAACGCTCGCAACCGTCCTGCAGTTGCTGAAGCTGCCGGACGGGACGGTGAAGGTTCTGGTCGAAGGCACGAACCGTGCGAAGATTTCCAATTACACCCGCGCCGACGATTATTACGAGGCCGAGGCGGAAGTACTGCCTGAAGAGATCGGCGAGAAGGTCGAGGCCGAAGCCTTGGCGCGCTCGATCATTGCCGAGTTCGACAATTACGTTAAGCTGAACAAGAAGATTTCTCCGGAAGTCGTCACCGCTGTGACGCAGATCGAAGATCCGGCCAAGCTTGCCGACACCATCGCTTCACATCTGGCGATCAAGATCTCCGACAAACAGGAAATCCTTGAGATTTCCACCGTTGCCGGGCGCTTGGAAAAGGTTCTGGGCCTGATGGAGAGTGAAATCTCGGTGTTGCAGGTGGAAAAGCGCATCCGTAGTCGTGTCAAGCGGCAGATGGAGAAGACGCAACGCGAATATTACCTCAACGAGCAGATGAAGGCGATCCAGAAGGAACTCGGCGACGAGGATGGCCGCGATGAGCTTGGCGAGCTTGAGGACAAGATCGAGAAGACCAAGTTCACCAAGGAAGCCAAGGAAAAGGCGCAGGGTGAACTGAAGAAGCTGCGGCAGATGTCGCCGATGTCTGCTGAGGCGACGGTGGTGCGCAACTATCTCGACTGGTTGCTCGGTATTCCGTGGGGTAAACGCTCGAAGATCAAGAAGGATCTCGTCGGCGCGCAGGGCATTCTCGATGCCGATCACCATGGGCTTGAGAAGGTCAAGGATCGCATCGTCGAGTATCTTGCGGTGCAGCAGCGCGCCAATAAGCTGACCGGGCCGATCCTCTGCCTCGTCGGGCCGCCTGGTGTCGGCAAAACCTCGCTCGGCAAGTCCATCGCCCGCGCCACGGGCCGCGATTTCGTGCGTCTATCGCTCGGTGGCGTGCGCGACGAGGCCGAGATTCGCGGCCATCGTCGGACCTATATCGGCTCGATGCCCGGCAAGATCATCCAGTCGATGCGCAAGGCAAAATCGAATAATCCGCTGATCCTGCTAGATGAAATCGACAAGCTCGGCATGGATTTCCGTGGAGACCCGTCGGCGGCCCTGCTTGAGGTTCTGGATCCGGAGCAGAACAACTCGTTCAACGATCACTATCTCGAAGTCGATTACGATCTGTCGAATGTGATGTTCATTACCACCGCCAACACCCTCAATATTCCGCCAGCGCTCCTCGACCGTATGGAGGTGATCCGCATCGCCGGTTACACCGAGGAGGAAAAGCAGGAGATCGCCCGCAAGCACCTGATCCCAAATGCCATGAAGAAGCATGGGCTGAAGGAGAAGGAATGGTCGATCGATAATGAGGGATTGATGCTCCTGATCCGCCGTTACACGCGGGAGGCCGGGGTGCGTAATCTCGACCGCGAACTGGCTAACCTGATCCGCAAGGCGGTGAAGGAGATCATCATCAAGAAGATCAAATCGGTCGATATCACCGCTGCCAATCTTGCCGAGTTCCTCGGTCCGCCGAAGTTCCGTTTCGGCGAGGTTGAGGAAGAGGATAGCATCGGTGCCGTCACTGGCCTTGCCTGGACGGAAGTCGGCGGCGAGCTTCTCACCATTGAAGGGGTGATGATGCCCGGACGTGGCAAAATGACCGTCACCGGTAACCTGCGCGATGTGATGAAGGAATCGATTTCCGCCGCTGCCTCGTATGTGCGCTCGCGGGCTGTCGATTTCGGCATCAAGCCGCCGCTGTTCGATACCCGCGACATTCACGTCCATGTGCCGGAAGGCGCGACGCCGAAGGACGGCCCGTCGGCAGGCATCGCCATGGCGACGGCGATTGTCTCCACCATGACCGGCATTCCGGTGCGCCGCGATGTCGCCATGACCGGTGAGGTGACGCTGCGGGGCAGGGTGCTGCCGATCGGAGGCCTCAAGGAGAAGTTGCTTGCAGCTTTGCGCGGCGGCCTCAAGAAGGTGCTGATCCCTGAGGATAACGTCAAGGATCTGGCAGATCTCCCGCAAAGCGTGCGTAGCGGTCTGGAGATCGTTCCCGTCTCGCGGATGGAACAGGTGCTGAAACATGCCCTCGTGCGTATGCCGGAGCGGATTGAATGGGACGAAACTGAAGCTGATGCGGCGCGTGCCGCTTCAGCGCAGAATGAAGATTCGCAAACGCTTCTGGCTCATTGAGAGCACTAGAACCTAAGCGTATCGGGCTAAAATCCCCATCCTTTTACGTCCCGGATGTAAATCCGGGGCGTTTTTTTGGGAAAATGCGCAAAAATGGCCCATTCTAACGATTCTAGGGCTTGCGTGTTGTTTTTTATTGCGTCACACCGCTCTTCCAGAGCGGTGGTGAGCAATGGTTTCTGGATGCCACCGTCATTAGGAGGGTTACACATGAATAAGGGCGAACTCGTTGCCGCCGTTGCCGAGAAGGCTGGATTGACTCGCACGCAAGCTGGTGAAGCTATTGATGCCACCATTGCGGCGATCACTGGCGCTCTGAAGAAGGGCGATGAAGTGAAGATCGTCGGCTTCGGCACTTTCGTGGTGACGAACCGCGCCGCTGGCGAAGCGCGCAATCCGCGCACGGGCGAGAAGGTGAAGACTCCGGCTTCCAAGACGCCGAAGTTCCGCGCCGGCGCCGGCCTGAAGGATGCCGTCAACGGCAAGTGATAAGTCTGGAATGAACCGATTTGCTCAGGTTCATGCCTGAAAAAGGCCGGTAACCGGGTTGCCGGCCTATTCTTTTCCCTGAATGTATGATGTAAGGGACAGGTGTCCAGTTCCGGATGGAACGTGGATAGATTGGGCCAAGGATCATCCTGTCCGATCAGGGGCGGTTAGCTCAGTTGGTAGAGCGTCTCGTTTACACCGAGAATGTCAGCGGTTCGAGTCCGTTACCGCCCACCATATATTTCAATAGCTTAGCTGATTTTTGGTTTTTTACGGGGTCAGAAATCATCCGATCTTGCGGGTAATTTTGTCCGCCGCGCTCTTCTGGAAGCCGGGGTGATGATGTCCATATCGGCCCATTCTGAAGTCTGTATCAGAAAACGAAACCGGGGGCGGATCGGTGAATAGTAATTCGCGGTTGGCCTATCTGGATTCCCTGCGCGGGATTGCCGCCCTGGCGGTTGCTGTATGGCATTTTCTTGAGAGAACGCCTTTCTTTATATATGTGCAGAAAATCTCTATCAGTCCGGGGCAGTTCGGCGTGGCGATGTTCTTCGTCATTAGCGGAATGGTTATTCCATATAGCTTGAAAGATGGTCCGAGGGCCGTCACCCGGTTCGCTATCTCACGGTTTTTTCGTCTGTATCCGGCTTACTGGGTATCGTTGTTTCTGGCGGTTCTGGTTCATATGCTGTTTTTGCAGCAACCTTTCGACCCCAAGAGGCTGCTGGTCAATGCAACGATGTTCCAGGGACTTTTTCGGGTTCCGGATATGTTCGGAATTTACTGGACGCTATTACTGGAAATGGCATTTTATATTGCGACAGCAGTTCTGTTCATTACAGGACTACGGCGCTGGCGTCATATGAATTTCATATGTGCTTTGTCTATGCTAGGTTTTGTAATTCTACTCTGGGTTATGCGCTATAATACAGGGATGTTTTTTATTCCGACTTCCTATTTACTTTCGCTTGGCTTGATGTTTTTTGGCAGTATCTGGCGGGATGTTAGCCTGAATGGCTGGAAATCAAAAAATCTGATACCGTCTCTCATCTGGCTGTCGGCGTTTCTGGCGACCCTCGTACTGATCGCAATCCTGGCCGGAAAAGCGGGGACAGATCCCACAGGCGAGCAGCTGGCCTATTTTGGGGGAGCGACGCTTGGAGTGCTGTTCATGATGGTCTTTACGACTGTCATCAAATTAGAGGCGCGGTGGCTCGTTTTTCTCGGGACGATCAGTTATTCGGTGTATCTGTTCCATCCCTTTTTTCTCGAATGGGCTACTTATGCCACTGCCATATCCCAGAATTTCTCTCCGGGAGTATTCGCTCTCTATATGATGGCCACGTTGGGCTTGGCCATGCTGTCTTACCGTTTGATCGAGGTTCCGAGCATAAACTTTGCCCGGGCCTTGCAAGCCCGCTTGAGCCAACCCGATATGGATGCTGGGGGACATGGCCAGGATGTCTGCCGTAGTGCTGTCGTACATAAAGAAGAGATTCATCGACCTCTGGACGCCGCACCGGGAGCGCGACGTAGCGGACAATAGGTCTAGGATCAGATTTCATTAAACTTTAAATTGAAGAAGAATTATATTATTTGAAATCGCTATATTAGAAGTTGTTAATTTTATGTTGCCTGTTTTGTACAGAAAGAGGTTCTTGAAACGATAGCTATTAATTTTATTGAGCATAGTTTGGATTTAATGAGATTTTGCCTAACTGAGTTTTCGGGCGATTTTGTCCGCTGCGGCCTTTTGAAAATCCGGGTGATGGTGTCCATAGACCCGCTCCAGGATCTTGAGCGACATACCAAGAAACCCGCTCGCTTCCCATGTATCGACACCGGCCTGCATCAGCCAGGTGGCGGCGGTGTGGCGAAGCGTGTGCGGCGATACCTTTGCCAGCTTGGCCTCACGGACACAGTTGCGGAATGCGCGATCCACGTCCCGCACTGGCTTATTGTGAAATTCGACAACGAATTTTTGTCCGTTGGCTTTCCATCGGCGCATATGCGCCAGAAGGCGGACTGAGAGCCTGACAGGCGGCTTTCTCTTGGTTGTTTCGCGCTCACCCTCGGGACGGCGGTAAAATACGCCCCGATCTACATCTATCCACCCATGGCCAACCGTTGGTTGAAGCGCTGCGCTACAAACCGCTCCGGCTCGTGTGCCCGTGTAAAGGGCGGTCAGGATGAAACGTGCGACATGCTGCCGGCTTCTTTGAAAAGGTGGTGTTGCGTCGCGAAATCGCCAGGCAATCCAGAGGAGCTTCGCAACTTCGGATCGGGTGAGCCATTTTGATCGAGGCTCTCCCTTTTTTGGCAGAACGACTGTAATAACCTCACGACATAAGCCCTCCCTTCGATGATAGGAGATTGCGGCGCTCAGATCTTCCAGTTCACGTCGGGCGGAGGCTGCCTTGCCACGCCACAAGACATATTCCCGGCAGGTTGAACCCGAGACCTGATCAAGTGTCCGTCCTCCCCAGAATTCCAGAAGTTTTTTTGCCCGGCCCGCTACATCGGATGGCCGTGCCTGCAGCACGGCCTTATCGCGTATATAGATGGCTATGACATCTGCAATGAGGATAGATGCCGCTTCTTGTTTACGATTGTGTGAAATCTCGACCTTATCGATGCGCTGGGGTTTGAATGCGGTGCGCTGAAGTTCTCTGCTGTCGTCAATGTCGATGCCCTTTGCAGCTTTTACAAGCTTTTCGTATTCATCTGCGGCTATGATGGCGAGGCGCTCGCCGTGTGGAGTGACGATGAAATTGGCCATATGAAATCTCCTCCATATGTATAAGCACTATCTTCATGGCAGGTTTCAAAGCAGCAAAACTTCCATGTTTCGTTAAGAGACCTGCATGATGCCAAGGTGAAGCCAATTTCCATGCGCATTTGAAGCCGCTCGATTCTAGGTACTTAATCTTACATTTTTAATGCGAAGACCTTGTATCGGGAGCGATTTTGTTGGGAGCTTGATTCTGCCCACATAGCTCCTTACCTTACAAGCCAGGCACTTATGACAAGGCGCAAAAGCGCCTGAAAACATGAAAAAGATGGGTGAAATATGACGACCGTAACGGTAACCGATTCGAGTTTTGAGAAAGACGTGCTGAAATCCGCCGAGCCGGTGCTGGTGGATTTCTGGGCGCCATGGTGCGGGCCGTGCAAGATGATCGCTCCGGCGCTGGAGGAAATTGCCACCGAGTTCGCTGGTAAGGTGAAGGTTGCCAAGGTCAATGTCGATGAGAACCCGGAGATTGCCGCAAAGCTCGGCATCTCATCGATTCCAGCCTTGTTTATCTTCAAGGGCGGGCAGATTTCTGCGCGTAAGCAGGGCGCTGCGCCGAAGGGCGATCTGGTGCGCTGGATGCAGGCAGCGGTCTGATAGATTCCGAATGATTAGAGGTGACGGGTGGCTCTGCCGGAGCGGGCAGGGCCAGTCGTCTCCATTGGTCCGATCCGTTTTCTGTTCCACTTCGACACCCGGTAAGCTTGGCCGAAAGAGTAATCCGGACCGGGCTTGAGTACCCGCTTTCCCCCGTCATTTTCTGTTGGGAGATAAACAGGAATGAGGCGGGAGGCGGGATTGCCGGTTCTTGAGACGAAAGCCGATCTGGCATCCGATGCTGCGATGTACAACCGGCGTGTCTGGGCGGCATTGGCTGGTGAGTTGCAGGCAAAGCGTGAACAGGCGGCGCTAGGTGGGCCACAGAAAGCGCAGGAGCGGCATCTGGCACGGGGAAAGCTTCTGCCGCGCGAGCGGGTGGCGGGGCTACTCGATCCGGGCGCGCCGTTCCTGGAAATCTGTGCGCTGGCGGCCAACGGGCTTTATGACGGTGACGTGCATGCCGCCGGGCTGATCGCCGGGATCGGACGGGTCTGCGGGCGCGAGGTTATGATCGTCTGCAACGATTCCACCGTCAAGGGTGGAATATATTATCCGTTAACAGTGAAAAAACACCTGCGAGCACAAGAGATTGCCGCCGAGAACCACTTGCCATGCATCTATCTGGTCGATTCCGGCGGCGCGAATTTGTCGCATCAAACGGAGGTATTTCCAGATCGGGAGCATTTCGGGCGCATTTTCTACAATCAGGCACGCCTGTCAGCGGCGGGCGTGGCGCAGATTGCTGTTGTCATGGGGTCGTGTACAGCAGGCGGCGCATATGTGCCTGCCATGTCGGACGAAACGGTGATCGTCCGCCGTCAGGGAACGATCTTCCTTGGTGGCCCGCCGCTGGTGAAGGCGGCGACGGGGGAGGAAGTTTCGGCGGAGGATCTTGGCGGGGCCGAGGTGCATACGCGGCAATCCGGAGTTGCCGACCATTACGCCTTTGATGACCATCATGCGCTCGTCATTGCCCGCGAAATCGCGGCGCGGTTGAATACCCGGAAGATGCCGGATGTCGACCTTAAACCATCGCGCGAACCGCTCTATCCCGCCGACGATCTGGCTGCGATCATTCCGACCGATCTCAAGCAGCAATACGATGTGCGTGATGTCATTGCCCGGTTGGTCGATGCCTCGGAGTTCGATGAGTTCAAGGCACTTTACGGCACGACACTGGTGACGGGCTTTGCATGGCTGTACGGTATTCCAGTCGGTATAATCGCCAATAACGGCATTCTATTCTCGGAATCGGCGCTGAAGGGAACGCATTTTATCGAATTGTGCTGCCAGCGGCGCATTCCCTTGCTGTTCTTGCAGAATATCGCCGGGTTCATGGTCGGGCGGCGTTATGAGGCTGCAGGTATCGCCAAGGACGGGGCGAAACTGGTGTCGGCGGTCGCCAATGCTTGCGTGCCGAAACTGACGTTGCTGATCGGTGGTTCTTTCGGCGCTGGCAATTACGGCATGTGTGGGCGGGCCTATTCGCCGCGGTTCCTGTTTTCGTGGCCGAACGCGCGCATATCGGTGATGGGCGGCGAACAGGCGGCAAGTGTGCTTGCCACCGTGCGCCGCGACAACCTGAAAGCCGAGGGCAAAGAGTGGAGACTTGAGGACGAAGAACGTTTCAAGTCCCCGAT
>JAVBRX010000184.1:0-9617 GCA_031547465.1 Microvirga sp. | reverse complement strand
CGGGCAGCAGAAAGATATAGGTGCCACCGGCGATGCCGCCGGTGGCACGGGACTGGATCGCCGTCGCGCCAATCTTCTCATAGGACAGATGATGGAACAGGATCGAGAACCCGTCCATCCGTTTCTCGAACAACGGCTCGACCGCCTCCGGCGTCACGTCGCGCCCGGTGAAACCGGTGCCGCCAGTGCTGATGACGACATGAACAGCCGGATCGGCAATCCAGTCGCGCACCTGGGCGCGGATCATCTCGATATCGTCGCGGACGATAATGCGGGCAGCAAGGCAATGCCCCGCCTTTTCCAACCGCGCCACTAGCGTATCGCCAGATACGTCATCCGTGGCGACACGGGAATCAGACACCGTCAGCACGGCGATGTTCAGCGGAACGAAAGGAACGATCGGGTCGATGCTGGGCATGAACGCCTCTTCGGATAGAATGTTACGATCATGCGCTCGGGCGCTGGAACACCGCCAGAAACCCGGCGAGCAGCACCATGACGCATGCGCAGAACCAGTTGAGATGCCGCATGCTTGCCGCCGTCAGCATCCGCGCCAGTTGCCGCCCGCCATAGGCGTAGCATGTCATGCATATCATATCGAGGACGGTGAAAATCGTTCCAAGCAGCAGATATTGCGGAAACTGCGGCTGATTCACATCGATGAATTGCGGCAGGAAGGCTGCCAGGAACAGGATGCCCTTCGGGTTTGTCACCGACACGGTGAAGCAACGCAGAAAAGCGGAACGGCGCGAGCGCGATGCGGCCACCCGTTCGCTCTGTTCGGCAAGCGATTGCGGATGGCTGCGCCACAAAGCCAGAGCCAGCCAGAGAAGATAGACGACGCCAACCCATTTCACGATGGTGAATGCCTGTTCGGACACTTTCAGGAGCGCCCCGAACCCCAGCGCCACTGTGGTAATGACGACGGCACTGCCCAACCCCGCACCTAGAAAGCCGAAGGCGGCGATCCGCATGCCGTAGGTCGCGCCGTTGCTGAGGGCGAGCAGCATCGTCGGCCCTGGCGTAACGATCAGGATTGCGGCGGTGGTGACGAACAGGGCCAGGGTGGTATTCATGATGGGAAAGCGATTCGTTTGTGATCGGAAGGGTTATGCGGAGCGCGGCTTATGACACGGGATCATGCAGGGAAACAACAAGATAGGGCGGAGCCGCAACGCTGCCCTCCCTTCTCCGTTTGCGTGTGCCCGACTAGTTGAACCAGGCCGCATACAGCATGAAATTGCCTCCGAACGACCGCACGGCGCTCATCCATTCCTCCTGCGACAAGGCTTCGCCTTGTTCGACGAAGGGCTGCATATTGTAGCCCAGCGAGAACAGGACGAAATCGAACTCCCTCGGCTCAGTGAACATGCGGCGTAGATTGATGCCCATCGCCGGACTGTAACGTAAACCGAACGACCGCCACCATTCCGGAATAGGCAGCAGGATTTTTCCGTCGAGAACACTTTCCATGCGATCCAGCATGAGATGCCAGCTTGCCAACATCTCCTCGGTCACGTCGATCCCCATCGCTCCTTTCTGACCAGGGCCGGGGATCCAGCGTAAAGCATTCTTGTCCTGACGCCCTGCGATCAACTTCCAGCTCAGGCGGCTCATGACGATCGTGGTTTTCAGACGCTCCGGAATTTCCGCCAGCCGCGCCGGTTCTCCCACCGGCCAGTGGACACTATGAACGAACGCGACGACGGGGATGAATTCTTCCTCCCATGTCCGACGCGATCCTTCCGTCTCATCATGCGGAAGCAGGGCTTTCGGATTGACGAACAGCAACTCCTTCACAAACGGGAATGAGCTTGCGGTATCGTAGCCAAGCAGGAACTGCGCCTTGGCGATGACGATGTTGGCATAACCGCGCAGCCAAGCGGCATCGGCGCTATCGAACGTCACGATCATGGACAATTCGGCCTGATCGGGCATCGCACCGGGCGGCGCTCCAGATATGACACTCCACAAGGTTTCGTCGTCCGAGGCATTACCGTCGCCGTTCAGATCGAAGCGCACCTTGCCCGGTTCCAGGCGGAAGGTCACGGCTTTGGCCCCCACCCCGGCAAGCGTTGCCTCGGCCTTGTCGAGATCCGTAACCAGATCACCGAGAATCCGCCGCCAATCCTCATGGGTGATGTCCGCAATGTCCTTACCCGGCTTCACCGGCAGGCTGAGCGGAACATAACCGCCTATGCGCGACGTCTTGAATCCGTAACGGGTCAGGCTCTGGCTGAAACGCTCAATGGCGACCGCGGTGCGGATCAGGCCGAGGGCATAAACGGCTTCGACGGATTCCGGATCTTTCAATGCCAGCGCAGCGATCCTGTGCTCCCCCTCCGGCAGCGTTCCGGCATAAAGGTGCGTGCGGGCTGCAATCAGGGCAGGATGCTCATTCCCGCCTCCCTGCGCCCGGACAGACCCAGCAAATGCGGCGACAAGCGCCGCTGCGGCGATCACGGTTCTGACGATCATCTATTCCCCCGCTTAGAGCGTTTTGCGTTCACACGGAATCGCAAAACGCTCTAAGTGCTTTGATTTCGCCATGTTCTTCGCGTTTAACCGATATCCACTTAAACGCACATTGCTCTAGGCTACGCACAGCCTTTCTAACTGGAGAATCCTCTGGTGACAGTCCCAAAAGGAGGAACCTTCGCGGGCAGTCTATTCCCTGAAAGCGTCGCTGCAAACCCGGACATCGCCGCTCTTGAGGCCTGTCATCAGCCAGCGCACCCGCTGCTCCGAAGAGCCGTGAGTGAAGGAATCCGGGGAGACATAGCCTTGCGATTGCCGTTGCAGGGCATCGTCACCAATCGCGTTCGCGGCGGCAATGGCCTTCTCGACATCGCCCTGCTCAAGGGAATTGTATTGCTTGTCGGAATGATGTGCCCAGACACCCGCAAGGCAATCCGCCATCAGTTCAACGCCGACCGACAGGTGGTTCGCTTCGACCTTTCCGGCAGCGCGCTGCGCCGACTGCACTTTCGGCAGGATGCCGAGCTGGTTTTCGACATGGTGACCGACCTCGTGCGCCAGCACGTAAGCATAGGCAAATTCGCCCCCGGCGCGGAAGCGGCGTTGCATTTCCTGGAAGAACGACAGGTCGATGTAAACCTTCTGGTCCATCGGGCAATAAAAAGGCCCCATACCGGATTGCGCCGGGCCGCAGCCGGATTGCGTCGCCTGCGAGAAGATCACCATACCGGGTGCGCGGTACTGCTTCCCGGTCTGCTGCGGCAGAACCTGCCGCCAGACATCCTCGGTATTGCCGAGAACGGCAGCCGCAAACTTCCCGACCTCGTCATTCGGAGCGCCGCCGCCATAACTGGCCTGCTGCTGTTGCTGCCCGCCGCCGGACAGCATTTCCGCGCCACCGATGAGCAAGCGCGGATCAATGTTGAAATACCAGCCGACCAGGCCGAGGATGACCATCGTCCCCACGCCCAACCCCTTGCCACCGCCAGGAATTCGCATCCCGCGGCGATCCTCGACATTGTCCGACTGACGGAAATCATCCCAACGCATGGTCTGCCTCGACTATTCAATAGATATCATTCGCACTCATTGCCGCCGATACCGTATCCGGCAACTGCACAATTTGTGATTATCGCTCTTAACCGACCCCGTTGTCCAGAGATTGCCGCAATGCCAGCATGTCTCTCCACGCCAATCGTTTTTGCAGGGGCTGCCGGAGAAGATAAGCCGGGTGCAGGGCCGCCAAGACCTGGATGGATTTTTCCCTGGCCTGATAAGAGAACCAGCGCCCCCTCGTCTTGAGGATGCCCTCCCTGATATCGAGCAACGCCTGGGTTGCCGGGCCACCAAGGGTGACGAGAATGTCGGGCGCAGCCAGTTCGATCTGCCGGACGATGAACGGCTTACAGATGGCGACTTCCTGCGGCGTCGGCGTCCGGTTGCCGGGAGGACGCCAGGGAATGACATTGGCGATATAGACGCCGGACCGATCGAGGCCGATGGCCGCCAGCATCAGATCGAGTAATTGCCCGGATCGACCGACAAACGGCCTGCCGAGTCGATCCTCATCCGCCCCCGGCGCTTCGCCGACCAGCATAACCCGCCCATTAGGACTGCCATCGGCAAATACCAGGTTTTTCGCGCCGAATTTCAAGGCGCAGCCGTCAAAAGAAGCGAGAATGCGCTCCAGCTCATCCAGCGTCGTGGCGCTGGCAGCGCGTTCGCGCGCATCGTTTACCGCCTGTTCCGGCAGAACGGAGATCGGTGGTTGCGAGGCCGCCAAAGGCGATGCGGTACGAGCGGGAGTTTGGACAGAGAACGCAACCGGCGATCCGCCCGCTCCCTGTTCCCGGTGAAGCGGTATCTCCGGCTGTGACCTCGATACCTTTCCTTGCGAGTGAAGCGCCTCCTCAGCAAAACGATCATGCGGGATCTCGTCGAGAGCGGCATCGACCCCGGCCTCGACATAGAAATCAAGCACCGCTTCCAGCCCGGCCAATTCTGGGGTCATCGCGTTCATCCGACAGATTTACTCCAATTGCTTGTGCCATGCCAATCTTTGGAACAATTTTACTTGAGTAGAACGCACAATTCGTCCAATGAGCGATTCCATCGATCGCGACAGATCGCTTGATCGACCTCGCAGCGCCCATCTCATAAGCGCGCTTGAGAAAATGACAACCTGGAGGGACCGATGCAATTACCAGCCCGGGAAGCGATGGATTTTGATGTTGTCATTGTCGGCGCGGGACCGGCAGGTTTGGCGACGGCAATCCATCTGAAGCAGATTGCCGCTGCGAAAGGCGGCGATGTTTCGGTCGTCGTCGTCGAAAAGGGGTCGGAAGTCGGAGCGCATTCGCTGTCCGGCATCCTGATGGATCCGGTCGGCCTCAATAATCTTCTGCCCGGCTGGCACGACGACCCTGCCTTCCCGGAGACAAACATCGTCGAGCGGGACGAGTTCTACGTTCTCGGGCGCTCGGGCGGCATCCGCGTCCCCGGCTTCACCATGCCGAAGCTGCTTCACAACGACGGTTGCTACATCGCCTCCCTGGGACTGGTATGCAAGTATCTGGCGGAGAAGGCGGAAGCGCTGGGCGTCGAGATCTATCCCGGCTTCGCCGCCTCTGAACTGCTGCTTGACGACACCATGCGCGTCGTCGGCATCGCCACCGGTGACATGGGCATCGGGCGCGACGGCAAGCCGAAAAGCGAATTCGCCCGCGGCATGGAATTGCGGGCGCGCTACACGATTCTCGCCGAAGGTGCGCGCGGCAGCCTGAGCAAGGACGCGATCCGTCGTTTCGACCTGACGCGCAACGCCGATATCCAGAAGCACGGCCTCGGCATCAAGGAATTGTGGCACCTGAAACCGGAGAAACACCATCCGGGTCTCGTTCGCCACACAATGGGCTGGCCGTTGCCGAACAGCGCCGGCGGCGGCTCGTTCATGTACCATTACGGGGACAATCTGGCGGCAGTCGGATTCGTGGTACATCTGAATTACAGTAACCCGACGCTGTCGCCGTTCGACGAATTCCAGACGGTCAAAACGCATCCTCTGATCCGGGAATATCTGGAGGGCGCGACGAGAATCGGATACGGCGCGCGCGCCATAGCCGAAGGCGGCTGGCAATCCGTGCCGCGCCTGACCTTCCCCGGCGGCTGTCTCGTGGGCGACAGCGCCGGTTTCGTCAACGTTCCGCGTGTTAAAGGTTCCCATAACGCCATCCTGTCGGGTATGCTGTGCGCTGAGCACCTGTTCGAGGCGCTTGCCGCCGGGCGGGCGCACGATGAAGTGGTATCTTACGAAGAAACGTGGCGCTCATCCGCAATCGGCAAGGATCTCTATCCGGTGCGCAACTTCAAGCCGTTCTGGGCCAAGCTCGGGACGGTTCCTGGCCTTGCCTTCGGCGGTTTCGATCTGTTCACCCATCAACTGATCGGGCGTTCGCTGTTCGGCACACTGAAACACAATAAGCCGGACCATGCCTGCTTCAAGCCCATCGATCAGGTAAAGCCCATCACTTATGCCAAGCCGGACGGGGTTCTGACCTTCGACCGCGCATCCTCGGTATTCCTCGCCAACCTCAGTCACGAGGAAGACCAGCCCTGCCATCTGCATCTGCGCGATCCGTCACTGCCCGTTGCCAGCAACCTACCGCGTTATGGCGAACCCGCCCGCTTTTACTGCCCGGCAGGGGTGTATGAAATCGTTTACGGCGACGAAGCGGCGAAAACCGATCCTCGTTTCGTCATCAACTCGCAGAACTGCGTGCATTGCAAAACCTGCGATATCAAGGATCCAGAGCAGAACATCACCTGGACGACCCCCGAAGGAGGCAGCGGCCCCAACTATTCCGGGCTGTAAGACTTCAACATTTATCTGTCGACCTGTTTCTGAGAGCGTTTCTCGATCTGTCCGGATCGGGAAACGCTCTCAGCGTTTTCTCTCCTCCATCACGGAGAAAATGAAAGTGCTGATAATCTGAAAGACCGGATCGGCCTGGCATTTGGTATTCCCCATCCGACGCATTAAGTAGAGGGCGTCCAGCACTATCCGTTTCCCTCCGCGCCCGGGCATGTTACAGACATCGTCACCGGTTTCGAGCCGGTGCGAGACCCGGAGCCGATCCCAGTGCCGTTCATGAAGCCGACGTTCATCCGCCTTGTTTCCCGCTTCTCCCTGCCGCTTGCGATCCTCGGCGGCGTAATGGCGGCGCATGCGCCCACAGCGGCGCGGACCAACCCGGCGGATGAAAGTGAGCTTGTGGGCAATTATCTTGCCGCCTATGTCGCCGCCAAGAGCCGAGATATGCGCTCCGCCGCGTTCTATTACCAGCAGACGATGCTCGAAGATCCGCGCAATCAGGAAATCAAGGCGCGCACCTTCGCCACGCTTATCGCCGACGGCAAGCTCGACGAGGCTTTCAAGATCGCCAGAACGATCCGCCCGAAGGAAAACAACTACAAGTTTGCGCAGTTTACCCTGAGCGTGAACAACTTCAAGCTGGGTCGCTATGCCGAAGCCCGCGCCTATATGAAGAGGATCACCTCATCCTCTCCGGCCAGGATGAAGGCCATTCTTCAGGGCATCTGGTCCGAGGCGCGTGCTGTCGAGCAGAAGCAGGATATTCTCGTTTCGCTTCTCCTGACATCCTGGTCCTATGCCGGATCGAAGGATCAGAAGCGCGCTCTCGCCCTGCTCGACGCCATCCTGCCGCTCGAAAAGGGTACGCCCTTCGCGATGATCCTGAACTATCATTCCGGGCTGATCGCCGCGATGCTGGGCAACCGCGAGGAAGCGCTGAAGCGGTTGGAAGCGGCCTATCGCGCAGATCGCAAAACCCTGCGCGTGATCGACGCTTATGGCCGTATCCTGTCGCAACAGGGCGATCAGACTGGGGCATTGAATGTTTATAAGGATTTTGAACGCCTGTTCCCGAACCACCCTATCGTCGCCGATGCCCTGAAGCGCCTACGCGCCGGGGAAACCCTGCCTCTGCCGTTCCAGACCGCGCAGCAGGGAGCATCCGAGGTTCTGTTTTCCCTGCGCCCACTGGACCGGGAATCAGGCAGCGAATGGACATCCATCATCTATTTACGCCTCGCTTCGTATCTCCACCCGGAGGAGCCACTGGCGATCCTGTCGCTGTCCGATTATCTCGAACAGTTGAAACAATACGAGTCGTCAATCGAATTGCTCGATACGGTTCCCCGTTCGTCGCCGATGCGGACGACCGCCGAGGTACAGAGGGGCTTTGCCCTTGAATCGTTGAAGCGCGGCGACGAGGCAGAGGCATCGCTGAAGCAGACGATGGCTGCTTACCCTGACGATCTGGAGGCGATCAGCGCCCTCGGGTCGGTGCTGCGCTCGCGTCAGCACTGGGGGGAAGCCGCCGACGTCTACTCGAAGGCAATCGACAAAATCGGCACGCCGACATCGCGGCACTGGTCGCTGTTCTTTTTCCGTGGCACCTGTTACGAGCGGACAAAGGACTGGCAAAAGGCAGAGACCGACCTGCAAAAAGCGCTCGATCTCGTTCCCGAAGGTCAACGCTCCGCCCGCGCCACGGTCCTCAATTACCTTGCCTATAGCTGGGTCGACCGCGGCATGAATATCGACCCGGCATTCAAGATGTTGCAGGAAGCAGTTGAACTGTCGCCACGGGACGGCATGATCATCGATAGCCTTGGCTGGGCGTTCTATCGTCTCGGTCGCTATGACGATGCAGTGCGCGAACTGGAGCGTGCCGTCACGCTCAAACCCGGCGATCCGGTCATCAACGATCATCTTGGCGATGCCTACTGGAAAGTCGGTCGCAAGACCGAGGCACAGTTCCAGTGGCAGCACGCCAAGGATGCCAAGCCCGAGGCCGAGGATCTGGCCCGGATCGAGAAGAAGCTGGCGAGCGGGCTTGATGCCATTGAGGAACAGCCCGGCCCGGACAATGCGAAACCTGCGCCTCAAGGAACAGACAATCAGACGCAGGACGCCTCGTCCTCTGCTCCACCCGCACCTAGCGGGAATGTGCAACCGCCGTCGCCGGGCGGAACGCAGCAGGGCGGTTCCGGAAATTGATCGCCAAGGAGCCGGAAGTACCGGACGGATCCTGCATTCCGTCCAAGGTATCGCTCGCCCCGGCGAAGGTCAATCTCTCCCTGCATATCGTCGGTCGCCGGACCGACGGTTATCATCTCCTCGAAAGCCTGACCGTGTTCGCACGTCAGGAACTGCAATCTCCCTCTTGCGATGTTCTGCATCTGACACCCGGCCCCATGACGGAACTCGTCGTGGATGGACCGACTGCGGCCCATGCCGGACGGATCGAGGATAACCTTGTCCTCAAGACTGCACGCCTGTTCCGGGACAACACCGGTAAAAATAAAACCGGACAGTTTCACCTGACAAAACGCCTGCCAACGGCAGCGGGCCTCGGCGGCGGTTCTGCCGATGCGGCAGCGGCACTGCGGCTACTCGCCGGGCTGAATGGCATGGAGACAGAATCGCCACAGATTCTCGCCGCCGCCCGTCTTTCAGGCTCCGATGTGCCGGTCTGTCTTTCGAGCGTTGCGCGATTGATGGCCGGAACCGGCGAACGGCTCGGGGGCGCGCTTGCTCTGCCTCCGCTCGATGCCGTACTCGTCAACCCACGTGTCGCCGTCGACACCCGCGACGTATTTCTGGCTGCCGGATATGAACCGGGCATCTCTCTGGCCGATGCTGCGCATCCGCCCATTCCGAAGCACCTGCGGCAGAATGATCTGTTCGAGTTGCTGCAAACCGTGCGCAACGACCTGGAACCTGCGGCCAGAAGCATCGCGCCCATCATCGGCGAGGCCCTTGGTCTGGTGCGGGCGACACGGCATTGTGCGCTTGCCCGGATGTCTGGTTCCGGCGCGACAGTGTTCGGCCTTTATCCGGATACACGGGCTGCCTTCTTAGCAAGCGAAGTGCTACGCGCCGCAAGGCCGCAGTGGTGGATCGAACAAACCGTTCTATCGTAGCTTGAAATTGCGGCGGATGGTTCAGTGTGCCCGGCTGACGCAGAAATCCACTGTATCGAGCAAAGCCGTCTTCATCGCGCCATCCGGGAACAGGGCCAGCGCATCCCGCGCCATTGCGCCGTAATGCTTCG
>JAVBRX010000185.1:0-2889 GCA_031547465.1 Microvirga sp. | reverse complement strand
CATCTCGTCGAGGGTCGCTTCATCCAGTTTCTTCCCCTGGGCGCGCAATTCGGTTTCGATCATACCGAAGCGCCGTTCGAATTTACGGTTGGTGCCCCGGAGCGCCGCCTCCGGATCAATCCCGGCATGGCGGGCGAGGTTGGCGACCGCAAACAGGAGATCGCCGATTTCATCCTGGAGGCGAGCTTTATCGTTAGTTGAGATTTCATCTTTAATCTCTTGTAATTCCTCTTCAATTTTATCAATGACCTGTACCGTCTCCGGCCAATCGAAGCCAACCTTGGCGGCCTTTGCTGTGAGCTTCATGGCCCGGGGCAAGGCCGGGATCGTCGTCGGGATACCGTCGAGAAACCGGGCCGGGGCGTTGGCTGCGGATTTTTTTTGCTCCTGGTGAGCTTTCGCCGAAAGGCGTTCAGCCTTTTCCTCCTGCTTGATCCTGTCCCATTGCCGGTCGAGTTCCGCGGAGGGGATGGGCGGGTTGCCAAAAACGTGCGGATGGCGGCGGATCATCTTTTTCGTGATGGCTTCGACAACATCGTCAAACGAGAAAAATTCTTTTTCATCAGCTATTTGCGCGTAATATATAACCTGAAGCAATAGGTCGCCGAGTTCCTCTTTCAGATCCACGTAATCCTTGCGCTCAATGGCATCTGCAACCTCATAGGCTTCTTCGAGCGTATAAGGAATGATCGTCTCGAATGTCTGCTCGATATCCCATGGACAACCGGTCTGGGGATCTCTCAGGGCGGCCATGATCTCAATGAGGCGGGAAATGTCCCTGGATGGTTGCATGGGGGCGATCCGTTCGTTCTACAGGCAAATATTATCGCTGGCAGCAAGGGGCTTCAACCGGCTTGCCCGGAGAAGTCACCCCGTATACTTGAAATGGAGCGCTTCGGGCAGTGCTGCTGCCGGAAGTAATCAGGGAGAATGTCGATGAGTACGACTTGCAACCAGGATGATGGAACCTGTGATGCGCCCGAGCTTCCTGGCATCGGCGAATAACGGCATGGCGAAAGCCCAAAACTACGAGCGGCAGAAAATTGGCATTTCAAGGCATTCTGAGTTTTGTCATCCGCCACCAAACTGAGGCGGGAACGCAGATGATGTCGACAGCGCCAATTGTATCAAATTTAGTTCCATAATATTTCTTATGCGAATTTTATTATAATCCCAAGCTGCCCCATGCCAGTTAGCTGGATACTCTCCGCCCTATCGGCCTACGCCAGTGTAAAATGCTGTGTCAGTGAAAAAATGGCATCATGGCATCGGGGATTTCAAGCATCCCCGATGCGCAACCATGGGACGCTCAGCATGGAATGACACCATCGCGGCGGTGCACGTCAGTTGAACTTGTTCGATTTAGGAAAGCCCTTCGGCGGCAGCCGACCGGCTTCAGCCCGATGTGCGAGCCATTCCGCAAGCTCACCCTGTGGCACCGTCCAGGTTCGCCCGGATGTATCCTGCCAGGTTAACCCGTCGCCCAAGGCGAACACCTTGATATCGGATGTGCCGCCATCTCGGTAGCGTTGCAGACGAACACCCTTGCCGCGCCCCATTTCCGGAATTTCGGAAATGGGGAAAACCAGCAGCTTGCGGTTTTCACCGATAACGGCGGCCTGATCGCCTGCGGCCTCAACGCAGAACGCAGCCTTGCCCTCACCCTCAACATTCAGCACCTGCTTGCCTTTGCGGGTATTGGCAACGATTTCGTCGGCGGGAGCAACGAAACCCCGCCCCACGGAACTGGCGATGAGCAGCCGGGTTCCGGGTTTATAAGGAAACACGGCGACGATATCCTCGCCCTCATCGAGATCGGCCATCAACCGGATCGGGTCGCCGAACCCGCGCCCGCCGGGCAGTTTCGATGCATCGAGTGTGAAAAACCGCCCGTTGCTCGCCATGACGAGGAGTTTTGCCGTCGTTTCAGTGAAAAACGAGGTCTTCAGGGCATCGTCACCCTTGTACTGCACGTTGGAAATATCGGCGACATGCCCCTTGAGCGCTCGGATCCAGCCTTTTTGCGTCACGATCACAGTGATCGGCTCACGCTCAACCATCGCTTCGGAAAAGTCGATATCAGACGTATCCGGCGCGTCCTCGAATGCGGTGCGCCGCCGTCCGATCACGGTTTCCGGGCCAAATGCCTTGCGCACGTCGCGGATTTCCGTCGAGATCGCCTTCCATTGCGCGGCCTCGGAGCCAAGCAGCGTCTCCAACTCGGTCTTTTCCGCCGTCAACGCCGCCAGTTCTTTCTTGAGGACCATTTCCTCAAGCTTGCGCAACGAGCGCAGGCGTGTGTCGAGGATGGCGTCGGCCTGAATCTCGCTCAGCCTGAACACCCGCATCAACTCCGCCTTTGGCTCATCCTCGTCACGAATGATCTTAATTACCAGGTCGAGATCGAGATAGACGATCAGCATACCTTTAAGGATTTCCAGCCGCCTGCCGATGACATCAAGGCGATGTTGCGAGCGGCGGACGAGGACGCTGCGCCGATGGTCGATCCATTCCCGCAAGCACTCGGCAAGGCCGAGCACCTTCGGCACCCGCCCACCTGCAAGCACGTTGACGTTCATCGACACCCGGCTTTCCAGCTCGGTGAGCCGGAACAGCGATTCCATCATCAGCACCGGATCGACGTTGCGCGCCCGCGGCTCAAGAACGATGCGGATATCCTCGGCAGATTCATCGCGAACATCGGCAAGTAACGGCAATTTCCGCTCGGTCAGCAATTCGGCGATCTTCTCGATCAACCGCGACTTCGGCACGAGATAGGGTATCTCCGTTACCACCGCGACCCAGCCACCCCGCCCCGTCTCTTCCTTCTGCCAGCGCGAACGCACACGGAACGAACCGCGCCCGGTGCGATACGTTTCCCGCATCGTT
>JAVBRX010000065.1:0-5539 GCA_031547465.1 Microvirga sp. | reverse complement strand
TGGGCGACCGGGTGGAGAAGGGACAGATCCTCGTTCGTCTGTCGCGCGATATTCTTGATGCGCAATTGTTGCAGAATGCGGCGCTGTTGGCGAAGGCCGATTCCGCCATCGAACAGGCGCGCAACCAGATTGCCATGTCGGAAGCCACGCTGACCGAAACGCGCCAGGCGCTGGAGCGCGTCAGAACCCTGAAGGTGACCGGAAATACCACCGATGTACAGATGGAGAAGGCCGTTGCGCTGGAACGGGCAGCTTCGGCCCGTCTCGCCGCCGATCAGGATGGGTTTCGTATCGCCGAGGCTGACAGGAAAGCCTCGGAGGCGATGCGCAACGAATTGCAGTTGCGGCGTGACAAAACGGAAATAAAAGCTCCGAATGCAGGTATCGTCAGTCGTCGCACGGCACGGATCGGCGCCACCGCATCGGCGGCGGGCGAGCCGCTGTTTCGGATCATCGCCAAGGGCGAGATCGAACTGGAGGCGGAGGTACCTGAGGTGCAGTTGCTGCGTGTCGCTGAGGGGGCGCGTTTCACCATGAACGCCGGTCCGGAACGGCGGGTATCCGGCACGATCCGGCTGATTTCGCCGGAAATCGACAAGGCGACCCGTCTCGGGCGCATCCGTATCGCGCTGGCGAGCGATCCGGCATTGCGGATCGGTGCGTTTGTGCGCGGTGAGATCGAAATCGGTCGCAAGCGCGGCATCGTCGTACCGAGAACCGCTGTGATTTATGATGCCCAGGGCGCTCAGGTTCTGGTGGCGCAACCGCTGCTCGCTTCAACGGCGCAATCGATGGACAAACCTATCCCTGATGCAGCCAACGAATTGCGCGGTATCTCCGCGGCGGTCTTGGTGCGCAATGTCAAGACAGGGCTTTCGTCGGGAGAACGGGTTGAACTGACCGAAGGCATCACTCCCGGCGAAAATGTGATCGCCCGGGCTGGCGCTTTCCTGCGTGGCGGTGATCGCATCCGCGTCATTGTCGAGCCGGTCGAACGCGGGGCGGAAAACACCAGCGACACCACCGAGACGGATGGAGCACCCCGCTGATGCGCCTTAATATTTCCGCCTGGGCGATCCGCAGGCCCATTCCGCCCATCGTCCTGTTCGTGGTGTTGTTCCTGATGGGCCTGTATGGCTTCCGGGCGTTGCCGATCACGCAGTTTCCGGCCCTCGATTTTCCGCTTGTCACTATCACCGTCACCCAGCCGGGCGCGGCACCGAGCGAGATCCTCAATCAGGTGACTAAGAAAGTCGAGGATGGGGTCGCGAACCTGTCGGGGGTGAAGCACATCACCACGTCGATTTCCGACGGGGTGATGACGACGATGGTAGAGTTCACCATCGGCACCGACACCGACCGGGCGCTGAACGATGTCAAGGATGCGGTGACGAAGATACGGGCCGATCTTCCCGGCGATATCGACGAGCCGCTGATCCAGCGCCTCGAACTCGAAAGCCTTCCGATCCTCACCTATGCCGTTTCGGCTCCGGCCATGACGCCGGAGGAAGAGGCATGGTTCGTCGACGATATCGTCGTGCGTCAGTTGAAGACCATTTCCGGCGTCGGCGAAGTAACGCGCGTCGGTGGGGCGGACAGGGAAATCCGCGTGACCCTCGATCCGGACCGGCTGCTGGCGCTAGGCGTCACGGCGGGAGACGTGACGCGGCAATTGCGTGTCATGAACATCGATCTGCCGGGCGGACGTGGCGAGGTCGGCGGCCAGGAACAGGCGATCCGCGCTCTCGGCGGTGCACAATCGGTGCGCGATCTCGCCGCCACCTCCATTGTTCTGCCGGGCGGGCGCAAGGTGCGGCTCGATGCCCTGGCGAACGTCACCGATGGAGCGGAGGAGCCGCGTGTGTTCGCCCGGTTGGACGGTAAACCGGTTGTGGCGTTCATGGTGAAGCGCACCAAGGAGGCAAGCGACGTCACCGTCGGCGATGCGGTGATGGCAAAGATTGCCGACCTTGAGAAAAATCATTCCGGTGTCACGTTCCAGATTATCGAAAATGAGGTTACCTATACGCTCGGGGCGTTCCGCTCCACCATGCACACCTTGATGGAAGGGGCAGCGTTGTCGGTGCTGGTGGTGTTCCTGTTCCTGCGCGACTGGCGGGCGACGGTGATCGCCAGCGTCGCCCTGCCGCTGTCGATCATCCCGACCTTCTGGATCATCCATGAGATGGGATTCTCGCTCAATCTCATCAGCCTGCTCGCCATCACCCTGGTCACCGGCATTCTGGTGGATGACGCCATCGTCGAGATTGAAAATATCGTCAGGCACATGAGGCTCGGTAAGTCGCCATATCGGGCGGCCCTGGAAGCGGCGGACGAAATCGGCCTCGCGGTGATCGCCATCACCTTCACCATCGTTGCCGTGTTCGTGCCTGTCGCTTTCATGCCGGGGATTGCTGGGCAATATTTTCGACAATTCGGCCTGACGGTGGCGGTGGCGGTGCTGATCTCGCTTCTGGTGGCGCGCTTGCTGACGCCGATGTTGGCGGCGTTCTTCCTGCGCGATCATGGCCATGAAGCGGAAACGCCGGGCCGGATCATGCAAGCCTACCTGCGGGTCGTGCGTTGGGCGGCAACGCATAAATACAAGACTTTCTGTGTCGGCATCGTGCTGTTCATCCTTTCCGCCGCCTCCACCATGCTTATTCCGATGGAGTTTATTCCAAAGGAGGATAACGGGCGTTCGCATGTGGTGATCGAATTGCCGCCCGGCTCAAGACTTGAGGACACCAGGGCGGTGACGGATGCCGTTACCGCGCGGCTGGAGAAAATGCCGGAAGTGAAATCGGTTTTCACGGTGGGCGGGTTGCAGGTGCCGAACCGTCAGGAAATCCGGTTGGCGACGTTATTCATCAATTACGTCGATAAATCCGAACGTTCTACGACACAGATGGAGATGGAAAAGCGGATAGGCACGATGCTGAACGATATTCCCGACGTGCGCGGTTTCGTTCTCGATCCCAACGGTCAGCGCGAGGTGCAGGTCATCGTCAGTGGTGGTTCCGAAGAAGAGCAGATTGCCGCCGGGGCAGCACTGGAACAAGACATGCGGCGGATGCCGACAGTGCGTAACGTTATCTCGACCGTACCGCTGAACCGCCCGGAAATCCGTGTCCGCCCCAAACCGGCACTGGCGGCGGAACTCGGCGTCACCACCGCCGAGATCGCTGAAACAATCCGTGTTGCCACCATCGGCGATGTCAGCGTCAACCTGCCTAAATTCAATACCGGCGAACGGCAGATTCCGATCCGCGTGCAGTTGCCGGAATCCTCCCGCAGCGATCTGCACCTCATCGAAACCCTGAAAGTCCGTACTGGCAGTGGCGCAACGGTGCCGTTGATCGGCGTGGTCGATTTCGATCTCGGTAAGGGGCCGTCGTCTATCGATCGCTATGACCGCTCGCTCAAGGTTGCCATCGAGGCCGATCTCAACGGTTCGGCTCCTCTGGGCCAGGTTCTGGGTGACATTCGTGAAACCCCGGCGGCCAAGGCTTTCCCCAAGGGCGTGGTGCTGCGCGAGGGCGGTGACGCCGAGGCGATGGTGGAAGTGTTCAGCGGCTTCATCATGGCGATGGTGGCGGGTATCATGCTGATGCTCGGGGTGCTGATCCTGCTGTTCTCCAATTTCCTGCAACCATTCACGATCCTGCTGTCGCTGCCGCTGTCGATCGGCGGCGCTATTCTTGGGCTGTTTGCTGCCCGGCAATCGATCAGCCTGCCGGTGTTCATCGGCTTCCTGATGCTGATGGGGATCGTCGCCAAGAACGCGATTATGCTGGTCGATTTCGGCATTGAGGCCATGGCGCGCGGGGTTGGGCCGATGGAGGCGATCATCGACGCCGGGCGCAAGCGTTCCAGGCCGATCGTCATGACGACGATGGCGATGACAGCAGGAATGCTGCCGAGCGCTTTCGGCTTCGGCGACGGTGGTGATTTCCGCTCACCGATGGCGATTGCCGTGATTGGCGGCCTGTTGGCATCGACCTGTCTGTCCTTGATTTTCGTCCCTGCTTTTTTTATGATCATTAACGATCTGTCACGTTTATCCGTCAGGGTTTTCGGACGATTCATCGGTGAAAGAGACGAACCGGAAAACAAGGTTGATAAAATGGCTTGATCCCCTCTTTTAAACTGCACTCAGGGTTCCCATCTTTCAGTCCTCTTTATCTTCTCTCCTTTCTGTAAAGGATTAAACTTGATGATTGACGGCAAAGGTATGCTCGACGCTCTGATCGGCGCTGCGTCCTCGAACAATGGGCAGGCTAATCTCGGCGGCTTGGGTGATATCGTTGGTCAGATGCTCGGTGGCGGGCAATCGGGGGCCGCAAGAGGCGGCCAGGGGTTCGGTGGTCAGGCTTCCGGTGGCCAGGGTCTTGGTGGTCTTGGCGATCTCGTTGGTCAGATGATGGGCGGCGGGCAGTCATCCGGTCTTGGCGGTCTTGTCGGCCAGATGATGGGAGGAGGACAGGCAAGCCCTGGTGGACAATCCGGAGGCCTTGGCGGTCTGGGTGACCTTGTCGGCCAGATGATGGGAGGGGGACAGGCGAATAACCCCGGTGGACAATCCGGTAGCGGTCTCGGTGGCCTGGGTGATCTCGTCGGTCAGATGATGGGCGGCGGACGTGGGCAGCAGAGTGCGGCCTCAGCCCCAACGGGGGGCGGTCTGCTCGATATGGTCAAGGGCGTCGTGGCAAACAATCCCGGCCTGGCGCAGGCTGTAGCGATGGGCGCTGCCGGAATGCTTTTGACCGGCAAGGGCCGCGCCATTGCCGGAAACGCTGCCAGTCTTGGCGGCATCGCTCTGATCGGCACCCTTGCCTACAAGGCGTTGAAGGGCTTCCAGTCGGGTGGCAAGGCTTCGGCTCTGGCCGCACTGCCGGAACCGCATGAGTATACGCCGTCCGCAGCGACCAACGAAGGCGCGCTCCTCATGGTGCGCACCATGATCGCCGCAGCGATGGCCGACGGCAAGCTCGATGCCGACGAGCAGAAGCAGATCTCCGGCGTTTTGGCGAAAGCCGGGGCAGACAAGGAAACCGCGAAGTGGGTGCAGCAGGAACTGAAAAAGCCCGCAACTCCGAAGCAACTAGCCAATGAGGTCGAATCTCCTGAACAGGCGACCGAGGTTTACGTTGCTGCGCGGATGGCGATCGAACCGGATTCCGCTCCTGAACGGAAGTTCCTTAAGGATCTTGCCAACGAACTTGGTCTCGATATGGAACTGGTGATGGAAATCGAACGGTCGGTTGGGCAGATCAAGATTGCCGTTTGATTATAAAGCCAAAGGCAGAAGGTATATGGGGCGCGAACTCTCGGGGTTCGCGCCCTTTTTTTGAAGTGATGACTGACGATAGATTTCGTTCAGCTTAGAGCAATGTGCGTTTAAGTGGATACCGGTTAAACGCGAAGAACATTGCGAAATCAAAGCACTTAGAGCGTTTTCCTATCCATTTGGATCATATCCGCATGAGTTGAAGTCGTTTCTTGCTTCTTCTGGGTTGATGAGATCGACGATCTTTCC
>JAVBRX010000039.1:0-41550 GCA_031547465.1 Microvirga sp. | reverse complement strand
GGGGCGGATCGTCGCCGCCTGCGGAGCCGGGGCGCTGGCACTCGGTATCGCCTTTCTCCGCGTCTTCGGCGCGGGGAAGGCGGCGGAACGCTCGAAACAGGACAAGGTTGCGCTTGAAGCGCAGAGGACAAGGAGCCGGATAGATGACGAAACTACGAAACTTGCTGATGACGATGCTCGCCGCGAGCTTGATCGCTGGGTGCGCGGCAATGGCGAAAAGCACCTGTGACGGCTGGAAGCCGGTGAGACCGGCGGCAGCAGACGTGAAAACCATGTCGAGCGAGCTTGCGCATCAGATCGTCGCGCATAACCGCTTCGGGCAGACGCAATGCGGGTGGAGGCCATGATGGAGCGAGCCATCGATTCACCAAAACCGCGGTTCGACCCGACAGTCAATCTCGGCCATGTCATCACCTTCGTCGGTTTCATCGTCGCCGGAATCGGAGCTTATGCAGGAGCAAGCGCCGAGCTCAAGGCAATCAATCTGCGGCTTGAGGTCGTCGAGCGGCAGATCGAGAAGATGTCGGAGGTCGTCATCACCACCGTCCGCCAGAGCGAACGGATGGCTCAATTTGAACGGCGTCTGGAAAAGTTGGAGGATCGATATAAAAATGCTGGAAGGTGAGTGCTTCTGCCCGCTGTTGGGAGTGCGCACACCGCCCTGAGCAAGGAGGCACCGATGAAAACGATCCTCGTTCCAGTTGAACAGCACAGTACCCTGTCCGTCATGCTTGAAACCGCATACAGGCTGGGGCAACAGTTTGAAAGTTATGTCGAGGGAATGTCCGTCAACATCGACTTGCCCGAGGTTCCCGTCATGGACATTGCCGTCGGTGTTCCCTCTTTCTGGGATCCCGAGGCCCGGAAGGAGATGGCCGACAAGGACCGGGATGTATTCGAGAGCTTCTTTGCCGCCAAGGGCGTGGCCCGCACAGTTGCCAGCACCGGGTTTTCCTTCGGCTGGCAGAACGGCGGCCCGAAAAGCGATACGGCTTTTGCATCCGAAGCGCGAGCATTCGATCTGGCAATCGTCGGACGACCGACGACAATCCCTGGATTACCACGTTATGCGACGGTTGAGGCCGCGTTGTTCGAAAGTGGTCGTCCGGTTCTTCTTGTCCCACCGGCCTTGCCGGATACGATTTCCCAAAATATCCTGATTGCCTGGAACGGCTCGACGGAAACAGCACGGACTTTGGCTTTCGCGCGTCCATTTTTGTCTCGCGCCACCCATGTGACTGTGCTTGCTCTCAACAATTGGGGCGTCCCTGGCCCAAGCGCTGAGCAGGTTGCTCGCAACCTCAAGGCGTCGGGATTACCCGCCGTGTTGCGGATCGAGCAGAACCCTGGTGGACGTACCGGCGAAACCATCCTTGAGATTGCTCGCTCCATGGGCTGCGATCTCCTCATCAAAGGAGCCTATACGCAAAGCCGACTCCGACAGATGATTTTTGGTGGCGCAACGGCCAGCATTCTCTCCGGGGCAACACTGCCGGTACTGATGGCCAATTGAATGTAAGGCCAATTCAGACATTCGTTTTTTCAATGACGAAACGCAATGTTTCGTCAGTGCATCCTTGCTCGCGCAAAACGGCCCCTGTCTCCCGAACGAGATTGGGAATATCGATGGCCGCAAGGGGGTCAGTACATAGTACGGTCAGGATATCCCCCGTAACAAGCGTTCGCAAAGCATTGCGCGTTTTGAGAACCGGAAGCGGACACTTCAATCCGGTGAGGTCAAGGAACATCAGGCGGCGTCCTGTTTGAAAATATAAGGGCCGGACGGCTTATATCAAAGTCTGACGCTTGCGAAACCCGAACGATGCACCCAGTTGACGCAACCTGATTATTATTTTGCTACAGACCTTGTTTTTAACCGGCTTTCCGGCTTAAACGGGCCTCATGCGCGTGATCGGACTGGCAGGATGGAGCGGTGCGGGAAAAACCACCCTCCTGACGAAATTGATCCCCTGTCTGCGAGGGCGAGGCTCCAGCGTCTCGACGTTGAAGCATGGCCATCACCGTTTTGACATCGACCATCCCGGCAAGGATTCTTATAAACATCGCGAAGCTGGCGCACGGGAAGTCCTGATCGCTTCCGGACAACGATGGGCGCTGATGCATGAGGTTAGCGCCGGGGAAGAACCCGACCTGCCATTTCTCCTGCGCAAGATGAGCGCGACCGATTTCATCATCATCGAAGGCTTCAAGGAATACGCTCATCCGAAGATTGAGGTACATCGCCTCGCCAACGGCAAGCCATTCCTGTTTCCGCGATTGCCCTGCATCAGCGCTCTGGCAACGGATTCTCCGGTGGCGGACGCGCCATTGCCAATCCTCGCCCTTGACGACATTCAGGCCATTGCCGACAAGGTTTGCGAACTGGCTGAGCCATTTGATACCGTTCTCGCCCGTCTGGAAAGCCTGCCACGACCGATGTCGTTCAAAAACACATCGCCGGGAACTTGATATAATACCCCTGTTTGTCCCGCCACGACCGGAGGAGGAATTACGTTGTGACGACATGGAATCCGTTCCATGCTATCGTGATTGCCTCACTTCGATCAGGAAGCGTCCAATCTGGATGCCTGTAACGCTGCCAGGCACCAGAAGCGTCATTTTATCGCCCTATCCCTAAAAACGCCGCTTTCCCAAGTACTCACCTTAGCCTATTTCTATGTGTGGCGTCTGGTTGCAAATTGGGGCGGCAGGGTTGAACCGTCCGGCGGCAGCGCTCACATGTGCGGAAGCGGCAATGCCCATGGTATTGCTTCCGGCGGCGTTGATTTAAGCTAAGAAAAAGCGATTCAGCATGGCGGCAACGGTTTACATGCCCCTTACCAGACCCCAACGATATCTCGTTCGGATGGTGGTGTTCCTCATTCTGACCGGGTTTATCGCCTTCATCCTGTACAGGACGATCTGGGCTGCCTTTCTCGCCAATCCCGGTCTCAACGGCCTGATCGTCGGCGTGATGCTGGTCGGCATAGTGCTGGCCTTGCAACAAGTGGTGCGGCTGTTCAAGGAAATCCGATGGGTCAACGATCTGGCGACCTCCGATCCGAATACGCCGTTTGTCACCACGCCGCCGGCTCTGCTGGCGCCAATGGCGGCGCTGCTTGGCAACCATTCTGAGCATCCACTGTCGGTGACGATGACGCGCTCGGTGCTCGATTCGGTCGGGGCACGCCTCGACGAAGGGCGCGAGATCGTGCGCTATCTTGCCGGACTTCTGGTGTTTCTCGGCTTGCTCGGCACGTTCTGGGGATTGATTGATACTGTTGGCTCCGTTGGCAAGATCATCGAATCGATGCGCACTGGCACCGATGCCGCCGCCCTATTCGATGAACTGAAGAGTAATCTGGCGATCCCTCTGAAAGGCATGGGATTATCATTCTCGGCCTCCCTGTTCGGGTTGGCCGGATCGCTCGTCCTCGGCTTTCTCGATTTGCAGGCAGGGCAGGCGCAGAACCGGTTCTACAACGAACTGGAGGATTGGCTCGCCACCGCCACCGCCGATGCCGAAGGCGCCAGCGCGGCTGGCGCACTTCCCGCCCATCTCGGAGTTGATCTAACGCAGGCGCTGAACCGCCTGTCGGTGGCGCTCGCCGAGACGTCGAACAGCACCTCCGCCTCGCAGGCGATGGTGAACCTGTCGAACGGGATGCAGGGGCTGGTACAGAGCATGCGTTCCGAGCGCCAGATAATCCGCGACTGGATCGAGAGCCAGGCCGCACGGGATAGGGAGATCAGAGCTTTGCTCGAACGTCTGGCGCAGGAAAAGGTGCGCTGATGGAAGCCAGCCTTTCGCGTCACTCCCGCAAACGACTTGGACAGATCAATTACTGGCCCGGCTTCGTCGATGCCCTGTCGACGCTATTGCTATCGTTCGTGTTTCTGCTGTCGGTATTTCTGCTCGGACAGTTTTTTCTCGGACAGGAGGTCGCCAGCAAGGACACGGCGCTGTCGCAACTCAACCGGCAGATTGCCGAACTGACCGACCTGTTGGCGCTGGAGCGCTCCAACCGAAAATCACTGGAAGAAACCATTGCTGGCCTGAAAAGCACACTGCGCGATAATGAGAGCGAGCGCGGGCGGTTGCAGGGACTGCTGACGGCACAGGCCGATGGCGGCGAGAAAGCCGCCGAACTCGGGGCCGCGCTCACTGCGGAAAAGGAAATCAGCGCCCGCGCTCGCGATCAGGTCACCCTGCTCAACCAGCAAATCGCGGCATTGCGCAGCCAGTTGGCGGCACTGGAAGAGGCGCTGGCGGCATCCGAACAGCGCGACCGAGAATCCCAGGCACGCATCGCCGATCTCGGCAGCCGCCTCAATGTTGCACTAGCACAAAAGGTGCAAGAGCTTGCGCGCTACCGATCGGATTTCTTCGGGCGCCTGCGGCAGATCCTTGGGGAGCGCGCCGACGTACGTATCGCCGGGGACCGGTTCGTTCTGCAATCCGAGGTACTGTTCCCTGCCGGACAGGCGATTCTACGTTCCGAAGCGGGGCCAGAGATCGACCGCATCGCCGCCGCCCTCGTCGAACTGGAGCGGGTCATTCCGCCCGACATCGCCTGGATCGTACGCATTGACGGTCACACTGACTCCCGCCCGATAAACACGCCACAATTTCCCAATAACTGGGCGTTGTCCTCCGCCCGCGCCATTGCCGTGGTGGAGGCGTTCATCGCCAAGGGCGTTTCGCCCCGGCACCTAGCTGCCACTGGTTTCGGCGAATACCAGCCCCTTGACCTCGGCACGTCCGACGAGGCTTATGCCCGCAACCGCAGGATCGAGTTCAAACTGACGGAACGATAAGGCGACCAAGTTTACCGGTTACCCGGGGGCGGCTGGTCGTGCGCGGCGAATTGCAGTCGGGCGAGGCGGGCATAAAGACCGCCCTTGGCGAACAGGTCGTCGTGTCGCCCTTCCTCAACGATCATCCCGCCATCAATGACGAGAATGCGATCCGCCGAGCGGATGGTCGCCAGCCGGTGGGCGATGACCAGGGTCGTGCGGCCCTGCATCAGATGGTCGAGCGCCTCCTGCACCGTCCGCTCGCTCTCGGCATCAAGGGCGGAAGTCGCCTCATCGAGGAGCAAAATTGGCGCATCGGTGAGAATGGCGCGGGCGATGGCGATGCGTTGGCGCTGGCCTCCGGAGAGATCCGCCCCCCGTTCGCCGATCTGCGTTCCGTACCCGTCCGGCAGGGCGCAGATGAATTCATCCGCCGACGCGAGTTTGGCGGCGCGCTGCACCGCTGCTTCGTCCGCATCCGGGCGACCGTAACGGATATTCTCCAGCACAGATGTGGCAAAGACTGTTGCTTCCTGCGGCACGAGCGCCATGCGGCGGCGCACGTCGGTCGGATCGGCCTCAGTAATCGGCACACCATCAACAAGAATGCGGCCCTGTTGCGTATCGTAAAAGCGCAGCAGCAATTGCAGCACCGTGCTTTTGCCTGCGCCGGAAGGGCCGACGAGGGCGACCCGTTCGCCTTTACGCATTGAGAAGCTCAACCCGGCAATGGCGGAAATGTCGCCGCGGCCCGGATAGGCGAAATGTACGTCCTGGAATTCGACGGTCCCAAGCGAGGGCAACGGCAGCGCCTTGGGGTTTTCAGGCGCGACGATAGCCGGTTCCGTACCGAGAATTTCGCTCAATCGTTCCGCTGCTCCTGCCGCTTGCATCAATTCGCCGTAGACTTCCGATAATTGTCCGAGCGAACTTGCCGCTAGAACGGCATAGATGATGAACTGGCTCAATTGGCCACCGGTCAGATGGTCGGTCACCCCTTCACGCTGTCCGGCGAATACTTCCTTCGCGCCCCACCAGACGACGCCGACGACGCTGGCCGTAACCAGAAACATCGCCACGCCGGTAAGCCATGCTCTTGCCTGAGCGGAACTGCGCGCCGCAGTGAACGCTTCTTCGGCAGCGGAAGCAAAACGACTGGCCGTAGCCCGCTCCATCCCGAAGGCCTGCATGACGCGCACTGCACCCACCGCTTCGGAGGCATAGGCCGAGGCATCGGCCAGCCTGTCCTGGGCAAAACGGGAGCGACGGCGCACGAACCTGCCGGACATGACCAGTGGAATAACGATAAACGGAATGGCAAGCAGCACCAGTCCCGACAGGTGTAGGCTGGAATAAATCATCATCGCCAGCGCGCCGATGAACAGCAACACGTTGCGCAACGTAATCGAAAATCCGACGCCGAGGGCCGATTTCACCAGAGTCGTATCGGCGGTAAGGCGTGAGACGATTTCGCCACTGCGCGAAGCGTCAAAGAATCCGGGGTCAAGCCGCACCAGATGGCCAAACACGGCAGCGCGCAGATCGGCAATCACCCGTTCGCCGAGGGTGGTGACGAAATAGAAGCGGCAGGCGCTCGCCAGTGCCAGCACGGCGACAACCAGAAGGAGCGCGCCGAAATACACGTCGATCATCGTACGGCTGTCCTTGGTGAAGCCGTGATCGATGATCCGGCTCACCGCCATCGGCACGATGAGGGTAGCGATGGTTGCGGCGAAAAGTGCCGCCACCGCTGCGACGATCCGCCCCCGGTATCGGAGCGCGAACGGCAGGAACTGCTTCAGCGCGCCGAGCGATGCCCGTTGCGGTTTAGCGGCTTTTTCCGCTTCCGTCGTCGCAGACGGGGAAAGGGTGCTGGCGGGTTTCGTCATCGTCTGTCTCACAATCGTTCCGTCGCGCGTACCGCTTTGGTTCAGGCTTCCGAACTTCTTCAGTTGTCGCATTTTCTGCGCCTGACTGGCATCTTCAAGCGTGAAAATACTTTTGCCCGCCACATAAAGTCTGACATGCAAAGGTTTTGCATGTCTAAAGCAAAACGTTTTGTGTCTCAAACAGGAATGGCGACAATTCCGTTGCGCGACGTTGATGAAGCTCAAACTTCACCGTCCTTCGGGACACATCAGACAGGTGGGGATGAGATCCATGCGGCCTCCATCCGCCATTACCATCCAACGTTTTGCTGACCGGTCGGAATTTGCCTCGGGAATTGGCTTGTTTTGCGCCGGTAAATGCGCTAAGACGCCGCGATCTTCGCACAGGCTCGATTTTTTCTAAGGCGGCGGGCCCTTGTTTGTGTGGCCGCCACGAGGGTAACACAATGGCTCGCAAAGCAACCGAACATCCCGATTATCACTTCGTCAAGGTGGTGATGACGGACGGCACGGAATTCATCACTCGCTCCACCTACGGCAAAGAGGGTGATAAGATCAGCCTTGACATTGACCCGCGGACGCATCCGGCATGGACCGGCGGCCAGCAGCAACTGATGGATCGCGGCGGGCGCGTGTCGCGCTTCAATTCTCGCTTTGGCAACATGGCGTTCGGCAAGAAGTAAGCAGTTTTTACGGTCATGATTGATAAAAAGGCCTCGCAAAGCGGGGCCTTTTTGTTTTCCCGTTCTACCTGACGGATTCGGATGCGGTTTGAAGAGCAATGAAGGCGCTTATTACGAGAAGCCGAAGGCCCGTTCGAGCATCTGCCGCTGTTCCGCAACCGGGTTTACCGCTGTCGTTCCGGCCATGCTGTCGGCCAGCAGCATTTCGAGATGCAAGATGCGAGTATGAAGCCGCGCTGCCAGACCGATGAGCGCGCGCAGCCGTCCGGGTAGCCGGTCAAATTCTGCTTCCGGTAATTCCGTCATCGGCGCGGTAATCCGCAGCCGGTTCTTCTCCATCACCGCCTGATCGCTGGACAGGTCGCCATCCGCCCAAGCACGCTGCACAAGCAGCCATGAGGCGATCTGCATCAGCAGATTGGTCAGGCGCATGCTTTCCTTGGCGTAATTCACCGCAACCGCGGCCATAAGCTCGCGCGATTCATACCGCCCCGGCCCATCGAGATACGCCGCAGCTTCCTCCACCAGCTCCATCCCTTCCTGGAACAAAGCCCTGAAGGCTTCCGAATGCACGAAACCGTGTCCGAAATCGAGCGGGCCAGTTCCGTCCGGCCTGATCATATCGGCTTCATTCAACGTCCATCACTCCAGCCATGAGCATTGCCGCCCTGTCTTCACAAGCTGGCTTTATAGAGCGCTTCGTGGGGAGTCGCTGCCTTAACCCGTTCTTAACCTTAACGACAAAACAAATGTCGTTTAGATATTTCGTCCAGCATCGAGGGCAAGCTAAATAAAAGCAACCATATGTGGAAAGAAAAAGAGCCGCCATGTGGCGGCTCAGGTAACAGGGAGCGTCAGACAGAGTGAGTATAATAAAACACTCGGCATCCAATAATTTGGATAATTTGTTTATAATCTGGAAACCTTAATAAAGACTTAATTGCAATAGGCAATACGGCTCCCAGGCGGGAACATTCGGGACTGGCCCTGTTAAGCCATTTATACTACACAGATTATACAAAACCGGAGGGAGATAAAAAATCTCAACCCTGTCCGGAATGCGCTGTCCGCACGCGCTTCGGCTGACCGACCGCCAGCCGTTCGATTTCCCTTTGCAGCCTCGATTTGCCTGGCCCCTGCCCGACTTCTTCGACATTGGACCGGGCATCGGCTTCCTCGGCAGGAATAGCCTTCGCCTGCGAAACGGCGGATGAGGGCGAAGCAACCGGCTCCTGATCGCGAGGGCGCGGCACAGCCGGTTGCGGCTCTGCCGCCACGGGAGTGGCCAGCAGCTCAGCCCGTGGCGCATCCATGTCCGCGGAGGATGGTGCGGCAGCAACTGTCTGTTGGTTTGTCCGCGTTTTTTCCTGCCGAGCGTCCACCGATTTCAACGGCCTCCCCATCGGCATCGGCTGCCGCCATTGCTTCGTAATTTTCAATGGCACAGATGCTCGTTTCGGCGACGATGACTTCGGCAGCAATTCGCCTTGCGATGTTTCCGAGCCGACCTCTTCAACCCGCTTTGTCTCCAGCGTCTGCTCTTCCATTTCTGCTTCGATTGTTACGGCTTCCAGCGGTGTCGTTGTCGGGGAAACCGGTTTCATCACGGTCACTGCTTCGGTAACGATCTCTTCGGCAGCCTGTACGGTCGGAGGCAACGGCATCGCCTCGGGCGGTGTCGGGCGAGATTCGAGCGGGGGCGAAGAAGGCACGATTTCAACGATTGTTTCAGGTCGCGCGGCAGGTACTGGCGATGCGGGAGCCGGCGCGGAGACCTTGGCCGGTTCACCTGGAACCGGCTGATCGGGGCCGGTCGTTTTCGCCTGCACGGCTGCTATCAGATGGCTAAACGGATCCAGGTTCGACGGCGCAGGTTCCTGCGGCGGAGCTTCATCGGCAACGCGAGCGGGACGAAGCAGGTGATCCTGAGCCGCGGAAATCAGCGGCGGTCGCACGGGCTTGCCAGCAGGGGGCGTCTGCTTCGGTTCCTCGACCCTTTTGCTCTCCTGCTCGGCATCCTTGGGGGGCTTTCTCAGCCGTGCCGTCTTGAGAGATTTGCGCTCACGAACCGTCCGTTCGATTCCGATCGCATCGAGTACGATCGGTCTGGACTTTTTGATGTCGATCACAGGTTCTGGGATCACAGATTCGGGGACCGGGGCCTCCTCGGCTACCGGTTCGATGTCGGGTTCAACGGCGGGCTTGCTACCGATGGCCTGTTGCTCCGGCACGGGTTGCTGTCCTGGCGTATGGGTGAAGCGGTTGAGCCGTTCATCGAGGCGCGCGCCGGAAAAAGGCGAAGGCGAAGCCTTGTCGCCATCTGACCCATCCTTCGTTTTCGTACCGCCGAATATGCGGGAGAATAGGGCCGCCTTTTTTTCGGCTTTTACAGCTACAGCTTTTCCGCTTTTTGAGATCCCGTCTCCGGTGAGAATGACCGGTTCGGGAGCCTCAGAACCGCTATGGGCCGGCTCTTCGTTCGATACCGGTTTGATGATATTGGCACCTGCATCGGATTCCTGCTCCGGGATGGTCGCCCGGGTGGTGGAGCCTTGCAGTTGCGCGCGGAAATTATCGAAACCCGCTGCCGGAGCCGGGTCGGTGACGATGCGCCCGCCACGTCCCCCCGTTTCGCTACCATTCGGCGGGATCGAATTAGAAGGCGGGGAATTCGGAGCCGGCAGAGGAGCGGTCGCAACCGGTGCGGAGTGCGATGGTTCCGGCGAAGAGGGGAAGCGAAGACCCGGTTTCTGGATGCTCATGGCTTTCTGCGATGCGCCAGCCCCGCCCGGATTACGCTTTCGTTCGGCAGCACGTTTGGCAAGGCGCTGCTTGCGCATCCAGCCATGCGTGAATGCGATCATGCAGATGATGACCATGATGGCGACCGTCACCTTGATGACGTCGATGGCCGTGCTTCTGTCGAACACGGCATCCGCAGCATTGACGGCCCGCTGAGTGCTGACAGCCGGCCCGGAATTGTTCTGTGCAAACGCCGTCGGAACTGAAAGAGCCAGTCCGGCGATCAGGTACAGGTACGTGTTGAACAATCGATGCCGCATTTACTATCCGGGACAGGACCAGATCGTACTCATACCAGAATTTCAGAGAATGAAAAAGCATCGTCCAGTGTCGCAGATACTTATCATATTTCCCGGTTAAACAAAAGAAAATACCCGTAACATATTTATCATATTGTCGAATCCGACTCTGGCAGATTGTGACAAGGTCTCGGAGAAAATGCTGTTAGACGGCAAAATAACTGGTGAAAATATCCATAAAACCGGGAACCCTTTGGAGTTATACATTTACTATGCCTCCTTTCGGACCGGATAAGCAGATCATAAGAACCAACAGGCGCATGAATTTCATTCTCGTTGATCGTTACTGCTCTCCCGCATTATCATTCTTCTCCCACGGGTCCGCAGGAAGATGAAAAAAACAGTGCCACCCGGCCTCAAAACCGGATGGCACTGGAAAACAATGGCCCAGCGATGCGGAGCAGCGAAGGCCGTATCTTCAGCGTTTTGTCACTTCCGCCGTATAGGCATCAATCAGAAGCCGGGTGATTTCGGCGGGCTTGTACATCGTGCCGGCAATCTCCGATACCGGCGTTACTTCAGCAGCAGTGCCGACGATAAAGCATTCCGAAAAGCTCGACAGTTCCTCGGGCATGATCCGCCGTTCATGCACTATCAAACCCTTGTCCTTGGCGAGTTGGATCACCGTCTGCCGGGTAATGCCATTGAGGAAGCAATCGGCAAGCGGCGTATGCACGGCTCCGTCCTTGACGAAGAAGACGTTGGCCCCGGTACATTCCGCGACCCGGCCCTGCCAGTCGAGCATCAGCGCATCGGCAAAACCCTTGCGCTCGGCATAATGCTTGGAGATCGTGCAGATCATGTACAGGCCCGCCGCTTTTGCAGTCGAGGGAGCAGTTTGCGGGTCCGGGCGGCGGAAGGCGGCCATGTCGAGGCGAATGCCCTTCATGCGCTCTTCGGGGGTGAAGTAGCTCGGCCACACCCAGGCGGCAATGGCAACGCGGATGCTGTTGTTCTGTGCCGTCACGCCGAGCGAATCGGAGCCGCGCCAGGCGAAGGCGCGAACATAGGCATCCTTGAAGCCGTTCTTCTCAAGCACCAAGGCTTTAGCAGCGTCGATTTGTTCCAGGGAAAAGGGAATCTTGAAATCGAGCAGTTCCGCCGAGCGGTGCAGACGCTGAGAATGCTCATGCCCTTTGAAGATAACGCCACCATAGGCCCGCTCGCCTTCGAATACGCAGGAACCATAATGCAGCCCGTGGGTGAGGACGTGAATCTTCGCCTCTTTCCAGGGGACCAGGGCTCCATCGAGCCATATCCAGCCATCATGCTGATCTAAGGGAATTGCGGCTGCCATGACATATCTCCAAAGTGTTTTGATGAAAGGATGTCGGTCTTGTTTTGTTTCAAGGATCTTTCAGTATAAGCGCGGAGGAATACGGAAACCGTATGCCTTCGATACTAGGGCGTTTTGCGTTTACATGGAATCGCAAAACACTCTAACTTCTTTGCTTTCACAATGTTTTTCGCGTTTAACCGGTATCCACTTGAACGCATATTGCTCTATGCAATGACAGAC
Organism: Microvirga sp.; assembly: GCA_031547465.1. Lineage (GTDB taxonomy): Bacteria > Pseudomonadota > Alphaproteobacteria > Rhizobiales > Beijerinckiaceae > Hohaiivirga. The sequence goes on along the minus strand of JAVBRX010000039.1, from coordinate 29,561 downwards.
ATTCACGGCATAAGAGGCTATAGCAAGATACGCCCAGCCGGAAACGCCGCAAAGCACCATCCTTTTCGTTAACTCTTGAAATCAGGAAACAAAGGAGCTGAAATCATACAGATTCATGATCTTTCATTTCCCTGAAATCCCTTGACGAGTAACAATCGGCAAGAAATAAGTCAATAAGGCTGACTTACCACTTCGACGCATCATCCGTGAGGTTGCAATGACGACGCTTCCGGCCCAGGATTCCAAAATAGAGAATCCCAAAACCGGGGATTCCAGAATCGATCATCCCGGTGGTGAGACACTCGTTCCGGAAAGTAAACCGATCTATGAACTGATCGAGGCGCTGTTCTTCGCTTATCGCGATTTCGTCGGCGATCCGGACAGGATGCTTGCGGCTTATGGCTTCGGGCGAGCACATCATCGCGTGCTGCATTTCGTCAGCCGCAACCCCGGCCTGACGATCGCTGAATTGCTGTCTATCCTGCGCATCACCAAGCAGAGCCTGAACCGCGTTCTGAAAGAGCTTTTGGAAAAACGCTTCATCGACAGCCGTCCGGGGCTTATTGACCGGCGGCAACGGCTGCTGTTCGTCACTCCGGTGGGACAAAGCCTGGCGGAGGCCATGGCTAACCTGCAAACAAAGCGTATAATTCACGCCTTGGCGGAGATCGGCGAAGACCGGAAAGAGACGATCATGGCGTTTCTCATTGCCATGATCGACGATGACGAACGCGACCGGGCGCGCCAGCTTCTCATGGGCGAACGGCATGGCAAAAGCGGGGCAGAAGATTGAAGCGAGGGACAAAAGGCAGCGGTAGTCCATGAACAGCACGGGCACAGCCAGCATTCCCGATCACGCGCCGCATATCCTTGTGGTGGACGATGACCGTCGGCTGCGCGATCTCCTCAGCCGGTTCCTGCGCGAGACCGGCTACCGGGTCACGGCCTGTGCCAGCGCAGCCGACGCGCGAGCAAAAAGCGCCAGTATCATCTTCGACGCCATCGTCCTCGACATCATGATGCCGGGGGAGAACGGCTTCGATTTCGCCCGTAGCCTGCGCGAGATCTCGGATGTGCCGATCCTGATGCTGACCGCGCGAACGGAGTTTTCCGACCGGATTACCGGGCTGGAAATCGGTGCAGACGATTATCTTTCAAAACCGTTCGATCCGCGGGAACTTGCCTTGCGTCTCGCCAACATCCTGAAGCGGAAGGGGACGGAGGATCAGGACACTGGCAACGATTCGCAGGAGATCCGGTTCGGCCCGTTCATTTACCTGTTCGACCGTGGCGAGTTGCGTAAAGGCAGCGAACTCATCCGCCTGACGGAGCGCGAGCGGGAAATCCTCGCCATTCTCGGTCGTAAATCTGGCGGGCAGGTTGCCCGCGAGGAGCTAACCGGCGGCAGCGATGCCAACGAGCGCACGGTCGACGTGCAGATCAACCGCCTAAGGCGGAAGATCGAAACCGATCCGGCCAATCCGCTGTTCCTGCAAACGGTGCGTGGCATCGGTTACCGTCTGGTCGTAGACCGATAGGCGGGGGCGGCGATGGCAGGGAATGTTTCAAATCATTTTTTCCCCGTGCAGTCCTTTTTCAAGGCGAGGCCCGAACGATGAGGCGGTGGCTGGCCAGAGGATGGTACCTCCTGTGGCATAACCGGCTCATGGCGCCGATTGCCAAGGGACTGCACTGGATCGGGCGACGTCTGCCGACCGGCCTTTATGCTCGCTCCCTCATCATCATCATCGCACCGATGGTGCTTCTGCAATCGGTGATCGCCTACGTCTTCATGGAACGGCATTGGCAGACCGTAACTCGTCGCCTGTCGGCGGCAGTGATTACCGATATCGCTGCCGTCATTGATGTCTATCAGCTGTATCCGCAAGATCCAGATTTACGGGTTCTGAGCGAAGTTACCGACCGTCTGCAACTCGATTTCGACATTCTACCGAATGAAACCCTGCCGCCGCCGGGGCCGAAGCCGTTTTTCTCCCTGCTCGATGAATCGCTCACCGAAGAGTTGGCGCGGCAGATCGACAAGCCGTTCTGGATCGATACCGTCGGGCGTTCGAGCCTCATCGAGATCCGCGTCCAGCTGGACAGGGACGTGATCCGCTTCTTCGCCCATCGCAACCAGGCTTATGCCAACAATTCCCATATCTTTCTGGTGTGGATGGCAGGGTCGTCGCTGGTGCTGATCGGTGTCGCCATCCTGTTCCTGCGCAATCAGATCCTGCCGATCCAGAAACTGGCGGCGGCAGCGGAAGCGTTCGGCAAGGGACGCGACATCGAGTTTCGCCCACGGGGCGCACGCGAAGTCCGACAAGCCGGACATGCGTTTCTGGAGATGAAACGCCGCATCGAACGATCAATCGAGCAGCGTACCGCCATGCTCAACGGCGTCAGCCACGATCTGCGCACGATCCTGACCCGGTTCAAACTGTCACTGGTGTTCGTGCCACAGGCCGATGAGGTCGAGGCACTGAAACGCGATGTCGACGAGATGAGTCGCATGCTGGAAGGCTATCTTGCGTTTGCCCGCGGCGACACCGGCGAACAGGCGGTTGCCTGTGATCTGCGCACACTACTTGACGACCTCCGCATCGATTCCGAACGTCAGGGCCATATTTTCACGGTTCGGCTGACCGGCGATCCGATGGTCATCGTCCGCCCTGATGCATTCCGCCGTCTGATGGGTAATCTGCTGTCGAACGCGGCGCGGCATGGCGAACGCATTGATGTCCTTGCCGCGCATGAACCCAAATGGCTCGTCATCCATGTCGATGACGACGGACCGGGAATCATCGGCGCGGATCGCGAGGAAGTCTTCAAGCCGTTCGTGCGCCTGGACGAGGCGCGCAATCAGGATGAGGGCGGCTCGGGGCTTGGTCTGCCAATCGCCCGCGATATCGCCCGTGCGCATGGCGGCGACATCGTTCTTGCTGACAGCCCCCTCGGCGGCCTGCGGGTAACGGTGCGGCTTCCAGCGTGAGCGTCCGATTCAATATAAGCGACCGCCGATGGGAACGCCGAGGTTAGGTTCGATTAGCACCACCTCTCCGTCCTCGTCGGGAACGCCGAGAGTCAGAACCTCGGAAAGAAACGGTCCGATCTGGCGTGGCGGGAAGTTGACCACGGCCAGAACCAGTTTTCCGGTAAGGGTTTCGGGCGTGTAATGCCGGGTAATCTGGGCCGATGACCGTTTGATGCCGATCTCCGGGCCGAAATCGATCGCCAGCCTGTAGGCAGGTTTGCGCGCCTGCGGAAAAGCCTCTGCCACCATGACCCGTCCGACGCGGATATCAACTTTCAGAAAATCCTCAAACGCTATCGTCCGGGCTGTCCCCGCATCGTGCCCCATTCGGGTCTCCTTGATTTTTGCCGTGTTATGCCGTCGCCGGACCGGGCGAAGATGCTTCGTCATGTCCGGAATCATCGGCTTTCCTGCCTGCCGGACGGCAGGCTTCCGCCGCCTTACGGCACAGGTCGCGGAAGGGATCGAATGCACGGCAGACGGATTCCGCCCCGTGCAGGATCGATTCGCCGCGCTGCAATTCCCGGTCGAGACAAGCCATGGTCGGGGCAAGGTCGGACGTGTCGTCATTGAACCAGGCCGCCGCCGTCTTGCCGAACACCATGGCAGCGCCCTGCAATTTCAGCAATCCGAGCGAGCCTTCGGTGCGGATGCCTGCAGCGGCGAGCATGAAACGTTGCGAATTTATTATCAGGCGCATCAGCATCGGCAACGAGGTGGGTTCGCGCTTCATGGCGGATGTGATCCGCTTCACCGCCTCCTTGTAAGGCGTCAGCGCATCGATCCGGCGCATCATGATGTCGAACAGCCTGTCCCGCGCCGGTTCACCTGCAAGATCGGCGGGTGTGCCGTCGAGAACGATCCGATCGATCCGCCTGACGAACGCCGCCAGAACCGCCCCCTTGGAAGAAAAAAGCTCACCAAACTCCGCTAACGTCAGGCCGGCCTTGGCGGCGATGTCGCCAATTTCAATTTCGTTCCATGGCGTTTCGGTGGCCAGCGCCATCAGCGCGTCGACCACTGCGTCCCGGCGGTTGTGCCCTTCGACCTGTTCGCTGGCGGCCTGTGGTCCGCCCGTCGCCTTGCTGCGTCCGGTCTTCCGTTCGCCAGTCCGTTTCGGTTCAGCCATGATCATCTCCTGAAAACAATGGACCCCATTGACCGGAACCATAACCGGCAATTATGTCGCAAACGGGCCGGGCCAACCGCCTCATGGAAGATTTGCTCAGCCCGACAGCTCTTCCGCTCGCCGTTTGGCCGCCAGAACCGCTTTTGTCATCACCGGCGGCAAGCCGTCCTGGGCCATCAGTACCGCCAGTGCCGCGGCTGTCGTGCCGCCGGGGGAGGTGACGTTCGCGCGCAGCACGGCAGCGGAGAGCGGGCTTTTCGCAAGCAGCGCCCCGCCGCCGATCACCGTCTGCCGGGCGAGCGTTCCGGAGAGGTTCTCCGGCAACCCTGCGGCGATGCCCGCCGCCGTTAGGCACTCGACAAGATGGAATACATAGGCCGGGCCGGAACCGGAGATTGCCGTCACCGCATCAAGAAGCGATTCGTCATCGACCCAGACGACGACGCCGACCGAACGCAGCACGGCATCCGCAGCAGCGCGACTTTCCGACGGCGCATCCTGCGCCGAGAACACCCCCGTCGCGCCCTGGCCGATGCTGGCGGGAAGGTTGGGCATCGCCCGAACGATAGCGCGGGCGGTGGGAAAGCGGGCGGCGAGATTGGCGACGGTCTTACCCGCGAGAATAGACAGAAGCGTCGTCTGCGGGCCAATGAACGCCGCAACATCCGGCGCAATGGCATCAAGCATCTGCGGCTTGACGGCGAGAACCAGCATATCCGGCAGGGCGGCGGAAGCAGGATTGAGGCGGATATTTTGCGCCCGGCACAGGGCAGCAATCTCATCCGATGGGTTGGGGTCGATCACCGTGATCACAGCCCCCGACAATCCGTCGCCGAGCCACCGCTCCAGCATCGCCCCGCCCATTTTTCCGGCACCGACCAATGTCAGGGAAGCCGGAAATCCATTTGCCGTCTTCATGTTCATGCCTGTTTCCTTATTTCGAACCATATTGCAGGCCATGCTTGATCGAAAAGTGCTTGCCCGTTATCGCACCGGGTTTTCAGGCTCATGAAGCATTGAGCGGAGCGAAGGCATTGCTTTCCGTTTGCACCGCGCAGATCCGCGCGAACGTATCCGTATAATGCTCCCGCACTTCGCACAACGGCAGAGCGGCGACTGAAAGCACCGCGCGATGCTCCAAAACGAACGGAGGGGCGTTAAGCAGGGCAACGTGAAATGTCCGTCTCAGCGGCGCAAGCGGAGCGACGATCTTGCCAAACGGCATATCGCTTGAGAGCAGCGCCGCATTCATAGCCGGCGTCAAGCGGTCGGAACGATACCAGTTCTCGGCTTCCGACAGGATGAGATCGCCGCAGACGAGGGCAACGCAACGATAGACGACTTCCGTGCCGTGCGTCACCTGAAGCCTGTCCCTCTGTTCCGGCGAAAGCGGTTTCTGCCCGCACGGCAGTATCCGCGCCCGCACCGGCGCGCCGCAATATCGTTCGAGAACGGCGGTGGCGCTGTGGTCGGCGAGCAGGTCGGCGTTGAAACGCGCCAGAGCATCGGTCAGCGGCATTGAGCGGATCGTCCGGTCCACAAGGGAGGAAGCAATCCGGCTTAGATAGAGCATTTTGTGCTGAAGTGGAATCCGTTTCAACACAACAAAATGCGGGAACCAAAGGAAACTGGAGATGCGTTTTTCGCGCTTCGGGAAATCACCCGCCGATCGTGGTCAGCACGATTTCCGGCGGTACGCCGAAGCGGAAGACATATTTACCGGTGCCTAGGCCGCCGGAGACGATCAGGTTGCGGTTGTTCTCGACGATATGGCCATAGGCGTAACGGTTGCCGTATCGCGATGGCACAACCGGCGAATAGCCGAACATCCGGATCTGCCCGCCATGGGTATGGCCGCAGAGCGTCAGGGCGATCCGGTTCGAGACTTGCGGGAAGATGTCCGGCTCGTGCGCGAGCAGGATGGCAGGGGCTTTATCGCTGATGCTTTTCAGCGTCCGGGGCAGATCGTCAGCCCCCTTGTTGCGACTGAAGAACGCCCATTGCGAGCCAAGCCCGGCAAGCCAGAACGGCTTGTCGTCCTTGACGAGGCGGACGGCATCGTTCTCGTGAACCGGAATACCTGCCGCAATCAGTTCATGACCCATGCGCGGCAGTCCGGTCTTGCGAACCAGGGCCTCACGGTCGTTCCACCAGTCATGGTTGCCGAGTACGGCATGGACGCCGAGCGGCGCCTTGAGGCGGCCAAGCACTTCGGCTATCCGCCGTGGTGGAATCGTGCCGGGTCGCCGGTAGGTGCCAGTTTGCAGGTCGCCGAGCAACACAATCATATCCGGCGACAGGGCGTTGGCAGCGTCGACGATCTCGCGGATGCGGGTCTCATTCATATAGCCTTCCCCGGCATGGAGATCGGCAAGCGCCGCGATCCGCAAGCGCAGACCCGGCGTCCAGGAGGGCGGAGTTACCCGGTATTCCTGGATTTTCAGACGGATACCGGGTTCAACCGCCGCCCCGTAGGCGGTGGCGCTGAGGCTGGTGATGGCGACGCTCGGAAAACCGAGAAGGAAGGAGCGGCGTGTCGGAAGATATCGCATGCCACCCTATAAAGCCACGCAATATGAAACGCATAAGGCGCTTTTGTGCGGTTTTCGTGCACAATCTGCGGCATCAGAATGCGTTACACGGATTTCACAATGCCTTGATGCTCCGCATCCGGTTCACGAAGGCTTTGCCATCGCTCAGACCGAGATCGTAGGCGGTGCGGATGAGGTCAGGCCTGGTGATGCCGAACTGGCTGACGGCAATTCGCTCAGACGGCTGGACATAAAGCCGCCCCGGAACCTCCGGCAGGGTTTCGTAGCGGCGAGTCAAGAGAACCAGACTGCGTCCACCCTGCCGCTCGATTTCCGACAGCGGATCGACCGGGACGTTATCGACCAGACCGCCGTCGAGAACGGGTTTGCCGTCGATGAACACCGGCGGCGTGATCGGTGGCACGCAACAGGAGCCGAGTACGGCCTCAATCAGCGCCTTCCTGTCCGGCGTAGCCTTCAAAGGAATGAAATGCGGCTTGAAGCCAAGCGCCCGGCCCCATTTCGGATGCGTCGGGTGAAACAGCTTCTTCTCGATTTCATACGCCATCATGCCGATGAAGATGGCGGCGCTTAGCGGCATCCCGCGTGGTTTCTGCGAAGTTGCGGCAAGTATATCCAGGCCGTTTTGCAGGATAGCGAAGCCCTTATCGTCGATGGTTTCCTCGACCAGGCGGCGGAACAGGGCCGAGACCGGCCAGAAACTGCCATTCTTCCGCCATTCACCCCATTCGAAATCCTTGCGGCCCTTGCCGCATTCACGCACTACCTTATCGACGACCTCCGGGGCCTTGCGTAGCCGTGAATAGCAGGAAGTCCAGGCTCCGCCGCTTGCCCCGACCATCAGGTGCGGACTGAGGTCCAGGCTGTCCACCGCTGCTTCCCAGAACCCTCCTTGCCAGTAGCAGCGGTTTCCCCCACCTGCGAATGCGACGGCATCGAACATCAGGGCTCGCCCGTGTGGTTGAGAGTCAGATGTTTTCCTTCCTCGCGCATCTGATCACGCCAGAGGCGAGCGATTCGCTCCAGTGCTTCGAGATCGCGCCGTTCGAGACGTCCTAACGTATTCTCGACATAGCGGCGCTGCGCCGCCATGCCTTCCTCGGCAAGCATCCGTCCGCGCGGCGTCAGGAACAGGGCATGAGAACGCCGGTCGTCCGGCATCGCCCGCCGCTCCACCAGTTCCGTCTCGACCAGCCGGTCGATCAGCCCGGAGACATTCCCCTTGGTGACATAAAGCCGTTCAGCCAGCTCCCTCTGGCTGATACCCTCGCGCTCGGAAAGAGTCGACAGCACGTCGAATTGCGGAATCGACAGGCCAAGCGGCTTCAAAATCAGGCCGATGGCGGAGGTCGCCCGGCGATTGAGGCGGACGAACCGGAACCAGACAGAGAGCGGATCGCCAGTCGGCGCGGCGTGAGCAGGCGGCTCGGATGGCATGAAGGACTCGAACGAATTAAGCTGAACGCGCGAAGAAAGAGAAGTTATCGGAATACGATATTCACCCCGGCAACGGAACGCCATATCCTTTCTTTACTCCTGCTTGTTTCTTCAAATTGATCTGGCCCGGTATTCGCCGTCGAGCCGGGCCGGGCCGCCTGTTGTGACGAGGCCGCGCTCGATCAGATGTTCAAGATGCGCGAACACCGACAGGCAGGCCGCACCGACAAGGGCCGGGTTCAACCCCTTGTAGATTACGGCGACGATCTGCGGAATCTGCCGGTCGCCCTCTTTGAGCCGCGCCAGGATCGAGGCTTCCCGCTGGCGGCGGTGGTTTGCGAGCGCCCGCACGAAACGGGCAGGGTCGCGCACCGGGCCACCATGGCCGGGCCAGTAGATGGTATCGTCGCGTCCGCGCAGTTTATCGAGGGAGGCCATGTAATCGCGCATAGACCCGTCCGGCGGCGCAACCACGGTGGTCGACCAGGCCATCACATGATCGGCGGAAAACAGCGCCTGCTCCTGCGGCAACGCGAAGGCGAGATGATTCGCCATGTGTCCCGGTGTCTCGACCGCGCTCAACCGCCAGCCGGGGCCTTCGACCGCATCGCCCTCGGTCAACACCCTGTCCGGCGCGTATCGGTAATCGATGCTGGCCTCCAGAGCTGGGATTTCGCCGCCGCTCAGGGGCCGCGCCGTTCGGTGCGGCGAGCAACCGGCGATGACCGCTCCCGTCATCGCCTTGAGTGCCGCCGCCGCCGGAGAATGGTCCTTATGGGTGTGCGACACCAGGATATGCGTCACGGTTTCGCCCTCGGTCGCCCTGGCAATCGCCTGGAGATGCACATCAAGAAGTGGGCCAGGATCGATCACCGCTACCCGGCCATGGCCGACGATGTAGGTGCAGGTGCCGGTGAAGGTGATCGGGCCGGGATTGTCGGCGACAATGCGCCGGACCAGCGGCGTCAGCGTCACACATTCGCCGGGAGCCGAAGGGTGGGACGTATCAAAGGAAAGGGGGTCGCTCATGCTTGTCCTTGGCCTGACCGAAAATATATCCCTGCCGCTTCACCATCGGTGGCAGCCGGGAAGGCACTCCACTGGCGATGGTGCCGTATCCGGGCCGCATTGTCCATGAAACTTGTGCGCCTATGGCAACGTGCGCTGATTCGTGATTCGCCAAATTTGTGCTTGGCCAAACGTCTGTTCCGCGTTTCCGCAATCCGAACGAAAGCAGATGCGTCGCAGCCGCCGTTATGAACGGAACACCGACAGGTTTGATTCTCAGGGAAAGAATGGTCGGAGCGAGAGGATTTGAACCTCCGACCCCCACGTCCCGAACGTGGTGCGCTACCAGACTGCGCTACGCTCCGAAGCCGACTTGAAACGGGAAGCGGCTATATAGCCGCGCCACGCCCATCCCGCAAGAGCAAAAACATGCAATTATACCGGCACGGGAAATACCGCGCCGGTTTGCCGGACGAAGCAACCGCCCATAACCGGAAAATCTCTGGCATGGCTTGCGGTTCCTCAAGTTCCTCAAGTTCTTCAATTTCGTCGCGCCACCGCACCCATACAGCAAAGCTTGTTGTCGCCATATTGCCGGACCCGGCAGCGAACCGTACGGGCGGTAAAGTTTCAACGGTTTGTAAAGAACCGGTTGCCAGCGCCGCAATCTCCGATTATGAAACCCGCGCCCCACAACACACCGGGGCCGCTCCGGCATCGCCGGATATGATGGGGCGTCGCCAAGTGGTAAGGCAGCGGTTTTTGGTACCGCCATTCCCAGGTTCGAATCCTGGCGCCCCAGCCAAAATTTCCTAGAATATTAATATAAGAGCATGATTGCCTAATTTGGTATTTCTGACGAGAGCGTGCACCATAGGCGTGGCGTGAGGCTTGCAGCGGCGTTCTCAGCACCCCTGTCCTCCCAACGATTACTGCCGGAGAAAATGATGGCCTGTCGCTTTGAGCGCCTGTTTGGGTTACGGTGCAGCTAGAGTGTTCCCGCCTGCCGATTCATGTGCCCGTTTGTCGGTCTTGACGGCAGGAGGGCCGGAATACACCCTGTCCCGACCGGTTTTTCCGGTTTTCAAGTCACGCGGCAAGTTGCAAGGGAAGACATCTATGACCTTCGGAAAAACCATCGGCCTCGCCGTTCTTGGCGTCGCCATCGCCTTCGGCCCGGCCTCCGCTCAGGAGAAGAAATGGGAAACCGTGAAGATCGGCACGGAAGGCGCCTTCGCTCCGTGGAACCTTACCAATGCCTCCGGACAGATCGAAGGCTTTGAAATCGATCTCGCCAACGATCTCTGCGCCCGCATGAAAGTGAAATGCGAAATCGTCGCCCAGGATTGGGACGGCATCATTCCTGCCCTGACGGTGAAGAAGTACGACGCCATCATGGCAGGCATGAGCATCACGGACGAACGTCTGGAGAAAATCGCCTTTTCCCGCCCTTACGCCCAGTTGAGCAACGGCTTCCTGGTGGCAAAGGATTCCGAACTGGCGAAAATGCCGGGTGCAGGGCAGAAATTCGATCTGACCAATGACGCCGCCAACGCGGAAAAGATGATCGAGCAAATCAAGCCGTTCTTCAAGGGCAAGAGCATCGGTGTGCAGGTATCGACCACCCATACCAACTTCGCCAACAAATACCTGAAGGATGTCGCCAAGGAGATCAAAGGCTACGGCAGCACCGAAGCGCACGACCTCGATCTTCTGGCTGAGCGCATCGATGTCGTGACGACGGAAATCACCACCTTACGCAGCACACTGGACAAGCCCGAGTTCAAGGACAACTTCATGATCGCCGGACCCGGCTTCGTCGGCGGTCCGATCGGACAGGGCATCGGCATCGGCCTGCGCAAGGAAGACGTCAACCTGCAGAAGATGTTCAACGACGCGATCAATGCCGCCATTGCCGATGGCACGGTCAAGAAGCTGTCGGAGAAGTGGTTCAACAAGCTCGACGTGACGCCGGCGAAGTAACGGACGGAACCCGTGCCGTAACGTCCCACGTTCGTGCGGAAAATGTCTGAAACTCAAAAGCCCCCGCTGAAAATTCCGGCGGGGGCTTTTGTCTTATGTGCGGATTATGGATTCCGCGACTACACCACTTTGACCGTCAGCCCAGTCAATCCGTCGATATGAGCGTCCATCGTCTGCCCGCGCTCCACCGCGCCGACGCCTCCGGGGGTGCCGCTGAAGATCAGATCTCCTGGGAAAAGCTCGAAAAAGCGTGACAGATAGGCAATCTGTTCGGAAACCGACCAGATCATCGCCGACAGATCGGCTTTCTGTTTCGTTGCGTCATTGACGGAGAGAACGATCGCCCCGCTTGCACGATGCCCGCAGGCTTCAACCGGTGAAAGAACGCCGATTGGCGCTGAATGGTCAGCCGCTTTGGCGAGCGCCCAAGGGTGACCCTTGGCCTTGGCCTCGCTCTGCAAATCGCGTCGTGTCATATCGAGGCCGACGGCATACCCGAATACGCAATCCAGCGCCTTTTTCACGGCAATGTCGCGCCCGCCACCCCTCAGCGCCACGACAAGCTCCACCTCGTAATGAAAACTCCCGGTCTGCGGCGGATACGGCAGTTCTGCCACCGTCCCTGCCGATACGGCAAGCACGGCATCCGCCGGCTTCATGAAGAAGAAGGGCGGTTCACGATCAGGATCGTGTCCCATCTCACGCGCATGTTCGGCGTAATTGCGCCCGACGCAATAAACACGGCGAACCGGAAACCGCGACTGCGCTCTCAGAACAGGAATCGTCACGGGGTGAGGAGTGGGAATAACGAATGTCATGGAACGCCTCCAATGCTGGAGCATTCATCTTTAACGGAGTTCCGGGCGCTTCGCCATCCTTGTGATACAACACAGATTTCCGGTTCCGTTCGTCGTTTTACCTCTCAACTCTTCCAGTCGAGCCTGTCCGTCACCCCCTCGCCCGCAGGGTTGCGCGTTTCGCTCTCAATGCGGAAAAAGCCGTCCTCTTTCCAGATGCTCAGAAGATGATAGGCCGCTCCGCGTCCTGGCCTTCCGTCAATGGCGGAGGCGGAGGATACACCCAGCAGGGGAACCGGCGGGGAGGCATGATCCCGACCCGGCAACCAGTCGAGAATCCTCCGGTGATTGTGTCCGAACAGCACCAATTCGGCCCCTGCCCGCTCCAGCACGGCCTCCAGATCCGCGGCATCGGTGAGCGCGCGCCGTTTCTTTGTGCCTGCGGCATGGGGAGGGTGATGAATCACCACGATCCGACACAGGCTCTCACCCTTCAAGGCACTCAAGATGCTCTCTACAGCCCGCAACTGCACCGACCCGAGCGTGCCGGTGGCAAAAAACGGCGGCGTGGCTACGGCGGAGGACAGGCCGACAATCGCTACCGGGCCGCGTCGCCGCACATAGGGAAATCCGGCCATGCCGTCATCACCGGTGTAATACGGGCGCACGGCGTCCAATAATCCGGGAAGCGACACAGCGAGATAAGCATCGTGATTACCCGGCACGAAACTGACCGCCTGCGGAGAACCGAGGCTATCGAGGAACCGGCGGGCCAGCGGCCATTCCGCCGGGAGGCCAAGATTACACAGATCCCCCGAACAGACGATGTGATCCGGTTTCTGCGCATGAATATCGGCGACAAGCATTTCGAGCGTCGTTTTGTCATGCACCGCACCACGTCCGCGCAGCCAGTTGATCCAGCCCGTCAACCGCTTGCTCAGCAGATCCGTCGCCTTGACGGGCGGCAGAGGCGAAAGATGCGGATCGCTCAGATGCGCGATGCGAAAAGGCAGCCCAGAGGGTGAAACGTGTGTCGCCAAGGGAAAAACCGGTAACCGTAATCCTGAAGCCGGTTATGGGCTTCTTGCAACAATTGCATTACAACGGGCAAAGAGCAGCGTCCATGCGGACGCGCGGGGGCGTGACGGAATGCCGTTGGCAAACGGGGAAAAAGATATCGCACTGCGGGACGATGGTCCGGCACGGTTTTCTTTCGCGCACAGGCTGGTGCGCAGGGGACTGCATTCATACTGGCGCTTTTCGCGCGGCATGACGCTCGGCGTGCGCGCCATCGTACTCGATACGCATGATCGGGTCTGTCTGGTTCGGCATACATACACACCCGGCTGGTATCTACCCGGCGGCGGGGTCGAACCAGGCGAAACCGGACTCGACGCCCTGATCCGCGAGTTGCGCGAAGAGGCGCGCATCGAAGCCGCTGCCCAGGATTTCCGACTGCATGGGGTATTCTTCAACCAGGCCGTATCAAAACGCGATCATGTCATCGTTTATGTGGTGCGTTCCTTTCGTGTCATCGAACCGAAACAGCCCGACCGGGAGATTGCCGAAGCCGGTTTCTTTCCGATTCCCGCCCTTCCCCATGATGCCACGAAGGCAACCCGGCGCAGGTTGAAGGAAGTTGCCGGAGAAATCCCTGTCGCTACCGAATGGTAGCCCCGCATTGTCATGGAAACGGCGTTTGCATCGCCGGAACGAGGCTGCTATGCCCGGAGCATCGTCGCCGCCTGTGACTTGAGGCTTGGAATGCCTGTTTTTGACAGGTTCAGCATCCGGACACGGCGAACGATTCATATTACCATCCCATCGAAGCATCTGGATTCGCCATGGCTGTCCTGTCTATCGATCTCCGCCTTGAAGCCCCGGTCGATTCCGAAGCGATCGAACGTCTGCACGAGCGGGCGTTCGGACCGGGACGTTTCGCTCGTACCGCCTCGCGGCTGCGGGAAGGTGCGCCGCATGTACAGACCCTGTCGTTCACGGCGATGGTCGGCACATTGCTCGTCGGTTCGGTACGGATGACGCCGATTTATGCCGGCAACGAACCGGCGCTGATGCTTGGCCCTTTGACAGTGGAGCCTGCCTTCGAGAATCGCGGCATCGGTGCGGCCCTGATGAAAAAATCACTCGCCGCCGCAAAAACGCATGGGCATTCGCTGGTGTTTCTGGTCGGCGATGAACCGTATTATACCCGGTTCGGCTTCAAAAAAGTGCCGCCGGGACAGGTGGGCCTGCCGGGTCCGGTCAATCCGGAGCGTTTTCTGTTCCTAGAATTGGCGGAAGAAGCCATGACCAAGGCGCACGGCGACATCAGACCACGTCCGGAACGATAAAATCAGCGGGGATTATAAAGGGGGATAAGCCCCTCCGTCCTTGGCCCACAAGCTTCCCCATGCGATAAAGTACCTTGGGTAAGATGTGAGGAATAATGCGTAGCGTACAACGGACAATCTCCATAATGTTGGTAGCAACGCTGATCGGCAGCGGATTATCCGGTTGCGCCGGACGTGCCACCGGAATCATGCAACCCGTGCCGGAGCCGGTCGATCCGGCAAATGTCGTTTCGCTGCTGGTGGCAACAACCAGGTCCAGCACAGCAGACGAGAGCATTATGTTCACCGGCGGTCGCAATCTCAAGACTGGTTATGCGGATATCGGCATCTCCATTCCAAAAAGCCACCAGGCCGGAGAAGTGGAATGGCCGTCGAGCCAGAAAGGCGATCCGGCAACCGAATTCGTAACGACGCGAGCGAAAACGATAGATCGTTCCGGATTTTTTGGGACCCTGCATCGCATGATGCGGCAGCGCAAAACCGGGCAGGTTCTGGTATTCGTCCACGGCTACAACACCACGTTCGAAGATGCCGTTTACCGGTTTGCGCAGATAACCCACGATTCGAAAGCAAAAGCCGCCCCGATCCTCTTTACCTGGCCATCGAAAGGAGAACTGCTTGCCTATCCGTATGACCGGGAAAGCGCGGTTTATTCGCGCGACGGTCTGGAGGAGCTACTTCAGGATCTCGCCCGTGATCCGGCAGTCAAGGAAATTGCCGTTCTTGCGCATTCGATGGGTAACTTCGTGACGCTGGAATCGCTACGGCAAATGACCGTGCGCAACGGCTCAATAGCACCGAAGATCAAGAATCTCATGCTCGCTTCGCCGGATGTCGATCTTGATGTTGCGCGGGTGCTGATCCGCGGGTTCGGCGACAAAAAACCGAAGATTACCTTGTTCACGTCACAAGACGATGTAGCGCTGAAATTCTCGACCAGAGTCTGGGGCAGCGCCAACCGGCTTGGCGCGATCAACGCCGCCGTCGAACCTTATGCTTCGGCCCTCGCCAAGGAGAAGATCGACGTGTTCGATCTCACCGCCCTTCAAGCCGGCGACAGGTTGCACCATTCAAAATTTGCGGAATCACCGGAAGTCGTGCAGATGATCGGCGCCCGTCTGGCATCGGGGCAAAGCATTGCCGCTCGGGGGGCCGGACTTGGCGATAACATCGGCCTGTTCGTTACCGGAGCGACATCCTCCCTCAGCCATGCAGCAACGCTAGCTATCTCCGCACCGATTGCGGTCGTCGATCCGAAGACACGCGGTAACCTCACCGAACGGGCACAAGCCATAGCCCCTACTACCGAACCCGATTCCATTGCTGCTGAAGCTCAGAAGCAGAAAGCGCACAGGCCCACCGCAGCGCCGCAACCCAGCCCGTAATCCCTTTCGCTTTATCAACCAGCGGCCTGCACAGCCTTTTATCCCAGGAATTGAAGCACTTTCAACAGATCGGCGATCCGATACGGTTTCTTGACAAAGACGATATTATCATCGGTATTGTCGGCCAGCAGCGTCTTCATCGGATAGCCGGAGGCAAGAACAACCTTCAAATCCGGGCGCAATGCCCGCGCCTGCTGCGCCAGTTCCAGACCAGTCATCCCTCCGGGCATGACGATATCAGAAAACAGAAGTTCGATCTCCCGGTTGCTGCGCAGAATTTCGAGAGCGCTCGGCCCGTCTCCCATCATCAGTGTCGTGAACCCCATATCCGAGAACAATTGTGCCGCGATATCGCGCACTCCGGCCTCGTCCTCGACGATCAGCACCATACCACCGGTGCGGTGGACGAACCGGTTCTCCGGATCGCCCGCGGAACGACGCGGCTCATGGTCGGTCGTCGGCAGGTAAATCCAGACAGCGGTGCCGTCTCCCTTCGCGCTATCGATAGAGATATGCCCGCCCGACTGGGTGACGAAACCATAGACTTGACTCAGGCCGAGGCCGGTTCCCTTCCCAACCTCCTTCGTGGTGAAGAACGGATCGAACACGCGCTCCAGCACGGATGCCGACATGCCTTCGCCGGTATCCATCACCGCGATGAAAACATATTCCCCCTCGGGTAGATCGGCCAGGGCGCATCCGGATTTGGTCTCCGCCAGCCCAACGCCGCCCGATTGCCGGATTCTGCTCTTTTGCCCGTAAAGCGGGCACTTCTCCAAAGCGCATTGCCCTGCCAATTCGATGACAGCTTTGTCTCCCTGGCGAATCACTATCCGGTCGGAGGTGATGGTCAGCCGCCCACCGGACGGCATGGCGTCACGGGCATTAACGGCAAGGTTGAGGAGCGCCGCCTCGAATTGCGGAATGTCGATTTCTACCGGCTTCAATCCATCAGTGAGCCGAATCGTCACGTCGATGGTCTCGCCGCAGGCACGCCGTAATACGGTTTCGAAGCCGGTGACAACATCGTTGAGGTTGCAGACATCGGGGCGCAGTGGCTGGCGGCGGGAAAAGGCGAGCAATTGCTGCGTCAATCTTGCACCGCGCGAGGCCGCCTGCTGGGCGATATCCACCAACCGCACCTGTCGCGTCTCCGTCACCGAGCGGGAAAGAAAATCCAGGCTGTTGACGATCACCGTCAGAAGATTATTGAAATCGTGCGCGACGCCGCCCGTCAGTTGCCCGACAGCCTCCATCTTCTGCGCCTGCATCAGCGCCGCCGTAGTCCTTTGCAGCGCCTCTTCGGAGCGACGGCGCTCGGTTTCATCCCGCACGGTCTTGACGAAACCGAGCAGGATTCCATCCTCGGCGCGAACCGCTTCGATGATGACATTGGCCCAGAACCGACTGGCATCCTTGCGTATCCGCCAGCCCTCGCGGATATAACGTGTGTTGGCGAGAGCCTCCGTCAGCGCCTGCTCCGGATCGCCTGCCGCGCGCTCCGTTTCTGCATAAAGCATCGAGAAATGCTTGCCGATGATTTCCTCGGGCGCATATTGATGGATCCGTTGCGCCCCCTCGTTCCAGTGCGTGACGATCCCGTCTGGATCGAGAATGGCGATGGCATGGTCGAGAACGGCATTGAGCAGGGCATCCGTAGGGATGGTCCCCTCCGTTATTGCGCGTTTATGAGCCAACATTCTCAGATCCTGTTGCAAATAACCGGTTTCCCTTACGCTTCATGTGTGCGCCTTTACAGAAGGATGGGGGATCCTCGTCGGAGCAGTCTGCATTTTGACAGAAATTCAAATTGCTCTCATTCCTTTGGTTTCACAATGCTTTCTTGATCGACCGAGGACTTCTTGTAACGGGCGCTAATTTTGCATCGATATTCCGCTATGCCTTGCCATGCTAGGAAAGAGACTCAATTCACAGGGATATCAGATATTGTCGCATCGGCAAGCCCTAATATGTCATCAAATATGTTGCTTGCCGATTTCAAATCCAGTCAAAGGTCCCGCTCCGCCATTCAGGAGATGACGCCTTTTGCGACATCAGCCGTTTCTCCGCCAGCCCTCCTGCATCCAGGCGAAGGCGGCAAAAGCAAGCAGCAATGCGGCAGCGAAAAGGCCAAGACCGAGCGGGAAGAACCGCACGCCACGCAGTGACGTAACCTCGGTACGGCGCAGGCCGATCCAGTCCGACCCGCTCGCCCGGACACCGCTTGCCACCATTCTGATGGCTGGCACATTCGCCGCCCTGTCTCCCGGTCCCGCAAGCCGGCGGATCGAACCGCCCGTCGCCTCGGCAAGGCCACGCATCGCTTCCGTATCGGAGAAAACATCGATCAGTTCGCGCGGATTTGCCGGGCCTATGCTGGTGAAGGCCGTCAGTGGACCACTCTGCACCTTGTGCAGGCCATTTTCACCAGCCTGGAACTCGACGACAAACAATCCCGGCTGTCTGCGCGCCAGTTGCAGCGCCGTAGTGACGCCGCTCGGTGCGGTGATGATCGTGACTGGCGGCTCGTCGCTCATGCTTTGCCGCTCGATGCGGATCGTCCGCCCCGTAGCGGTGGCGCGCACGGCCTCTTCCTCCAAGGCAGGCTCCTTCATCAGCCAGTGCGACACGCGGCGCAATAGATCCTGATGCGGCCCACCGCCGCGATAGCCGCGCGCCCACAGCCAAGGGTGATCCGACAGGAACAGCGCAACCCGGCCTTTCTCCACCTGTTGCAACATCAGAAGCGGCTTGTCCTGCGCTCCGGACAGAAGCGTCGTATTCGGCGGCACTTTCGCACTGACGATCCGCAGCCATTCGCCCCAGGCGGGCGGTGTCGTTTCCGATCCGGGAAGACCGCGCGTCACCGGGTGGCGGCGACCCCGCTCGGTCAGCGTCGCCTTGAAGGGGGTTTCAATCACTGTTCCATCCGGCACTCCGGGAATGATCTCCGCCAGACCCGTAGCGGCAAGGCTCGCCGGGCCGGAAAATTCCGGCCCGGCAGCGGTCAGCACCGCGCCGCCCTCGCGCACGTAACGGACGATATTGTCGAAATAGGGCGGTGGCAGGATGCTCTGGTCGTCATAACGATCGAAGATGATGAGGTCGAAATCCTTGATCTTCTCCTGAAACAGTTCCCGCGTCGGAAATGCTATCAACGACAACTCGTTCACTGGCGTCGTATCCAGCTTGGTCGGCGGCCTGAGGATCGTGAAATGTACGAGATCGACGCTCGGATCCGATTTCAGCAGGTTGCGCCAGGTGCGCTCCCCCGGATGGGGCGCGCCGGACACCAGCAGCACGCGCAACTTTTCGCGCACGCCTTCGACTGGAATCACGGCCAGATTGTTGGCAAGCGTCAGTTCCCCGACCAGTGCTTCGACCTCAAGCTCGACGAGATTAGGCCCTGCATGTTCGACGCGGATATCGACCGAAAATGGCGTATTGGTCGGCACGGCGCGGCGAAGGATCGTTTCACCGTCGCGGCGCACTGAAAGGATTGCAGAACCGGTGCCGTTACGCTCGCGAATTTCCGCCCGCACCATCTGGTCCTTGCCGACCAGCACGAAACGCGGCGCGGCAATCAGATGAATCTGCCGGTCGCGCTCGTCCGGTCGCCCGGTGACAAGCACATGCAATGGCGCGGAAACACCAAGCGCCTTGACGGCACCGGGAAGGTCGTGCGTCACCCCGTCGGTAACGGCGATCACCCCGGCGAGACGGTGCGGCGGAATATCGGCAAGGCCGTTTGCCAAGGCTGTAAACAGCAGCGTGCCTTCATCGCCTGCACTGTCGGAAACATCGATAAAACGGGTCTCGATTCCGCCGAATTCCTTGATCTTTTTTTCCAGTTCCACCCGGACGGTATCTGTCATGCCCGGGCGGTCGCCCAGGGATTGCGAAGCAGTGCGGTCAATGACGATGGCGACGATGCCGCCGACCGGATCGCGCTGTTCCTCATTGAGCGATGGATTCCACAATGCCAGCACGATTGTCGCAAGCGCAAGCGCCCGGCCAATAGCCCCTTTTCCGCGCATAACGACAGCCGGAACGAGTGCCAAAGCGGCCAGCACCGTCAGCGCCCAGAGCCACGGCGTCGGAATGAGGGGCAGGAAACCGATCGAGTACAAGCGCGTCCGTTCCTTTTATTGGCCTTTGATCGGGCCGGATTACCTTACTGGCCGAGGCGCTCCAGCAGGGCAGGCACATGGACCTGATCGGATTTATAATTGCCGGTCAGGACATACATGACAATGTTGATGCCGGCGCGAAAGGCATATTCGCGCTGGCGGCGGTCGGCACCGAGTACCGGATAGAGCGGCACTCCTTCCTCGTCGACAGCCCAGGCTGCGGCGAGATCGTTCGAGAGAATGATAACCGGCGACACGCCGTCCCCACCCCGCACCGGTCCCTTGGTATCGGCCTCTTCCGATTTCGGCGGCAATGCCTCGACAAAGGTTCGGCCCGTGACATAACGCCCCTGAAAATTGTTCAGGAGATAGAACGATTTAGTCAATACATGGTCGGGAGGCACCGGCTCCATGCCGGGGACATCCATCGCCGCGAGCAACCGCTTCAGATACTGCGCTTCCGGCGTCATGCCGCTGCCGTTATCATTCAGGGCGTCACGGGTATCGAAAACGATGGTACCGCCATTTTTGAGGAAGGCATCGAGCTTGCGCAGGGCGACCTCACCCGGTAGCGCCGCAGCAGCGTCGATAGGCCAGTAGAGCAGCGGATAGAAATCGAGTTCGTCAGTTGCCGGGTCGACCCCGTTCGGCTCTGCCGGATCGAATGAGGTGCGCAGGCTCAGTTGCTGGCTCAGGCCACTCAATCCGGCCCGGCTGGTGTCATCGATCCGGCGGTTGCCGGTTTTGACATAGGCGAGCCGAGCGGTGAGCGCCGGGCCATAGCTACCCGGCTTGACCGGCGGCAGTGCCGCAGCATTTTTCGCCACTGGCGGCGAGGGTGGAACCTCTTGCGCTGCTGCATCGCCCGGAAATCCGTTCAGCAGAAAACCGGCAATGAGCACCGTCAGCATTCCCCAAACGGCAGAGCGGTTTTTAAATTTTTGCAGCACCCCGCCCTTAAGACCGAAAGCGCGCCAATGGCCGCCAAGGAATAGAGAGATCGCCAGATCGGCCAGGAACAGCAGCAGGGCGGCAATCAGCAAAGCAGCTCGCAGATCGACGCCAGCGGAAAGCGATTCGGTGACGATGTCTGCTCTGAGCGGCGAGAAATCGAGCGGTTGCAGTACGGTTTCCGGCGTCAGCACGTTCACGGCGGTTTCCATTTCGGCGGTTCCGTAAAACCCGGCTGGATGCTGCCTATCCGCCGGTTGACGATAATCGCCAGGGATGCCGCTCGCCCAAGACGGCGGCGGAGCGAGGATACCGAACCCGTCGAGGGCAAGGCGCGGCGGCAGCATGGCATTGGCACCGGGCTGCGATACTTCCGTCTCGGTCATCTTGCCCGACATGGACACGACTTGTTTCAGCATATCGACGAACAGACCGGTCAGCGGCAGATTCGACCAGCGCGGATCGGCGGTGACATGAAACAGCACGATCCGCCCTTTGCCGCGTTTCACGGCGGTGACGATCGGCGTGCCGTCCGACAAAGCCGCCCATGTTCTGGCGGTAAGCTCCGCATCCGGCTCGGCAAGAATCTGACGGGTGACGGTCAGTTCGCCCGGCGGAACAAGATCATGAAACGGGCTTTCGGCACTGAACGGCGCCAAGGTTTTCGGCGCATCCCACGACAGAACGCCACCGAGCATCCGTCCGCCGCGCCGCAGACGCACCGGTACGAGGTCGTCATTACCTGCTGCCATGCGCGGGCCGGAAAACCGCACCAGCATTCCGCCAGACTCAACGAACTCGGCCAGCTTCAGTCGGGTGGTTTCATCCAGCGCGCCGATATCGGCGAGGAAAAGCACCGACACGTTGGCTTCCAGCAATTGCCGCACCGCATCGGCGGTCGCGCCCCGGACGACGCGCAGTTCCGTGTACGGCGACAGCGCCCGTTCGATATAATAGACCTGTGTCAGCAGCGGTTGCGCCTGATCCGGCGCATCGCCGGTGACGATGCCGGTCCGCTGGCGTTTGCCATGACCGTCGACGAGGTACACTGCCGCCGCCGAATGCTCGTTGGCAATCTCGAAGCGGGCGATGGCGTTGCGCAGTTCCAGCGGCAGAGAAAACTGGGCGCGGGCGACAAGCGTATTCGTCCCGCCGCTGACGGCGAAGGAGAACGGCGCATCGGCAAGCACGGCTCCCTTGGCGTCGATGGCGAGCACGGAGCCTGAATTGCGTCCGTTGGCTTCGGCTCGTACAACCTGAACCGCCATCGCCGCCGCATCGTCATCGAACGAACTGATTGCCAGGGGAGCGGCGCGATCATGCTTATAGACGGTGACATTGCGTCCGCCCACAAAACCGGCGAGATCCCGTGCGAAGACCTGCCCGTCACGCCCCGTCACCCCGTCGCTGATCCAGACGATTTCCGCATTCGTCTCCGCCGCCAGGAATTTGGCGAGCGCCGGACCAACGGCGGCGCGGTCGGCAAGATGCGGGACAGGAGCCATGGATTGTACCCGTTCCAACACCTCGACGGGCGTCATGGGTGCGAAATCCTGCTGCGGGTCGGCGAGCGCCACCAGGGCAACGCTGCGGTTGGCGCGTCCGGCTTCCTCAATCCGCGCCCGGGCGATGTCCTGCATCCGGCCCCAATCGTGCGCGGCGGTCGCGCCATTGTCGACCAGCAACAGCAGTGGGCCGCCCGTCGATGCGACAGGTTTGGCGTTCCAGACCGGCCCGGCGGCGGCAAAAATCAGCATGGAAACAAGCAGCAGGCGCAATAGAAGCAGCCACCACGGCGTGCGCACCGGGGTTTCCGAATGGGGCATGAGATCGGCGGCGATCTTCAGCGGCGGAAAATCGATCCGGCGCGGCGGCGGCGGCGTAAGACGCAGCAGCAACCATAGGAGCGGCAGGGCCGCTAGAATTGCCAGCGCCAGCGGCGCAGCGAATGTCAGCGGCAACCCCACCATTTCAGACCTCGTCCTTGCTGCGCCGCCGCTCCGCGCCGATCAGGGCAAGAAGCCGCAATGCCGGTTCGCTAGCCGGGCGATCCGTATGGTGAATCGTCATCGTCCACCCCAGGGAGCGGGCAATGTCGTTCAACCCGTCACAGTGTTTCAGGAACCGGTTGCGATAAAGCTCGCCCCAGGCGGCAGCATCGCCGACCCGCAGACTGAAACCGCTCTCCGGCTCGGCGAGAACTGTCTGCCCGGAAAACGGGAAGGTTTCCTCCACCGGATCGATGAACATCAGCATATGCCCACGCGCACCCTGAGCGGCAATGGTCCGGGCCGTTTGGCGAATATCGTCCAGCGGTGAAAGAAAATCGCTTGCCAGCACCACTTCGCTCTGCGCCGAAACCGGCATAGCCGGGGGCAACCCGATGTCGAGGCCGGTGGCATTGAGGCAAAGAGCCTGGGCGAACTTCTCGACGATGCGGCGGTCAGCACTTGCGGGCAGAAGGCCGATCAGTCCCGCCCGCTCCCCGGCATCGACGAACACATCGGCAAGCGCCAACCCCAGAATCAGGGCGCGGTCGATTTTCGACACCAACGCCAGATCGGAGCTGTAGCGCATCGAAGCCGAGCGGTCGATCCAGAACCAGATCGTATGCGCGGCCTCCCATTCGCGCTCGCGCACGTAAAGCCGCTCGTCTCGGGCCGAGCGCCGCCAATCGATACGGCTTGCCGCCTCTCCGGCGATGAACGGCCTGAACTGCCAGAAGCTTTCGCCGTGTCCGGCGCGGCGGCGGCCATGCAGGCCATGCGTCAGCGTCGCCGCAACCCGACGCGATTCCAGGATCAACTCCGGCATCCGCCCCGCCAGATCGAGGGCTGCCTTCTTTGCGTCAGGCCCCGGACGGGCCGACTCGCGGGGCAGGAGTGCGGCCTTGACCATGAAAACATTACCTCTCGAACCGCGCCAGCAGGCGTCCGACCACGGAAGTAACGGTGTCGCCCTCGGCACGGGCGGCAAAATTGAGGGCGAGACGATGCTTCAGCACCGGCGCGGCCAGGGCGAACACATCATCAATCGACGGCGCGACCCGTCCCTGGATCAGCGCCCGCGCTCGAGCCGCCAGAATCAGCGCCTGGCCCGCACGCGGCCCCGGCCCCCAAAGAAGCTTGCCGGTGACGTCATCGGTGGCATCGCCCGGCCTTGCAGAGCGAACGATATCGAGGATGGTTTCGATCACCTTGTTGCCGACCGGCAAACGGCGCACCAGCATCTGGGCTTCACGCAACGCCGCGGCATCGAGAACCGGTTGCGGTTTCGTTTCCGTCACGCCGGTAGTTTCGGTCAAGATCGTACGTTCCGCATCGCGGTCCGGATAATCGACGTCGATCTGCAACAGGAACCGGTCGAGTTGCGCCTCCGGCAGGGGATAGGTGCCTTCCTGCTCGATCGGATTCTGCGTCGCCAGAACGTGGAACGGGCGAGGCAGATCGTGACGGATGCCGCCGACGGAGATATGATGCTCCTGCATCGCCTGCAACAGAGCCGATTGCGTACGCGGGCTGGCGCGGTTGATCTCATCCGCCATCAGCAACTGCGTGAACACCGGCCCCTGGACGAAGCGGAACGAGCGCCTCCCGGACTGGTCCTCGTCAAGCACTTCGGAACCGAGAATGTCAGACGGCATCAGGTCAGGCGTGAACTGGATACGCCGTGCATCGAGACCGAGGACGATGCCGAGCGTATCCACCAGCTTGGTCTTCGCCAGCCCTGGCACGCCGATCAGCAATCCGTGACCACCCGCCAGAATTGTGATCAGGGCAAGATCGACCACCTTGTCCTGTCCATAGATGACGCTCTGTACAGCAGCACGGGCGCAACCGATAGATTGCACCGCTGCTTCTGCAATCCTGACAATCTGATCGTCCGCTGGCGCCAAGGCGAGATCCGCCGTCATTCGCTTACTCCTCAAGAAGGGCCATCTGGCCGGTGTTAGAGCATCATGCCGGAACTGAAATCAATCGTCAGACCGCATTCTTTCGCGTAACCCCAGAACATTTTCTGCCTCAAGGTTGAAAAACGGTCATCCATCCGTTGCTATCCTGCGATTTTTGCACGGCTGCCTTTCAAAACCATCGCCCGTACACCGCACAAGAAAGCAGAGGTGCGAGCAATGGTTCCAGTCTTCGGCTTTTTCCGTTCCGCTCCCCTGGAGATATGATCGAAACAGATGGTTCCCTTCTGTTTCGACCAGTCGTTCCACCAGATCAATGGCTTATTGTGAGCTGGCTACCAGCCTCGCGGGCACCCTCTCGGCCCATAAAATCAATCCTTTCACGGCAATAAGATGACAAGAACCGTAAAGAATAGGGCGATTTTGCAGCCTGTCCTGAAAACCGGTATGAAGACGGGATGACCGATCCGATCTTTTTGCGGAATTTTATCGCCCGGGCGACGAAGACATTGCGGGCGTCCCCTCCCGGCCCGGAGGACGTGCTCGCCAATCCGCGCGGCGATTATCGCCTTAACCCGGACGGACCCCGCACCTTCGTTTCGGGACCACCGAAACCCGCCGCAGTGCTTGTACCGGTGATCTGCCGAACAGAGCCGACACTGCTCCTCACAGCACGGGCTGCCGGGTTACGCGAACATTCCGGCCAGGTAGCACTTCCGGGCGGGCGCATCGATGCTAACGAAACGCCGCGCGATGCCGCCTTGCGGGAAGCGGAGGAGGAAATCGGCCTCTCCCCGGCTCTGGTGCGCCCCATCGGTTATCTCGACGCATATCTTTCCGGCTCGAATTATCTCGTCACCCCGGTTGTCGCCCTTGTAGAGGACAACCCATTGCTGACGCTCAATCCGCTCGAAGTATCGGAAACGTTCGAGGTGCCTCTGCGCGTCTTCCTCGACGGCGACCGCTATGAACTGCATTCGCGCGAATGGTTTGGACGGACACGCTATTTTTACGCAATACCCTTCAAATCGCGATATATCTGGGGGGTGACGGCAGGCATCCTCCGCAACCTGTACGAGCGATTTAACGAATCATGATCCGGGCAATCATCGGCGAAGCCATCCTGTTTCTGCTTCCTTTCGCGCTGTTTTTCCTGTTTCTGGCGATCCGCAACCGCAATCCGGCGCGGTACGATGCCTGGGAAGGAAAAATCGGCTGGCTCGTCATTTCCGGCCTCGCCTGCGTCATCGCCGGACTGGTGCTGTTCGGCGTAACCCGCGAGCAACATCGCGGCGGTTATGAGCCGCCGCATATGGAGGACGGGAGAATCGTCCCCGGCCATTTTAAATGAACCGCATCATCGACCGGGATGCCGCCCGCAGGCTCGTCCACGACCCGAAAACCGCTCAGGTTCTCGCCCTGCTCAACGGCAAGAGCGCGGAAACGCGCATCGTCGGCGGTGCGGTGCGCAATGTCCTCATCGGCAAACCCGCTGCCGATATCGACATGGCGACGACACTCCTCCCGCAGGAGGTTCTGGCACTGGCTGCCGGGGCCGGCGTGAAGGCGATCCCGACCGGTCTCGCCCATGGCACCGTTACTCTGGTCGTCGGGAAGGAGCCGTTCGAGATCACGACGCTTCGCGAGGATGCGGAGACTGACGGACGCCATGCCGTTGTCCGTTTCGGACGCGATTTTGCTGCCGATGCGCGACGCCGGGATTTCACCATCAACGCGCTGTCGCTTGATGCCGGTGGAGAGATTCACGATTACTGCAACGGCCTCGACGACCTTGCAGCAAGCCGCGTATGCTTCATCGGCGATGCCTCCGTACGTATCCGCGAGGATTACTTACGGATTTTGCGGTTCTTCCGCTTCTCAGGCAGCTATGCCGACAGCCTCGACGACGATGGGCTTGCCGCTTCGATCCGCGAGCGCGAGGGGCTGTCCATCCTGTCCGCGGAGCGTATTCATGCCGAACTGTCGAAACTCCTTATCACCCGCAACGCCGCCGCCATGGTGCAGACGCTTGCCGAAACCGGCCTGCTCACACTGCTAACGGGTAGCGTTGCCGATCTCGGGCGCTTTGGCCGAACCATCGCCTGGGAAGCGGCCCGCCAATTTCCGCCGGATGCGACACGACGGCTGGCGGCGCTGGCCGTGCGGATCGAAGAGGATGCGGAGCGTCTCGGCGGACGTCTGCGGCTGTCGAACGCCGAGAACAGGCGGCTCGGCGCCTTCACCCGCAGCATCCTTCGCCTTGAAGCCTTGAACCGCCCTCTTGTCGTTGCCGATATCAACCGCCTGTTCGTGGCGGAAGCGCACGACGACCCGGCTCGCTCCGGCCTCACCGACGCCGTCGCCGCCCTCGACGGCGAACAGCATATTCTCATGACGGAGGAGGGAGCACAGTACTTCGAGCGCATCCTTGCCGGGAAAACAGCAATCCCGGTTTTTCCGGTGCGCGGTGAGGATTTTCTGGCGCATGGCATCCCTCCCGGCAAGCGGATCGGTGCCCTCGTGCAGGCGGCTCACACATCCTGGCTGGCACAGGGCTGCCCGCAGGGAGCCGATACCCGCCAGTCCCTGATCGAAGGGGCATTAAGAGCACTTAACAAAACCTTCTGAGAGCGTTGAAGCATATGATTACTGCGACGATGAGGAGGAAGGCTCTGTAGAGATCTGCGTGTCGTTCGTATCGGATTGTCAGGCGTCGAAAGCGGTTGAACCATGCGAGAGCTCGCTCGACAACCCATCTGTGTTTTCCGAGCTTTGAACTGTCTTCGACCCCATGCCGTGCAATGCGTGGGGTGATGCTGCGTTTGCGCAGGTCCTTACGGCAGCGCGGGAAGTCATATGCCTTGTCGACATGAGCTTTCTCTGGACGTTTGCGAGGCCGTCCCCGTTTTCCGCGTAGCGGCGGGATGGCGTCGATGACAGGGATCAGTTCCATGCTGTCATGGCGATTGGCCCCGGTCAGGGTAATGGCAAGCGGCAGGCCGTTTCGTTCGACCACGATATGGCGTTTTGTGCCCATCCGGCCACGATCCGTGGGGTTCGGGCCGATCGTGTCGTCCCCTCTTTGCCGCAACCGATGAGGAACCAACACTGGCCCGCGTCCAGTCGATCCGGCCCATCAGATGCAGACGCTGCAACAGATGCTGGTGCAGACGGTCCCACAGACCAATTCCTGCCAGAGCCGCAAACGACGCCAATACATCATGCCAGAGCACCAGGCAACCTCATAGGGCAGATGCTCCCATGCCGTGCCAGTGTAGAGGACAAACAAAATACCAGTCAGCGCCCCCGTGCACCAACACTGGGGCGACCGCCGCGGGGATAAATCCGCGAAGGTGGAAAAGCGGGGCAATCTCTGCCCACAAATCATCGGCGAGGAGTTTCCTGTCCATAACCAGGCATCATTTTCGGTTTTGTTAGGCGCTCTAAATGCCCGTCATCACGATGTCGAGACGGCAGCCGCCAACGAGCGGCGGTCAAAACGGTGACGGAGGATCCATGCCCATCCACTATCGCAAGAAAAGCGCAGACTCGCTTCACTACCTTCCCGCCAACGGCCATCATCCGGCCAACACCTATTTTCATTTCTCGTTCGCGGATTATCATGACCCGGACAACATGAATTTTGGCGCATTACGGGTGTTCAACGACGACAACGTCAAACCGAACAACGGCTTCGACCGCCACCCGCATCGCGATGTCGAGATCGTCAGCTACCTTATCAGCGGTCGCATAACCCATTGGGACAACGCCACCCAGCAGGAGGAAGTGCTTGGCCGTGGCCATGTGCAGGCGGTGACGGCGGGAACCGGAATCTGGCATTCCGAACAGAACAGGCACGACGAATGGTGCCATTTCCTGCAAATCTGGATTTTGCCCCCGGCCCGCAGCCTGCCGGTGCGCTACGGCAGCCACAAATTCACCGAGGACGACCGCAGGAACAAGCTGGCACACATCGTCGGCAGCCTGCAAAATAATGACGATGCGCCGTTACTTCTCAATCAGGACGTCAATTTCTACGTCAGCGAACTGACGAATCCCGAAGCGGAGGTGACCTTCGAACTGAAAGCCGGGCGGCAGGCTTACATCAACAATTTCGAGGGCGCGGTCACGATCAAGGATCTGCCGGAACTTGGATTGCGCGATTCCATTGAGGTCGTCGGCCCGGCCCGGTTGACCTTCAAGGCGAAGAATGATCACGCCCATTTCATCGTCATCGAGATGAAGCACGGTGAATTCGCCCGAACCTGAAAAGACAACGCCCACGGCTGGAGCCTGCCGTGGGCGTTGTCATTGCGAAACCTGCAAGTGTCGGAATATGGCCTGGGTTTTTACCGGGTCGGCACCGGCTTTTCTCCGCGATAATCGTAGAAGCCGCGCTTCGCCTTGCGACCGAGCCATCCGGCTTCGACATATTTCACCAGCAGTGGGCAAGGCCGGTATTTGGTGTCAGCGAGGCCGTCATGCAGCACCTGCATGATCGACAGACAGGTGTCGAGACCAATAAAATCGGCCAGTTGCAGCGGACCCATCGGATGATTGGCCCCGAGCCGCATCGCCGTGTCAATGGCTTCGACCGAACCGACGCCCTCATACAGGGTATAGATCGCCTCGTTGATCATCGGCAGCAGAACGCGGTTGACAATGAAAGCCGGGAAATCTTCCGATACCGTGATCGTCTTGCCGAGTAGCGAAATCAGCTCCTTCGCCGATTCGAACGTGTCGGCGCTGGTCGCGATGCCGCGGATCAGTTCGACGAGCTGCATGATCGGCACCGGGTTCATGAAGTGAATGCCGATGAACTGTTCGGGCCGGTCGGTCGCAGCGGCGAGCCGGGTGATCGAAATCGACGACGTATTGGTGGCGAGCAGCG
>JAVBRX010000111.1:0-23136 GCA_031547465.1 Microvirga sp. | reverse complement strand
CGGGCGTGTTCGTCTACCGGCTCGATGGGGCGTTCCATTGCTTCGCCGATTGCCAGCACGCCGCCGGCTTCATGACCACGGATGCGGGGCGCGCCCATGAGCGCGGACGCAGGGGCTATCAGGCGGCGCAGAAGAAATATGCCGAAAGCCTCAAAGGCTCCTGGACCATTGAAACCTATGCCTCGGCCCTTGCAGCGCAAGGTGTCGAGGAACCGCCGGTTCTGCCGGAAAAAAAGATTGTGCGGATGGTCGCCAATGGCGGACCTATCGAAACACCCCGCCCCGACGATGGAGCGGAAGCGTTTATGCGTGGCGTTGAGTTGCTCGAGAACGACCGGATTGTGTTCTTCCGGCCAAAGAAAAACGGCGGCCTGTGAGAGCCGCCGCCAAGTCAAATACTGAACAAGGACATTAAATCATGAACGATCACGTTGCACAAGAGGCCCATGACACCTTTGACGACCAGGGCAAGGGGCCGAGTACGCTTTATAAAATGACTGACGACGAACGCCGCGATTATGACGCGGTGCGCGCCGCCGTCGCGCAAAAAATGCAGGAAACCGGCTGGTCGATGAACAAGGTCGCTATCGCCGCTGGGGTCAAGGCCGGAACCTTCAATCCGTGGTACTACGGTACCTCAAAAGGGGTTTACCCACCATGGACCGCCAGGCTCAAGGGCTGGCTGGACGGCATGAGCGAAGGTGAGGAAACGGAAGCCGCGCAGGCAGCGTTTGAAGAGCCTGACTTTGTTGAAACGCCGACAGCTAAGGAATTGCTGTCGATGCTGATATATGCGCAGAACGCGCCCGCAATCGTCGTGGCGACGCTCGGGTCCGGCATGGGGAAAACCACGGTTGCCAGGCACGTCGCCAGCCAGCGACCGCATGTCTATCGTGTTGTGATGCACCCAAAAACATCGTCGCCTACGGGTATGCTTTGGGAGATCGCTCAAAACCTCTGGATCGATGAGCGCCGCCCGTCGCGCGTTGTCATGGCAATCGGCGAAAAACTCAAACGTAACGGCAAAAAGACGCTGCTTATCATCGACGAGGCGCAGAACCTTTCCGATGAAGCCGTCAACCAGCTGCGCCATTTTTACGATGAATACCGCACGGGTATCGCACTACTCGGCAACGATGCCGTCTACTCCCGGTTCGGGAAACAGCCGGTCGGCGACGGCGGCGGTCAGATCCATCGCCGCATCGGCAAACGCCTGCGCCGCCTGAAGCCGCAAGCAGATGATATCAAGGCCTATCTTGATGCCTGGAATTTCACCGATCCGGACGTTCGTAAGCTGCTGACGATGATAGGTAATAAGCCGGGAGCTATCGGCCAGATTGCAGAAACCTTGCGATATGCCGCCATTCTCGTTGCCTCACGTCCGGGAAGCACACTGACCGCCGACGATGTCCGGCAGGCCTGGGCGGCGCGCGGCACCGGGGATTGGAGTTGAGCCATGATGCGGGTTTCGAACCAGCTGCAGGAATTTGTGACGTTCCTGCGTAAATTTGAGCAGGACGGCGTGGAGTTCAGCCCGAGGGCGGTGCAGCAAACCTGTGCCTGTATCGAGGGCTGGATCCAGCCGGTTCAGGCGATGGAATCTTGCGTCCAGGCGCAACTGGATATGGAGGCGGCGCTAGAGCGCCAGCGTCGTCATGCCGGCAGCATCGTCCGACTGGCGCATAATGTCATCCTGTTCCCGATTGTTGCGCGCCCGATTCCAGTTTCGGAGGTCTCGATATGATGACGGTGCGCATGATTGCCGAATGTGCGGGAGCCTATTTCGGCATGACATACCGTGAGATTTCCGGGCCATTCACGGATCGGAGCATTAGTCGGGCGCGCCACGCGGCGATGTATCTCTCATCGCGCAGCGGACATTCGTATTCGCATATCGGTCGCGTCCTCGGCGGGCGCGACCCGGCGACGGTGCGCTATGGCGTCGCCTGCGCCGCCCGGCGGATCGCGGCCTGTCCGGCATTTTGCGAAGCAATGGAACAGATCGCGCTTGCTGCACAGACGCTCGATACGGACGCGGCTGCCCGGTTCCTGAGACGGCATACAGACAGCGATCCGGTCGCGCTTGCCGCCGATATCGTCCAGGGCCGCCGCGATGTCTACAGCGTTGCTGCCGACGATACGCACCTTCTCGCTGCAACGGTTTTGAACCTGGCCTCGAATCGCCGGACGGATTGCCTTCTGCCCGCGCTGCGCCGGTTTCTCGATGCTGAAGAGGCCCTGCAAAAAGCCCGGCTGACGGAGCGCGAACAAGCGGCACGGCTCGATTTCGAACGCGCCGTGCTCGGGCT
The DNA here is from genome assembly GCA_031547465.1 of Microvirga sp. Classification (GTDB taxonomy): domain Bacteria; phylum Pseudomonadota; class Alphaproteobacteria; order Rhizobiales; family Beijerinckiaceae; genus Hohaiivirga. The sequence goes on along the minus strand of JAVBRX010000111.1, from coordinate 20,827 downwards.
TCGAACCGCTTTCAATGTGTTTTCAAAAAAGGAAAATTCCGATGTCCAGAACGAGCAAAACTAAAACGTGCGGGATTAACAAGCCGGTGCCGCACACCCGCGACGAGGCGTCCGCCGCGATCCGGGTCATCGGCGAGCGCAACCGTGAAATCCTGCGAATTGAAGCCGCTTTGAATGATTGTATCGCAAAGGAGAAAGAAGCAGCCGAAGCCAAGGCTGCACCGCTCCGCGCCGATGTGGATGCGTTGACGAAAGGTCTCTCTGTCTGGGCGGAAGCAAACCGGGATGGGTTGACAGGTGGAGGCAAGGTCAAAACCGCCGATCTGGGAACCGGTAAAATCTCGTGGCGCATCCGACCGCCGAAGGTCATGGTACGCGGTGTCGAATCCGTGATCGAACGCCTTAAAACCCTTGGGTTACAACGATTTCTGCGAGTGAGTGAAGCCATCAATAAGGAGGCTATACTCGCGGAAAAGGACGTTGCAGCGGCGGTGCCGGGCATAATCGTTGGCTCGGAAGGAGAGGATTTTATCGTCGAACCGTTTGAGACGGCGATTGCCGCCGGTCCTGTGGTTTAGGGGGGCGGATATGACCTGTTCGCCCATTCGTCGTCGCAAGAAAGGCAGGCCGCTTGCTTTTTCCGAAGGTGCGCGGGTGTTGATCGTCGATTTTGATTTCGAACGCGGCTCGATCGAGATTGCTGCTACCGTCCAGAAAGTCTTGCACGACAGGCAGGAACTATTGGTGAAAACGGATATCGGGCGTGACCTGCAAATTCATCAAAGCCTTGTGCGGCATCTTCCGGTTCAGAGGGGAACACCATGCACAAAGTCCCGATAACCATTTTCGGCCTTACGCAATGCGTGGCCTGCGGCGTTTACTGGCGATGGGGATAGTTTTGACTTTCCGTTCCATGCCTGTCGCCCTGTTGGCATTTATCGGCGCGGGGGTAGCGGCATCGCTGGCGGCGATCGACATCGTCGAGGCTGATAAAAACGGAGAACAGCCATGATTTACGAAACGCCTGATGATCGACAGGTAATTCAACTTTCAGAACGTGCCGTCGCGATCGTAAAAGGATTGTCAAGGGCCATGGATCATCTCGTTGCACAGCACGGCTATACTGGGTTTGAAGTCGCAGAAGGGACATTGATCTATGCGGCTTTGGTGAACAAGCTCAATACCAAGTTGGGGCACGAAGATGGGGCACTTTCCCACGCAATCTTTATCCATTCGTTCGTCCTCACCGGACGGTGTCTGGATGCCAAGACGATGAATTAAAAGGGGGAATATCGTGACACCGAAACAACGCCTGACACCCCGCCGCCGCGCCCTGGTTGCGAAGGTACACATCGCTGCCAAAGCCTGTGGACAATCTGACGCGGACTACCGCGATTTTTTACAAACCCACGGCGGCGGACGCTCGGCCTCCGGAATGACTGACGAAGCCTTGGAACGCGTGGTCTCCGCCTATAAACGCCACGGCTGGGTCGAAAGCCCGCGCACCGAAACCGCCCGCCGTCGCCGTGATTCGGCAACGCCGCAAGTCCGGATGATCTATGGTTTGTGGAAGTCCTGCGCCGAGTCCGGCGCTGTCGAGAACAGCGGTAAAACAGCATTGCGGTCGTTCTGCCGCTCGCAGGGCGGCGCGGATGCGCCGGAATGGCTCGCCCCCGCAGGCCGGGTTAAAGTGATCGAAGCCCTGAAAGCGATGGAACTGCGGGCAAAGGCCAAGACGGCGAAACCAAAAAGCAGGAACGGTGCGAGGTATGGAAAATGATGAAACCTGTTCCCTTGTCTCACCAGATCGGCGAAATGAATCTGCTGATCGCCCTTGGTCCGAACCTGTATCTAAAAACCGCCGTGTCCAGCAGTTTCAAGCCCAGGGATTCGGAAATCGATTATCGGCTCGAAACCCTGAAAGCGATCCGCAAAACCCTTGTTGATCTGCATATCAAGGCTGGCGACCTCGCCGAAGGAAAGTAGCAGCGATGAACCGCGCTCTCACACTCGCTTTACTCCTACTGGCGCTCCCTGCCAGCGCAGAAACGATCGACGGCAACACCATCGTGATTATCGACGGTGACACGGTGGCGCTGCCATGCTCACCGCGCCCCTGCAAGTCCGAGCGGGTTCGGCTCGTCGATATCGATGCGCCGGAAATGTTTCGAACCCGTTGCGAAGCGGAATCGATTGCCGGTTTTGAGGCCAAGGAACGCCTTGCCGAACTGTTGCGCGGGCAGAAGGTCGAGATCGAGCGGAAGGGTAAGGATCGTTACCGCCGCACGCTGGCGCGGCTCTCTGTTGAAGGCCACGATATCGGTGCGATGCTGATGCGTGAAGGCCATGCGATTTCCTGGAAGCCGGGCCGGGCGGCATGGGAAGCCCGGCTCCGGCATTGGTGCGGGGATGAGCGATGAACGCTTTATTTAGCCTCGACATGCCGATGTTCTCTTTTGATCTCGTCGTTTGCGATCCGCCGTGGCCGTTCGAAACCTATTCGGAAAAAGGCGCGAGCAAGTCGCCGGGCGCCCATTATTCGACGATGTCATTCGACCAGATCGAGACTTTGCGCGTCGGCGATCTTCTACGTCCGGGCGGGTGCCTGTTTCTCTGGTGCACATGGCCGCTGATCGAGCGGCAGGCGGCAATCATGCGTAAGTGGGGTGTCACACCGAAAACCGGCGGTGCTTGGGCCAAGCGCACGGCATCCGGAAAACTGAGGTGGGGAACCGGCTATCTCCTGCGCTCTGTCTGCGAGCCGTTTCTGATTGGCACTTTGGAAAATGCCGGGATCCGCGGATCCTCGATTCCCAACCTGATTGAAACGCTTGATGATGCGATGCTCGACGGCATAGCGCGCGAACATTCGCGCAAGCCCGATGAAGCCTATGCGATGCTGGAAAAACTGGTGCCGAATGGTCGCCGCGCCGACATCTTTGCCCGTCAAACCCGTCCCGGCTGGGAGGCTTGGGGAAACGAGGTTTCCAAATTCGATAAAGGTTGCCGACATGGTTAAATGCCGTCCGGCATCAAACGGCTTTGGCCGCCTGATTGAAATTCTCGGCGATGAAAAGACATTACTGTTTCTCGAACATTACGCCGGTCGGCCAACCTATATCCCTCTCAAACTGCACCCGGACATGCAACTGGTTAAACTCGTCGGCCTTGAATCCGCTCAAGCCTTGTCAGACGTTTATGGCGGCGAGCATATGCCGGTCCCCCTTGTCAAAGAGTGGCGGGCGTTGCAGTATAAGGCCCAAGGGATGTCCGCCCGCACGATCGCGGGCAAACTCGGCGTCGGCGTCAACACGGTTTTCAATATGTTCGGTCGCCACCGTGAAAAAGAGCCGGACCTGTTCGACTAGTCTCCCTGTCTAAGGTTGGACAATAAACACCTTCCGTTCTGCACGTCAGAATCCCGGACAATCGCGAAATCTGTCCGAGGGTTCTTTCATGTCACGCACCACGCTAGCCGGCCTTCTCCTGATCGAAGCTTTTGAGGGCTTGCGCACCAAGGCCTATCGCTGCCCAGCCGGCGTCTGGACAATCGGCGTCGGCCATACCAGCGACGCCGGCGGAACGTTCACGTTGAAAAGCGGAGCAAAGGCCAGCAAGGTTTGTTCTGGGCAGGAACTTACCGAGAGCGAAGCCCGCAACCTGTTCGCCGTCGATATCGACAAATTTGAGGACCAGGTCGAACGTCTGATCTGGCGGGCGAAGAGTGAGCCGAAGTCTCATGAATTCGATGCGCTCGTGTCGCTGGCCTTCAATATTGGCGTCGGGGCTTTTCAAAAATCGACGGTGCTGCGCAAGTTCCTCGCTGGCGACAAAGCCGGCGCCGCGGATGCCTTTCTGGCTTGGAACAAGGCAACCGTCGGCGGCAAGAAGGTCGTGGTCAAGGGCCTTGTCCGGCGTCGCGAAGCCGAGCGCTGGTTCTTCCTTGGCGACCGGGAAATAGCTGAAAAAATTGCAGGCACTTCTTTCGGCGGAATGCCGCGCGCGGTCGTTGAACCCATTATCCGCGAGACGATGCCTAATTCGGCGACCGGCAACACCGCGATCGTCACCGGCGGCGCGGGCGCGCTGACCTTGTTCGAGGGCGTAAAACAGGTGGTCGCCACCGGCCAGGAGGTCAAGCAAACGGCTGACTCTGCCGGTGAACTACTGTTCGGCATTGGCGCAAGCTGGTTCGCAGTCGTCGGCGCTGTTGTGCTGATCGGAGCGGGCATCATCTGGTGGCGTCGCTGGCGCCGCTCGCAGGATGACGAGGTCATCGAGGCGGATCCCGGCATAGACGTGCCGGACATGGTGGCTGCCTGACATGCTGGCCGCTTTCACATGGATTTTGAGTAATTGGCGCGGCCTCGCTGCCGCCTTGCTCGTTGCTCTTGTCACTGCAAACCTCGTCTATTGGCGCGGGCGGGCGGATGGCGGGGCAGCCTGCACGGCGCGCCTGGCGCTGGAAACGAGGGAGAAGCTCGATGCTGCGAGCCGTGCGGACGATGCTGTGCGTCGCTGCCTTAACGATGCTGACTGCCGGTTGCGCGACGACGGGTTCAAGCGGTCAGACTGAAGTCTGCGCGGTCTGGCGCGGCATCGGCTGGTCTGAAAAAGACACGCCAAAAACCATTGAAGAGGTCAAGGGTAATAATGCGCGGCGGCGTGCGTGGTGTGAGTGATGAATTTTACGTTTGATTGGCGTGACCTGAATGAAATCTTTGGCCTGCTCGTCATTGTCGGCGGGGCGATCATGTTCGTCTTCTGGCTGTTCCTGCGGCCAAAAGTCGAGGCCGGGTTTGCAAGCAAGGATGCCTCTACCGCGCTGGCTAAGAAAGTCGATGGGCTTGAGGTCGGCACCACCGAGCGGTTTGAAAAGCTGGAACGGCGCGTCGGCGTGGTTGAGCGCGACGTTGCCGCTCTGCCGACCAAGCGGGAGCTTCATAACCTTGAGTTGAAGATCGAGGCGTTGCGCGGCGATTCCCGCGCCGTCAGCACAAAAGTCGAGGCGATGAATGCCAGCCTGACCCGCATTGAAAATCACCTGTTACCGCCGCCGCGAAGCTGAAGATGATGAGTTGGATCTGACGATGATGAGTTTTGACGAGCGTTACCGCGAAGAAGCCCGCTACATCATGCTGCGCGCCCTGGCCGATGAAATGTCGGAGGCCATGGTCGATGCCTTGCTGCAGCGTGTGCTGGAAACGTTCGGCATCCTGCGGTCGCGCGAATGGGTGCTGACTGAGATCGGCATCCTTGAGCAACTGGGCGCGGTGCGCGTGACGCCGATCGGTCGCAGCCGCCTTGCCACCCTGACGGAGCGCGGCCGAGATCATCTTGAGCGCCGCATCGTGCTGGCCGGCGTCAAGCGTCCAACGGGAGCTTAAGTCATGAAAGAAGGCCGCGGCCGCCTGTCGAGCCTCGACCTCATCCCCGAGGCCGGAGCCGATGACGTTCTTTGGGCTTTGGCCGAGCTGAACAAACGCCAGCGCAGCCAGACCGATATCCTGTTCGAGCTGAACGACCGGCTGGCGGTGCATGGTATCGAACCTGTTTCGCGCAGCGCCTTCAACCGGCGCTCGATGCGCATGGCTGTTGCCGCGCGCCGCCTGGATGAACAGCGCGACCTGTTCGCCGGCCTCGCCGACAGGTTCACCCCGGAGGACGTGGACGAAGGCAATATCGTCCTCGGCCAGATGATTAAGGTGCTGATTACCGAAATCCTCGATGAACCGGATCAGACCCCGAAAAACGCGATGGAGTTGGCGCGCGCCTATCTGCACACCATTCAAGGACAAAAGATTTCGTCCGAACGGCGGCAGAAGCTCAAGGTCGAATTCGAGCAAAAGACTGAAGCTGCGGTGAATGCGGTTGCAAAGCAAAAGGGCCTGACACCTGACACCGCCGCGGCGATCAAGGCGGCGATCTTCGGGGTCGAGGCATGAGCATCCTTCCCGACGTTTTTCTAAAATATCAAAAGGAGTTGATGCGCTCCGTCTCGCTTCACGCGGTGACGGTGGTCGAGAAGTCGCGCCGCACCGGCTATTCCTGGGCTGCGGCGGCAATCGCCGCGCTCACCGCCTCGTCGTCGCGTCAGGCGGGCGGGCAGGATGTGTTCTATATGGGCTACAACCTGGACATGGCGCGGGAATTCATCGACTACGTGGCCGACTGGGCGCGCCAGTTGACGCCCGCGGCGGTCGAGGTCGAGGAATACATTTTCCACGACCCGGACAAGCCCGACAAGGACATCAAGGCGTTTCGCGTCGAATTTGCCTCCGGGTTCAAGGTCGTGGCACTGCCATCGGTGCCGCGCGCGCTGCGCGGTATGCAGGGCCTCGTCATCATCGATGAAGCGGCATTCCATGATAATCTGTCGGAGTTGCTGAAAGCCGCCTTCGCTCTGCTGATCTGGGGCGGCAAGGTGCTCATTATCTCGACCCATAACGGCGACGACAATGAGTTCAATACCCTCGTCAACGATATCCGCGGCGGGCGCAAACCCTACAATATCCTGCGCTGCACATTCGACGAGGCCCTGGCTGACGGCTTGTTCAAGCGCGTCTGCCTGACCACCGGCGAGACCTGGTCCGAGGAGACGCAAGCGGCATGGCGCACCGGCATTTATGCGTTCTACGGCTCCGATGCCGACGAGGAACTGAACTGTATTCCCTCAAAAGGCACCGGAGCGGCGATCTCGTCTATCCTGGTCGAATCCCGGATGAGCGCCGACGCGCCGGTTCTGCGGTTTGAATGTTCGGACGATTTCGTTCACCTGCCGGAAGCCGTGCGCGAGCGCGAAACTCTGGCATGGTGCAAGGAAAACCTCGACCCGGTTTTGAAGGCGCTCGATCCTTCCGAGCGCCATTGTCTCGGCGGTGACTTCGGGCGCATCATCGACCTGTCGGTGTTCTGGCCGCTAGCAATCCGCACCGACCTGACGCGCCGCACGCCGTTTACTGTTGAACTGCGCAACGTGCCATTCCGTCAGCAAGAGCAGATCCTGTTCTATATCGTCGATCGGCTGCCTCGGTTCTTCGCTGGCAAACTCGATGCCCGCGGCAACGGTCAATACCTGGCTGAGGTCGCAGCGCAGCGCTACGGTTCAATGTTCGAACAGGTGATGTTGACTGAGGGCTGGTACCTCGAAAACATGCCGCCTCTCAAAACCGCGATCGAGGACGGCTCTATCCTGCTCCCAAAAGACGATGGCGTTTCAAGCGACTTCCGCGCCTTGCGCAAGGTGCGCGGCATCATCCGGGTTGTCGATCGCTCAGCCGACGACAAGGGCGGCAAGCGCCACGGTGACGCAGCAATCGCCTGCGCCTTGAGCTACGCGGCCTCGCGTTCGGATCCGGTTGAATACAGCTTCGAACTTATCCCGGTCACGCAGCCGGAACCCGGTTCCATGTCCATGCGCCCGAATCCGCACGAGGACGATTTCTTTCCCGATGAACGATGGGGCGGCGCGATATGAGCCTGATGCACCTTTTTGACCAGTTCGCGAACAAGATCAAGCCGAAGGATCTGACGGCGATTGTCGCCGGGCCGTCCGATGATCGGAAACCGCTGTCGGATCATCCGACAGAAGGCATGACCCCGACCAAGCTTGCCGACCTTCATAAGAAAGCCGAGGACGGCGACACGACCGCTTACCTCGATCTGGCGGAGGACATCGAGGAACGCGACCCGCATTATCATGGTGTCATCAGCACCCGTAAACGCTCGATCGCGCAATTGCCGATCCATATCGAGGCGGCGTCCGACGATCCGAAACATATCGAACATGCCGACTTCCTGCGCAAGTGGCTGAAAACCGGCGTGCTGAACATGGCCCTTTTCGATGTCCTGGACGCCATCGGCAAGGGCTTCTCGGTGATGGAAATCGAGTGGTTGACCACGCCCGAAAAGGTCGTGCCGAAAAAGTTGATCTATCGACCGCAACGCTGGTTCGCGTTCGACGAAACCGACCGTGAAACCATTCTTCTCAAAGGCGAGAACGGCGCGAAGCTCCCGCTTGCTCCGCACAAATTCATTATTCACCGTCACCCGGCCAAAAGCGGCCTGACGATACGCTCCGGCATCGCGCGGGTCGCGTCCTGGTCGTGGATGTATAAGTCTTTCACGTTGAAAGACTGGGCGATCTTCGTCCAGAATTACGGGATGCCGATCCGGCTCGGTAAATTCGGGCGGGAATCGACCGCAGACGAACGCTCGGTTCTGTGGCGGGCTATATCATCGCTGGCTGGTTCCTGCGCGGCTATTGTTCCGGCGTCGATGCAAATTGAATTCATCGAAATGAAGGATCGCGACGGCAAGGCGGATCTATACGAGCGCCGTGCCGATTGGCTGGACCGTCAAACCTCGAAAGCTGTTCTTGGCCAGACCACGACGACCGACGCGGTTTCGGGCGGTCACGCGGTGGCGAAGGAACATCGTCAGGTTCAGGAAGACATCGAGACATCCGACGCCGCGCTCCTGAGCAACACGCTCACTAATCAGCTTGTGCCGCTCATCATCGCTTTGAATTTCGGGCCGCAGGACGAATATCCATTTCTGACCGTCGGTCGCGTCAACGAGGTGCCGCTCGAACTCATCATCGAGGCGTTGAAGGGCGTGCCGGGTCTTAAGGTTGAACTGTCGCAACTGCTCGACCGGCTCGGCTTCACGGAAGCCGCCGAAGGCGCGGAAATTGTCGGCATGGGTAGTGCCCTGGGCAGCGCCGCCTTGTCGCCCGAGATGAAGGAAGAACTTCATACGTTGCGCGGTCTCAAGGGCCTGCGCACCTTCGTTACCCGCCATGCGCGGCAGGAAACGAACGATGTCGCCCGGCTGACGGAGCGCCTGGCCCTCGATGCGTCCGGCGCGCTCGGCGGCATGACGAACGCCATTCGAGAGATCTTCGAGAATGCCACGGATCTGCATGACGCGGCCGCGAAGCTGGCGGCGCTCGATCTCGATGACACTCAATTCGTCGAGGCGATGACGCGCGGCCTGACGCTCTCGCACCTTGCCGGGCAGGCCGCCTTGCTCGACGAGCTTGACCATGGCTGACCTTGACCATGGCTGACCTGGCAAAAGCCCTCGATCTGCCATTCGACGAGGCGATCCGCTTTCTGCGCGACAAAACCAGCGTGACGTCGGAGCATTATACCGATGTCTGGCGGGAGACAAACGCCAAGATGTTTCATGTTTCCGGGGCGATGAAAAAAGCCCTGGTTGATGATTTCAAAGCGGAGATACAGAAGGCTCTCGATACCGGCTCAACGCTTGCCGATTTAAACAAGCGTTTCCCCGAACTCGTCAAAGCCTATGGGTGGGAGCATCACGGCTCCCCAGGCTGGCGAGCGCGGATTATCTACGAGACCAATCTTTCGATGGCTTACGCGGCGGGTAGGTATTCTCAACTCACCGAACCGGAGACGCTTGAGGCATTCCCATACTGGCAATATGTCCATTCCGGCTCAGCGCATCCGCGCCCCGAGCATCTGGGCTGGGATGGCCTGACACTTCGCGCCGACGATCCGTTCTGGGATGCCCATTACCCGCCGAACGGCTGGCGCTGCGGCTGCCGCGTCCGCCCGGTTTCTGAAGGCGGTTTGCGCCGTATGGGCAAGCTGCAACTGGATAAGGCACCGGTTCTTGAAACCTATCCCTGGACGAACCCGAAAACCGGCGAAATCGTTCATGTCGTGAAAGGCATCGATCCGGGTTTCGATTATAACGTCGGCAAGGCGTGGGCGTCGTCGTCCATGCCTTATCCGGCCCCCGCTCCGGTTTCGGTTGCGGCGGCGCTTCCGCTTCCCACACCAGCCGCGCCACCCCCGGCTGCACCGTCACAGGTCAAGCCGATTCGGGTTCAAGGCGACCCGAACCCGATCAGCCGCCTTTTGACGCAAGATTTTAAGGAGTGGGCTAAATCCCTCGCCCCCGAAGAAATCGCAGCGATTACGGATTACAAGGGCGATAAGTATAAGGTGTTTAACGCACATCTTCGTCAGGGCGGGCTGGACTTCGTGAAAGGCAGTGTCAACGCCTTGGCTTCGGCCTTGCTGCGCGCAGAAACGAAACAGGCTTTTGTCGTGCATCGCGGATTCCGCGACGGGTTGGACATGAAGTTGTTTGAGGTCGGCAAGGTCTTTCGAGACAAGGGCTTTCTGTCGGCTTCTATTGATCCGATGAAGGCTTCGAAATTCGCCGGGATGCGCGGGCATACGATGGAAATCCATATTCCTGCGGGGTTCAAGGGTGGAGCCTATGTCCATACGGTTCCGCGCGTCGTGCATCGGGAATATGAATTCCTGTTCGCTCCCGAGACAGACTTCAAAATCGTGCGTAAACGTGGTAATACCATCATCATGGAGCCTGTAAGCCGATGAATGAGGCAAGAACCGACCTTCTGACCCGCTTCGCCGCCCTTGAAAAGAGCGCGGAGGCTCGGGCTTGGGCCGAAGTGGTTACGGATGCCGAACTGAGGCGGGCGGTTGAGGCTCTTGAATCCGCGCGCCGTGATACCCGCCGCGACGGCTTCCTGGCCGGCGACTGGACGGATGATCCAAAATTCATCGACGTGACTGACGAATATCGTCAATGACTGGCTCTTCTCTTACCTATCGCATCGATGCCGAGCTGGTTCAGCAAGCCTTCAAGAAGCTTGAACGGGCGGTCAAAGACACGACGCCGATCATGCGAGCCGTCGGTGCGGCTCTGGTCGAAGGCACGCAATCGCGGTTTGAGAAGGGTGTCGCGCCGGACGGTTCCGGCTGGGCTCCACTCAACCCGGGTTATGCGGCAGGCAAACGCGGCCCTGGCATTTTACGTGAAAGTGGAATGCGCGGCGGGTTGATGGCATCGGTCACTATGCGGGCTGGTCGCGATCAGGTCGAGGTCGGAACGAACAAGGTCTATGCCGCGATCCATCAATTCGGCGGCACGATCAGCGCCAAGGGTGGCGGCTATCTGTCGTTCAGGATCGGCGACGGCTTCGCGCGGGTTAAATCGGTGACGATTCCGGCGCGTCCGTTCATCGGCATTTCGGCGGAAGATGAGGCCGAAGTTGCGGAAGTTGTCACCGGCGCGCTTGCCCGAGCCACCGCGCAGTGATAGCTTGGACGTCTGCATAGCTTTCGAAAGAGTTTCGAAAGCCTTTGAGCGGCCAAATCGGCCCTCAGAGCATCAAGGCTCCGTTTTCCGCCTTCGCAGCATTCCCGGGCCGTTTAAATCGCTATCTAACATTAGACTATAAACGCCGACGTCAGGCCGCGCGATAACGCGGCATCATGACGAGCGTTTTGCTTTTTTCACAACTCCCATCCAATCCAGTCATTCCAGAGTGGATCCAGCTGCTGCCCGCGTCCCCGTTTACTGGGGCGGACGGGCGCGGCCCGTTCCATGTCGATGACATGGACGCCCTGCGCCGCGCGATTGCTTCGCTTGGCAAAATCCCCGTCGACGAAAACCATTCGACCGTTCTCGGCCCGCAAAACGGCGCTCCGTCACCGGCGCGCGGCTGGATCGTCGAAACGGAAGAACGCGGCGGCGGGTTGTGGGGGCGTGTCCAATGGACGGCGACGGGGCGGGATCTGATGGAGGACGCGACGTACCGGGGAGTCTCTCCCGTTGTCGAGACCACACAGGATCGGAGAGTCATCAATGTAACCTCTGTCGCCCTGACCAATGCTCCAAACCTTACCATGGCGAGCCTGCATGCAAAGGACGGTTCAATGAGCCTACACGACAAGATTTTGGCAACCCTCGGCCTGCCGAAGGACGCCAGCGAGGAGGCGGTTCTGAAAGCCGTTTCCGACAATTCCGCTTTCGTCACCGCCCTCGCGAAGGAAGTAGGCGTGCCGGATGGCGCAACGGCGCAGGACGTCGTTCAGGCGCTGCACGCCAAGGGCGCGGACACGAAGGATGCGGTCGATCCGCAGCTTCTGGCCGAGGCTGAAAAGCTCGCCGGCGTTCAACCGGGCGCGGGCGTTGGCGCGGTGTTCAGGGAACTGCACGCCATGGCCGCGCGCCTCGATAAGGGCGTTGGCGACAAGGACAAGACGATCATCGAACTGCAATCGCGGCTCTCAGTGCTGGAAAATGACACCCGCCGCCGCGATGGCGAACGCCTGCTCGACGACGCGATCCGCGATGGCAAGCCGTTGAAGCCGGTGCGTGACTCTTGGGTCGAGCGATTCTGCCGTGACCCTGAAGGCGTCAAGGCCGATATCGCCGCGCTGCCGTCAATTCACAACGGCGGCATCGTGAAGCCTCCGGCGGATGACGGCACCCCGGCGCTTACCGACGAGGACAAGCGCATCGCCGAAGCCTTCGGGCAGGATCCGAAGGCGTTTGCCGCGCACAAGAAGACGATGAAGGAGGTGCTGTAATGCTGATGAAGGATTCAAAGCGTCCGGAGCGCCTGAGCTATTGCTACGGCTATCCGGTTAGTGCCGGGACGCGGCTGTACAAGAAGGCGCTCGTCGCTATTCTCGCCGGTGGCTTTGCCGTTCCGGCCGGAACAGCCGGCGCGGTGAGCGTCGTCGGCGTTGCCGAAAACGCGGTCGATAATCGCGAGGGCATCGATGGCGACCAGCGCGTCCGCGCGGTTAAATCGACCTTTCCCTTCGCCTTCGATGTCGCCCCGACCTTCGCCGATATCGACAAGCCGGTTTACGCCGTCGATGACGACACCGTGTCGCTCGACGGTACGGGCAAGCTCAAGTGCGGCGTCCTCGATGGCATCGAGGACGGCCAGTTTTTCGTCCGCATCGGATAGTTTCAGGAGTCCCCTTCAATGAGCAAGCCTATCAACGTCGATACGTTGCACGCTCTTTTCACCAGCCTGTCGCTGGCCTTTAATCAGGGGCTGGCGGCGACGACGGCTCTGTGGCCGGTTCTCGCGATGGAAATTCCATCGACTGGAGCCGACAATAAATATCCGCGCCTCGATGAGTTTCCGGGTATGCGGGAATGGATCGGCGACCGTTATATCAAGGATCTGTCGAAGGCCGCATTCGCGATCGAGAACCGCTCTTTCGAAATGACGATCGGTATTCCGCGCCCACACGTCGAAGACGATCAACTTGGGCTTTATGGCAAGCTGGCTGAGGGCATGGGCAGCGGTGCCCGGACCTTGCCGGATAAACTGATCTTCGGGCTGCTTAAGCGCGGCGACAAGGAAATCTGCTGGGATGGCCAGAACTTTTTCGATGCCGACCATCCCGGCTTCAACTCCGAAGGCAAGGAAACGTCGGTCTCGAACATTCAGCCCGGCGATGGCCCGGCCTGGTTCCTGATCGACGACAGCCAGATCCTGAAACCGATGATCTGGCAGCCGCGCCGCAAGTTCGAATTCGTGGCCAAGCAGGAAGCTAAAGACGACATCGTGTTCATGAAGGACAAGTTTGTTTACGGCGTCGATGGCCGCTGCAATGCCGGCTTCGGCATGTGGCAATGCGCCTTTATGTCAAAAGCGCCGCTGACGCCCGAGAACTATGCCGCCGCCCGTGCCGCCATGGGGTCGATTTTCCGTGAAAACGGCGAATCCCTGGCCATTACCCCGAAGAAGCTGCTGGTGCCGCCGGCACTCGAAAGCGACGCGCGGATGCTGGCGACCAGTGAAATGGTCGGCGAGAAGGTCGGCGACGCGACGGTCGCGATATCGAACAAGTGGAAGGGCACTGTCGAACCCGTCATCGTGCCGCTCCTGGCGTGAGGTTAGAAGCCATGCCCTGCATTACGATCCTTTGCTCCCGTCCCGGCTTCCGCCGGGCCGGGATCAGTCACCCGGCAAAGAAGGTCTATCCGGCCGATGCGTTCACCGATCGGCAGCTTGCGGCCCTAAAAGCCGAACCGGTGCTGACGGTGGTTGAAGGTGAAGGCAAGCAGAATGGGGATAAGCCGGACAAGATTGCCAAGGTCTCTCCGCCTGCCGCCGCTGCAGAAACCGAGGGTTTGACTCCAGCAAGCCCGGTTCCAAGCAGCACCGACGGCAAGGATCCTCCGGACGACGCGCCTGCGCCGTCCGGAACTAGCGGCGCGGTGGCGGAGGTCGCGCCGTCGCCTAACAAGGCACAGAAGCAGAAATAACCTGTTGGAGAGCGGGCGCGCGCCTGTCTCAGCGGAGCGCCGACAGGTGGTTTGCAACACCCTTTGCCACCTCTCTCACGGAAGCACGGGGCAGCGGGGCTTCCGACTTTAAAGGATTGACTGATGTACGGTTCGCTCGACGACATGATCGTAAAATTCGGCAAAATCGAAACCACCCGGTTGTCGGTTGCCGATGGCGTCATTCCCGACAAACCGTCGCCGGAGCGGATTGCCGAAGCACTCGCTCATGCGTCCAGCACGATCGATTCATACCTGCGCAAGCATTACGTGACGCCAATCGTTGCACCGCCGCCGGCGATCGTCGGCGCGGCCTGCATCATCGCTCGCTATCGCCTGGCCGGTGGCGGCGACCGGACGCCTTCGAAAGAGGCAAAGGACGCCTACGACGAAACCGTCGCCTGGCTGAAGCTGATAGCCGAAGGCAAGGCCTCGATCGCAGCGCCGGAACTCACTGGCGGCGGCAATGAGAGCAGCGGAGCCTTCACCAGTGACCGGGATCCGATGTTTTCGGACGATAGTTTGCGGGGCTGGTGATGTCGAAGTTTGAGACCGGCAGGGATCCGATTTCGCTCATCGTTGCGGCAGTCGAAAGGCAGCTTCGAACGGCTTTTGAAAAGGATCAGTGGGCTTTCGAAATCGTGCCGGATCCGATGACGACAAACGAATTCAGCCGGCTGATCGGCATCACGCCTTGCTTGTTGCTCGCCTGGCATGGGTTCAGGGACGCCGGATTGAGTCGTGAATTCCGGGCCACCGCCAGCCTGGCCCTAACCGTGATTTTAAAGAACCCCGATAACCGCGCCGCCCGGTTCATCGGCGACACACACCGGCCTGGCCTGTTTCCGACGCTCTCGACGCTGATCAAGGCGCTGCACGGGGTGACGCTACAAGGCATCGGCTCGATCCGAGTGACGGGTTCCGAACAACGCTATGCCGATGCGGCGGCGGATCAATCGCTGGTCATTGGTTCGGTTGAACTGGAGATCGGCGTCGGCTTCGATTCCCTGGCTGATCTGGCCGAGGCAGACGATTTTGAAGGGCTGATCTACCGGCCCGAAGGAGAGACGGATGAAGAAAGTGTTCGCTAAACCTGCGCCTGGTCGCGTGGTGCCGCTGCTGGATGGCAAGCCTTGCTCCGAGGCTGGGGAATGGTTCGAAGAAAGCCGATATCTGCGCCGCCGGATCGCCGATGGCGATCTGATCGAGGCGAAGCCTCCCACGCAGTCAAAACTTGCTGCACCTGTCGCCAAAGACAGCCTGAAGGATTGATTTGATGAGTGACGAAATCACCAATCTGTTCGACGAAATCCCTTACGATTTGCGCACCCCCGGCACCTATGTCGAGGTCAGGCCGAATTATGAGGACATGGGGATCCTGCCTTACCCGACACGGGTACTGTTGTTCGCACAGATGCTCGATACCGGAGCGGCGGAGGAACTGACGCTTTACCGCCTGACGCGCGCTGAAGAGGCCGTGGCGTTGTTTGGCACAGGGTCAATCGGCCATGACGAAGCAAAGTATTTCAAGAGAGCGAACGCGACAACTGACGTTTACGCGATTGCGCTTAAAGATGCGCCGGTCGGCATCCAGGCCGCCGGCAAGTTTACCTTTTCAGGTTCCGGCACCGGAGTCGTCGCGCTCTATGTCGATGGGGTGCGGATCCGCATCAAGGCGCTCGACGGAGACCCGCCGTCGCAACTGGCCGTCGCCGCTGCGGCAGCGATCAACGGGGTTGCTCACTTGCCCGTTGTCGCCGCTGCGGCGGCGGAGGTCGTGACGCTTACTGCCAAGCATAAAGGCGAGTGCGGCAACGATATCGGCCTTGCCGTTGCGCTCAATGACGATGAAACCTTGCCACTCGGCATTCAGGTCGCCGTCGCGCCGATGGCCGGCGGCGCGGGAAACCCGGACATTCAGGCGATCCTTGATGTCATTCAGGAAGAATGGTTCACGGATTACGTAGTGCCGTGGACGGACAATGCCAATCTCGAAGCACTCGAAGTTGATTTGAAGGCGCGCTTCAAAGCGATGGGTAAAAAGGACGCCCACGCCTTCGCTGGCCTGAAAGGCACTTTCGGCCAACTTGCAGCGAAGGGCGCGGTAACTAATTCGCCTCACTTGACGCTGATCGGCGCGAACGGTTCTCCGACGTCGCCGTGGAAGTGGGCCGCGGCGCTTGCGGGCCTTGCGGCTTTTCACCTGACCAACGATCCGGCGCGTCAACTGCGCTCTCTGGTTTTGCCCGGTGTCCTGCCGCCGTCAACTGAAAAACGCTTTTCTGAAGAAGAGCAAAATCTGTTGCTCTATGGCGGGATATCGACCTTTGCGGTGCTGCGCGATGGTGCGGTCACTCTGAGCCGTATCATCACCACCTACCAACGCTCAAACCTCGACGTTCTCGATGCAGCATGGCTGGACATCACCACGCCAAAAACCGCCTCGCGAATCCGCTTCGACTGGTCGAACTATGTGTCGTTGATGTACCCGCGGTGTAAGCTGGTCGACGACGATAGCGCGGCTGCGCGCAAGTCAGCAGCGGTCGTAACGCCGAAGCGGATGCGCGGCTCCTGGGCCGCCCGCTGCCGACTTTACGAGGACCAGGCGTGGATCGAGGGGGCGCGGGATACCCTCGACAAAAGCTCGTTCTGGCGGTCCAGCAGTGACCGCAATCGACTGGAGGCGAAGCAGATTGTCCGCATTGTCGGCAACCTGATCGTCTTCGCCGCCAGCTTGCAATTTGAAGTTTAAGGGGGCGTGAATGGCTCAGTATTTAGGGATTGTCGATCTTGTTTGGAAAGGCCTTTCCATCAAAGTCGAAGCCGGGTCGAAGGTGCTTATCGGTGGCCTGCAGAACAAGGAGGTCATCACCGCCCGCGCCGTCGGGCGGGCGCAGGAATTCAAGCCGTCGTCGATCGAGGCAACGACTGTGCTGGAGCGCGGTCAACGCGCCACGGAGATCTATTCCGAAGGCGAAGGCGAGTTGCAGGTGTCGTGCGACACCGGCCAGACGCTGGTGTTCGCTGACGCCTTTCTAACTGAACGCGGCGACATGACCGGCGGCGAGGGCGGCAAGATCACGCTCAAGTGGTCCGCCGGTGAACCCGAAGAGATTATTGAGTGAGGGATCTGATGAAAACGAAGAACGAAGCGACGATCATCATCGACGATGAGCCGGAAGGACAAACCGGAAAAGTGGTTTCAGACATCATTGATGAAGCTCCGGAGCGGATCGTCAATGAGGACGCCAAGGCGCTCGATGAGGACGCTATCCCGGATCGCGCCATCCTTCACGAGGATGGGCGGATCACGCTGCCACTCGTTTACCCGCAGACGCTGAAAATCCAGTCTGGCGGGCGGGTGCGCGAAGAAGTCTATGAGGCTCTGACCTTCCATCGTCTGACTGGTGCCGACATGGCGGCCATCATGAGCGCGTCGAAGCAGGCGACGGATCGGGTTTTAATTGAACGGTCGGCGTGGTTGAAGCCGTCGATCGCGAAGGCGCTGTATGACCGGATGGACGTCGCAGACATCGTCGATTGTCAAAAGGTGGCGATTAGTTTTTTCAAGAATGGCCGGACGACTGGCAAATAAAGCTAGGATTCCTGGCCGCGAATACCGGTGCGAGCCTTGAAGAGCTTGAAACGTTGACGCCCCCCCGGATTGCCTTCTGGGTGGGCCTTATCTCCCTTTATAATAAAGAGATTTCGAAGCAATCATGAGCCGAAACCTCACACTCTCCATCGTTGCCACCTTTCGCGATCGGGTTTCCGGTGCGTTGGGGGGTATTCAGAGGCGGCTCGCCGGGATTAAAACTCTGGCGAGCCGCATCGGCGTCATGGGTGGCGTTCTCTCGGCCTTGTCCTTCGCCGCGCCACTTCAATCGGCGGCGGCCTATGAGGGCGCGTTGCGCGATATCGCCATCACTTCTAATTTATCAGGCAAGGAAGCGACGGCTTATGTCGAGCGGACGGGCAAGGCGTATAACAAGCTGGCGCTGGAAGTCGGGCAGTCGAACACAAATCTGGCCAAAGGCGCGGGGGTGCTGGTCGCGGCAGGCATGGATACGACGCTGACCGACGAACTGATGCCGACAATCGGCAAGGTTTCAACCGCCGCCAATGCCGAAATGGAGGACACCGCGAAGACGGCTTTCGCGCTTTCGAATACCCTGAAAATCCCAGCCGAACGCATGGAAGCGTCCATGGGTAAGCTGATTACGTTGGGCAAGGAAGGGAGGTTCGAGTTCAAAGACATGGCCAAGGCCTTTCCCGAGTTGACATCACAGATGTCCAAGCTCGGGATGGAAGGCGAAGAGGCTCTCACGACCCTCGGTGCCGGACTTCAAGTCGCGATGTACGGCACTGATTCACCGGACATCGCCGCTAATAATTTCAAGAATTTTTTGTCGAAAATTTCCAGTCCTGAAGTCGCCAAGCAGTTTGCCAAGGCCGGGGTCGATATCACCAAGGTCATGGCAGATGCCACAGCCAAGGGCATCAATCCGGTCGAAGCGGTCATCCAGAAGCTGATGAGTGTGACCAAGATTCCGGCGAAAGAAATCGATGCGATTGTAAAAAAAGCCCAAGCCGAAGGTAAGACGGCGGAAGAGACGACCGCACTCGTTCGCGAGCGGGTTGAAAAGATCATGGGATCTTCAGAGGTCGGTCAATTATTCAGAGACCAGCAGGTGTTGGACTTTCTGACCCCGTTCTTAGCTAATATCGATAAATACAAAGAAATGAAAGAGAAGGCCGATCAGGCTGGCGCCGGGGTCATCAATCAGGATTTTGCTACCCGGATGGAGGGGAAAGGTAAAAAAATCGAGGGCTTTATGGAGCGATTGTCGCAGCTGCAACAGCGCGTCGGTGATTCGTTTGCGGCCAATCTCGATTGGGCCACAAGCGCCCTCGACAAGTTCATCGCGGGAATCGATTGGCTGGATGCCCAATTTCCTGGCATGACCGGCAGTCTCATGACCGGCGTCGGCGCGTTGTTGATGCTCGGCGCGGTGATCGGCGTGCTGACGCCGGTCATCTCGGCTCTGGCGGCTGTGTTCGCGGTGCTGTTCTCGCCGATCGGCGCAGTGATCGCGCTTTTGGCCGTGGCCGGGGCGATCATTTATAAAAACTGGGATGAATTTGCGCCGTATTTTCAAAACCTCTGGAATAGCATCAAAACGATTTTTCAAGGGGCAATCAATGTCATCGCCGGAATTTTTACCGGCGATTTCGGGAGGGTTTTCGAAGGGCTGAAACAGATATTTTCGGGGTACGAACAATATGTGCAGGCGTTTTTCAACATCTTGTTCGGAATTTTCAAGGGCGCCATCAAGTGGCTGGATGAGTCGCTCGGCACTGATATCTGGGGCGCAATGGTCAACTTTGCGGATCAGGCGATGCAAGGCCTCGATGCCGCGTGGGAGGGGATCAAATCCGGGTTCGGCGCGGCGAGCGAGTGGCTGCAGGAAAAGATCAATACTCTGCTTCAGGTGTGGGATGCGCTCTCGAATGGCATCTCAAACGCCTGGGATGCCCTCAAAGGCTGGATCGCCGGCAACGAAGAGAGCGCCTCAGCGCTCGATAAGCATAAGTCGGCGCTTGAACAGT
Source organism: Microvirga sp. (assembly GCA_031547465.1). Classification (GTDB taxonomy): domain Bacteria; phylum Pseudomonadota; class Alphaproteobacteria; order Rhizobiales; family Beijerinckiaceae; genus Hohaiivirga. The sequence goes on along the minus strand of JAVBRX010000111.1, from coordinate 1,117 downwards.
TCACCGGCTCGACGGACGAGGCCATTACAGCACTCTCGAAGCTTGATGAGGTGGGAAGGAATAAGGTGGCTTTCGAGGCGCAATCCGGCATCGCTGCCGCCGAGGCTGAAAAATCAAAGACGTTCAGCGACTTGAAGGATACCACCTCGCGTGGCTGGTTTGGCGCGGAGTTCACCGAAGGGCGCGGCTGGACCGAGAGGCTGGAGCAAGGCAAGATGACATTGGCCGAGTATCAATCCGAGCTACAACAATACATTGCGGCAAATGGCCAGTATGCAGCCGAGGCCCAGCAGCTCTATCAGCAGTCGTTCAAGTTGCACGACCTTGATACGCAGATCAACAAATTTCAACGGGTCGGCCAGGCGGTTGACGAGAGCCGAAAAAAGGCTGGAGGCGACGGGCAGCCGACGGGTGGCACGATCCAGGCTCCGCCGCCGGTCAAGGTCGAAACCGAAGTTGGTGGACGGATCGTCGTCAGCGCAACACCTGGCACAACAGTCGTCAATGCCGCCAGCACCAACCCGACAGTGCCGATTGCTCCGGATCGGGGCACCGTGGTCGGGCGGCCATAACCATGCGACCGCTTCCCGGCCTACTCAAAGCGTCGTTTCGCGGCATCCCGTTCTTCGTTGATGACCGGCTGACGCACGAGGCGGGGCGTCGGATTTCGACGACGATTTTTCCAGGGATCGACCCTGATGCCGACGATGATTTCGGGCTACACAACGGCCAGATCGAGATCCGTGGTTTCCTTTACGGCTCAGATTATAAGGAGCAGGAGAAGCGGCTTCGACGGGCTTTTGAAAAGCCGGGACCGGGCACCCTAGTCCATCCCTGGCTTGGCGAACTGACGGTCATTTTGACCGAGCCGGGACATTTCACGTTTTCGGAACGCGAGCTTCGGGTCTGCCGGTTCGAAGCGACCTTCAAGAAATCCTACGATCAGGCCGGACTGCTCGGCGGGTTGTTCAGTGCTTTCGCGGTGTTTGCTGCCGTCTCTGCCGTGCTGTCGGCGGCGCAGAACCTGTTTCATACTTTCATGTCGGCTCGCAACCTTGCCGCCGCTTCATTCGCCGCCGGGCGCGACCGGGCGGATGCGACGGCTCAATCGCTGTTC
>JAVBRX010000187.1:0-6768 GCA_031547465.1 Microvirga sp. | reverse complement strand
CGGGGAAGGACTGGTAAGTCTGTTTCCCTTATCTGACATTGCGGTGATGGGAATCAGCGCCGTCATTCGCCGTTTGCCGACTCTGCTGCGCCGTATCCGGGAGACGGCGGAAGCAATCATTGTCGCCCGCCCGGACGTACTTGTCATCGTTGACAGCCCTGATTTCACGCACCGGGTGGCGAAACGGGTTCGCGCCCGGCTACCGTCGTTAACCATCATCGATTATGTCAGCCCGAGCGTCTGGGCGTGGCGTCCAGGCCGGGCCAAGGCGATGAAAGCCTATATTGATCATGTGCTGGCGATCCTGCCGTTCGAGCCGGATGTGCATCGCCGACTCGGTGGGCCGCCCTGTACTTATACCGGGCATCCTCTGATCGAACGGGTGAATGAATTTCGCCCGGCTGAGAACGAGCGTTCCGATTTTCGCGACGATCCGTTTCGGCTTCTCGTTCTTCCGGGCAGCCGCACTTCCGAGATCACGCGCCTGATGGAGCCGTTCGGCGAAGCCGTGGAGGCTTTAGTGCAGCGGATGGCGAATGGGGCAGAGGGGAAACACAAGCGGGTCGAACTCGTCCTGCCCGCAGTGTCGCATCTTGCCGATACGATCCGTGAGAAAGCCGCATCGTGGGCGGTGCAGCCGGAGATCGTTGTCGGTCCGGAGGCAAAGCTGGCAGCGTTTCGCCGTGCCCATCTGGCGCTGGCCGCATCCGGCACCGTGACGCTGGAACTGGCGTTATCAGGGGTGCCGATGGTAGTGGCCTACAAGGTTTCCAAACTGGAGGAACAGTTGCGATTCCTCATCAAAGTATCGTCTATCGTGCTTACCAACCTGATCCTGGGCCGGAATGTCATTCCAGAGTTGATCCAGTGGCACTGTACAGGCCCAGAACTCGCAGAAAGCTTATGGAATCTTGCCCGGGATACGCCGGAACGCGATGAGCAGGAGCTGGCGTTCGCGCAACTGGACAGGTTGATGTCCATCGAACCGGAGACACCCAGCGGACGTGCTGCTCGGATTGTCTGCGAGGCCTATGCCCACGCCGGATAAAGAATCGAGTATTGTCGCGTAGAAAAGAAACTGCCTCGCCAACGAAGGGCTTTTCTACTTGTCATTTCCGTTCGTTTGAGCGGGAGCTGGGCTGTTTGTGAGCAGCCGGGCGGCAATTTTTTCTGCCAGGCCGTCGTAATCCTCATCGAAATGATGCCCACCCTTCATGGCGACGCGCTCGACACCGTCCAGTTCCGGGTAGATGCAGGCGGTATCCTCTTCCTCCACTTCCTCTGTTCCATAAATACATTGCGTTCGGGCGAGCGGTAGGCGGGGGAGCATCGGCTTGACCGGTTTGGATTCGTCGGTTGTGCTTCCGAGGTATCCTTCGACGGAAATCTCGAATTCAACGTCAGGTTCAAGCCCCCAAAGCGAGATCAGAACTGTATTGTCGCGCGTCGCCTTCGCCATCAGCGGCCAGGCGAAAGGGATGACATCAGCACCGAACGAATAGCCTGCAATGGCATAACGTTTGGATTTGAACTTTTCCCCGTAATGGCTGAGCAGGAGATCAAGGTCGGCGGCGATTTGCGCCGGTTCGCGCTTTGACCAGAAATAGCGTAAGGAATCGATGCCGACGACGGCGATGCCTTTGGCCGCCAGTTTCTCGCCGACTGACTTGTCGATATCGCGCCAGCCGCCGTCACCGGAAATAATGATAATGACTGCCTGTGCCTGCCCCTCAGGCTCAATGAGCGAGACCGGCAGGTTCTGAATGCCCTCGTCGCCCTGCCGACCCATCTCGATGATGGCGTCGAGCAGAGCCTTGCGTTGTTGCTTCACGCCGTCGGCGACGATAAGTTCAGTATCGTCAAGCGGTCTCTGAAAGGCGACAATGGCCTCACGCTCGCTGCTGCTGGTGATGACGCGCCACGGACTGGGCAATTGCAGGCTGTTTTGCAGCACATATTCCCGCTCCGGCACTTCCGCAATAGCGATGTCGTGATCCAGCGCATTCGGGCAATAGGGACGATCAGTCTTCAGTTTTGGCACGAACCCGATGCTGATAGCACCGCCGAGGGTATTTTCCGGCGCTTGGGCAATGGCAGCATAGGCGAAAGGCGCGCCGTCGCCGTAGCCGACGATGAGGGGAAACAGGTATTTCTTGATGCCAAGATGCCGCTGAACTGTTTCTCCGGCATCTTTCAGGTCATCGGAGATGTAATGACATTCCTCGTTTCTCGGCTGTGTAGCCTGTCGGTGGCGCAGTGCCTCGAGATCGAAGGTCACAGCGACAATGCCCGCTTGCGCCATCGCCATGGCGTCCTCATCCCGTATTTGAGCATGCGCGGTATCGGCAGCGAGGATCACAAGCCCCTTCGTCTGTTGGTTCGATCTGTAAACCTTGACGGAATCGAACGATTCCAGATCGAGGCTACTGACTTCAACCTTGGGAGGGGGCTGAAAAAAGGCGAGAATTTTCCGCCCCTTGAAGGTGACTACCGCAACAATGAGCAAAACCAGCACAATGCCGGCGGTCGCTAGGAGAAAGGTTCGGGAACGGCGGGGCATATTGAGCGCCACATTGGTTATTTGCTGATGGTCTTGGTGACGCCGCCGGAGATCAGGGCTGTGACGTCGAGGAGAATCTGCGGCAACATCCAGCCGCCGGGATAGGCGAGATATCGCGGCTCCCAATGCGGTTTGAACTTACTCTTATAGGCGCGCAAGCCCGCAAAGCCGTAAAACCGTTCACCGTTACGCGCAACGAAGGCTGCGATCTTATGCCAGCTCGGTGCAAGACGATGGTTCGATAGACCGGAAAGCGGGGCCATGCCGAGATTGAACCAGCGATAGCCGAGCTTCTTTCCATACAGAATGACGTTCAGGAAGAGAAGATCCATTACGCCTGATTCGTCAGGAAGATAGCGGACCATGTCTACGGTGATCTCGCCAGATGGCGCACCGTACCAGATCTTGGCAAAGGCGACGATCTTTCCCCCGCGCCGGATCGTGACGACATCGAAACGGCTCAGATAATCCTCCGACCAGAAACCGATGGAAAAGCCTTTTTCCGAGGTGTTATGCTGCGAGAGCCAGATGTCGGAAACCTCGCGCAGCTCTGGCAGGATGGCCCGCACATCGGCACTCGGCACGATGACGGTTTCCAGGTTTTCCCGCTCGGCTCGGTTAAGGGCAAGCCGCCAGTCGCGTCCGACCTTGCCGTCGATAGTGAATCGTTCGAGATCGACCCGAGCCTCTTCGCCAAGTTTGGCGAGCGAAAACCCGCCGTCGAGATAGAGAGGCAGGTTCTCGGGGGAAATCTGGTAGAACACAGGCCATCCGCCGTTACGATCCACCTCGTCAAGGAATTGCCACATCAGATCCCGTGCCCGCTCGGGCGCTCCTACGGGGTCGCCCATGACGATCCAGCTTTTGCCCTGCACACGATACATCACGAACGCATCGCCTTCGGGATGGAACAGGAAGCGTTTATCACCAAGAAGAGCCAGATGAGCATCGGCACGCTGTGCGGTTTTCAGGATCGTTCCCAGGCGCTCCACCGGCGCAGGTTCTGCGCCCTTTTTGTTTGGCGGGCGGTTGATAAGCGCATAAAGGCCGATCCCGGCACAAACGATAACGGCGGCAGCGCTGGCGCGCAGGAACCTCGAGGCATCGTCATGCCATGAAAACTTCCACCACAACTGATTGCGGTAATCAACGTTGCTGTAAGCAAGAAAGCCGATCCAGACCGAAGCAAGAATCACGAGGGCAATGACAGCAATCCAGCGTTTCGACGGAATTTCCGAAAACAGTGCGCCTTTGCGATAGAACGCTGTCCGAAAAAGCAGCAGCAGGGTCAGCACGATGGCGAGGATCGCGGCTTCCTCCCAGTCCAGCCCCTTGATGAGCGAAACGGCGATTCCGGCTGTAAGCGTCAGGGCCGTAAGGAACCAGGCGGTTTGTAACCGCCGCATCAGACCGTGCGACAGGATGAGCAGGACGACACCGGCAGCGGAGCCTACAAGATGCGAGGCTTCTGAAAACGGTAGCGGAACGAAGTGAACCAGCAGGTTGATGCGAGGCTCTTCGTTCGGGATTGCGCCGGAAGCGAGCAATACCAGCCCGCCGATAAATGTCAGCCCGCCCAGAACCGGGGGGATGAACGGTTCGGCCAGGCGGCGCAGATGCTTGGCCGTACGCCCGACCGGACTATTCGATGTGACGGTCTCGTAGGTCCCGAACAGTAATATGGCGCAGGCAAACGGAATGAGCGTATAGGTGAGCCGCCACAGCAGCAGGGCCGAAATTTTCTCTTCAAGAGGCGTATTCGGCAGGGCAACGATCACGATGGCTTCAAATGCGCCTAGACCCGCCGGAGCATGGCTGACCATTGCCAGCACGATGGCGGCTGAAAATATGGCGGTGAAGCTCAGGAACGACATATCGGGGGTGGCGGGCAGGAACACCCATAACGCCGCCGCCGAAGCGCCGACATCTATGAATCCGAGAACGATCTGCGCCGTCACCGTCTTGGCATCGGGAAGGGGGATCGAGGCCGAACCCTTGCCGAAGGAACGCTCACCGGTGCCGCACCAGCCGGCAAACCCGGCAAGCGCAAGGAGGATGGCGACACCGATCAGCTTGTTCGTCGTCAACGAGAGATGATCGAGCATCGACATCATCACCGGCTGGAACACCATGGCGACGCCGAAGACGACGAACAGCCCCATCCACAGGGTAATATTGGCGATGACGGTGAGACGGGCGACATCGCCGAAACTCAGTCCGGCCCGACCGTAAATCCGCCAGCGCACAGCCCCGGCGGTTACGAGGGGAAAGCCTAGGGTATGACCGATGGCGTAACTGGAGAATGAGCCGATGGCGATGGTGGAGGGCGCGACAGCCCTGCCGGAGATCGTGTAGAGAGCGCAGGCATCATAACCGATAAGGGCGGCGTAGCTGAGGGCGGAAAAGAGCAGGGCAATCGCAAAGTCGGAGCGGGTCGTAGTCGCAAGCTCCGCCTTCAGTTTTGCCGGGTCGAGATTCACCAACTGATGCACAAGCAGCACTGCGATGGCAATGAGAACGGTGGTAATGCCTATCCGCACCGCCCATCGGCGCATAGTGGGGTTTCTCCAGAAATGGAGAGACTGGTCCCCCCTATCGTTGACCTCAATTGCCTCCGGTGACGGGATATCTCCGCCATGCGGCAGGGAATGTTCAGATGCGAGGATCGTTTCGCTCATCTGCCGTTCGGCCCTGATTGACGCAATGCCGAAAACAGCTTTGCAATTCGTGGCTATTTTAGCATTCCAAGGGTGCGCTATCACTGCATGAATGCGGCAAAATGAAGATTTTCATCTGTGATCAAGCAGGAGTGAATTGAATTTGAACTATGACCTCGCCTTATAATTTTCTTCAACCAGTCGAGCGACAACTTGTCGTAGATAGCCTGCACCTGAACGGGCCGACATCGCTGTGTGCATAATCGCGGGGTTTCAATGTCGGCAACATGCCTGCCGACATGATCAAGAAACTGCGCAGGCCGGATACGGTATAACCCGTGTCAGCCAGAAGAACAGCGCTCCCAATAATAGCAGGACAGTAAAGAGAACGATCAGGAAGTTTTACGGTGAACTTCATATCAGATGCTTCACCGTTTTATGCGGGCAGCGTTTTTCAAATCAGCGCGTCGAAACGGATGATCCGGCACGGGCTTCCCGCTTTGGCGGCGGGTTCATGCGGTTCGCGCACGATCAGACCGTCGGCTCCGGCGAGCGCACTCAGCATCGACGAATCCTGAATTTTGATGCCGGTTGCCAACCACCCCCCCTTATTGTCGCGCACAATGGCGGCACGCATGTAATCGCGGCGCGGGCCGTTCTCCAGCAGGTCCACGGCAAGGGTCGCAGTGTCGTATCTGTCCTCTCCAGCCTGCGGATCACCCTGCAAGGCCCGGATAGCGGGAAGCAGGAACACCATCGAACAGATGGCGGCGGCGACCGGATTACCCGGCAGGCCAAGCAGGAGCATGTCGCCAAGGCGTCCGTGAATGAGCGGCTTACCCGGACGCATCGCTACCTTCCAGAAGCCGAGTTCCAGCCCTTGGCGTTTGAGCGCCGGTTGCACGAGATCGTGTTCGCCAACCGATGCGCCGCCCAGCGTCACCAGAATATCAGCCTTGCTGTCCTTGGCCTTGGCGATGATGCTTTCCAAAGCCACCATCGTATCCCCGGCGATGCCGAGCAGTAGCGGTTCGCCCCCGGCACTGGTAACATAGGCCGCAACCGCATACGGGTTCGATGAGACAATCTGGCCGCTCTTCGGCATCTCGCCCGGCTGCACCAATTCGTCACCGGTGGCGATGATCGCCACTTTCGGTTTACGTCGCACCGGCAACATACCGTGCCCCATGGCGGCGGCAAGGGCGATGTGCCGGGCATCGAGGCGTTGCCCGGCGTTGAGAAGAACTTGCCCGGCCCTGAAATCCAGCCCGGCTTCGCGGATATGCTTCGCGCCCCTCGGCGCTTCGAGGATTACGACATGCCCGTCTTTGGCCTGCGTATCCTCCTGCATCACCACCGTGTCCGCGCCCTTGGGGAGCGGAGCGCCAGTGAAAATCCGCACCGCCTGGCCGGGGCCGATTTCGCCGGAAAAGGCCCGTCCTGCGGCGCTTTCGCCGATCACCGTCAGACTTGCGGGAACCTTGGCGGCATCCTGCACCCTGAGTGCATAACCATCCATGGCTGAAGCATCGAACGGCGGTTGTGTCAGCT
>JAVBRX010000051.1:0-7804 GCA_031547465.1 Microvirga sp. | reverse complement strand
CCCAGCGCATCGGTCAAGGGCGTCATCAATTGCTCGCGCTTCTTGATGAGATGCAGGGCGGCGCGGCGGGCCGAACGGGGGCCAAGCCCCGGCAACCGCGCCAGAAGCTGGATCAGGCGCTCGATTTCAGGTCCGATCTGCCCCGCCATCCCGAGTGCCTTAGAAAAGTTTCATGCCGGGCGGAATCGGCAGACCCTTGGTGACTTCTGCAATGCGTTGTTCGCTGATGGTCACCGCCTTGGAGGTGGCGTCGCGGATGGCAGCGACGACGAGATCTTCCAGAATGTCTACCTCGTCGGCCTTGACATAGGCCGGATCAATGGCCAGCCCCTTGATGCGGCCCTTGCCGTCGACCCGCGCTTTCACTGCGCCGCCGCCGGACTGGCCTTCAATATCGAGACCTTCGAGTTCGGTCTGGATATCCTGCATTTTTTGCTGCATGGCCTGGGCCTGCTTCATCAGCCCCATAATGTCGCGCATCGCTTGCTGCTCCTTTGAAAACCTTTAAGAACACTTTGCGCCGAAGTGGAACCGGTTCGGCGGAACAAAGTGCTGCAAACTAAAGAAAACTTAGAGCGGGTTCCGATCCGGCTTGATCGAAACCCGCTCTAAGCGGAAAATCGTTGTCCCAGTTGTCGAACCTTCATTCGGCGTCAGCATCCGGCCCGTCGGCGTCGAGTAGTGGGGAAGGGTCTGATTCTACGGCGTTGTCTGCTTCGCGTTCGCGGACGTCAACGACCTTCGCGCCGGGGAAATATGTCATGACGCTCCGTACCAGTGGATGTGTCTCGATACCGGCGCGGATTTCCCTGTCCGTTGCTTCTTTCTGTTCGCGTAAAGTGGGCGCGCCCGGCTCCGACGACAGCGCCACCACCCAGCGGCGGTTGGTCCATGCGGTGAGTACCCGGGTCAGGTCGTTGGCGAGGGTGCGACTGCCGCCCTCAGCAAGGGCAAATTCGATGCGTCCATCCTCGAAGCGCACCAGGTGGACATCCCGTTCCAGGGCGGTTTTCAGGGCGATTTCTCGCCGCTCTCCAGCCAGCGCCACCACATCCTCGAACCGGGCGAGTTTCAGCACCGGAGCGGCGCTTGCCGGTTGTGGCGCCAGGGCGGTCATCGGTTGCTGGCGGGAGGAGGCGAGCGCCAGATTGCTCGCGCCGGAAGAAACGGTGCTGGCTGGATCGGACAGGGCATAAGCGGGGGCGGAACCACCGGGTAGCGATGCAGGCGGGGCGGAGGAGGGCGCACTTTGCGAAACCGCGCCTCTTCGTTCCGAGGTTAGGCCGCTGTCGCGCAAAGCTTTCAACGCCTCGTCCGGGGTCGGCAGATCGGCGGCATAGGCGAGGCGCACCAGCACCATCTCGGCGGCAGCGACCGGACGTCCTGCTGCTTGCACCTCCGGAATGCCCTTCAGTAGAATCTGCCAGGCACGGGCAAGCGCCCGCACCGAGAGGGTAGCTGCGAACTCCGCGCCGCGACGGCGTTCGGTCTCGCTCAGAACCGGGTCTTTCGCCGTTTCCGGCACCAGCTTCATCCGTGTCACCAGATGGGTGAACGCTGCAAGGTCAGATAAGACGACTGCCGGTTCGGCTCCGGAATCGTATTGGTCGCGCAGATTCGCGAAGCTTGCTGCCAGGTCGCCGCGCATCGCCGTTTCGAACAGGTCGACGATTTTCGCCCGGTCGGCAAGGCCCAGCATGTCGCGCACGGTCGCAGAGGAAACCAGCCCCGCGCCGTGGGCAATCGCCTGATCGAGCAGCGACAGGGAATCGCGCGCCGAGCCTTCCGCAGCACGGGCGATGGCCGCCAGCGCCTCCGGCTCGGCCTCGACGTTCTCAGAGGCGCAGATGCGGCTGAGATGCGCCACCAGCTTTTCGGCGTCGATGCGGCGCAGATCGAATCGCTGGCAACGGGAGAGGATCGTCACCGGTACTTTGCGAATTTCCGTGGTGGCAAACACGAACTTGGCATGTGGCGGCGGTTCTTCCAGCGTCTTGAGAAAGGCGTTGAACGCCTTTTCCGACAGCATGTGCACTTCATCGATGATGTAGACCTTGTATCGCGCACTCACCGGAGCGTAACGAATGCCGTCGATGATCTGGCGCACGTCGTCGATACCGGTATGCGAGGCGGCGTCCATCTCAAGCACGTCGATGTGGCGCGATTCCATGATCGCCCGACAATGGACGCCTTCCTCCGGCATATGCACCGTCGGCGCGCCGGAGCCGTCAGCCTTCTGGTAATTAAGGCCACGGGCAAGGATGCGAGCGGTTGTGGTCTTGCCGACGCCGCGCACCCCGGTCAGCATCCAGGCCTGCGGAATACGCCCGCTCTCGAATGCGTTCGACAGGGTGCGGACCATCGCCTCCTGACCGATCAGATCCTCGAATACCATGGGTCGGTATTTACGAGCGAGGACGCGGTAGGGAGTCGTGGAGACGGCTGGTGGGGAAGAGGGGGCAAAACCGGGGAAGGCAGGCTCGTCGGCGCTCGGCGTCATGGAGCCGGTATCGCCGGGGGAGTGCTCAGAGCCGTTGTCCAGGTCCGCCATCGGCATCCGCGCCAGCATCCGGGTTGCGCCGTGACCGGGACAGGAAGGCATTTGGCCCGGAAATCGAAACGACGGTTCGTAAAGAAGTGAAGGGCAAAGAGGTAGGAGGTTGGACGAAGACCCGCTCGGTCTCGTTAGGGCTGCTTCCTTCCGGACCTGACCCGGTTGGCGAGTGAAACGTCCCTCGCCAACCTCCCGCCGCCTATATGATCGCTCGCGACGGGAAACGCAAGCCGGACGTGCGGGGACTATCGCAATGGCGCATGATACCCTGGGCATTCCATGAGCAAATCGTATGGCTCACGGCGATACCGGCTGTTCCTTCCGCCATTCCTGGGCTACATCCGGGACAGGAAAACCGGGTTCGGGGAGGCGGAATCCTGCCAGTCCTGAACGTGGTTGACAGATTGTTCTTGAAAAAATCGGAGGTTCATGATGACGGATTCTAACCGGCAGGCAGGCGAAACCGGTTTCACGCTCGACCCGCAGCTTGAAGGGGATACGATGCCGGTCGGCGATCTCGGCCTATCGCGTGTCCTGTTGATGAATGACAGGCGCTTCCCATGGTTCATCCTTGTGCCGCGCCGTGCCGGGCTTGCCGAAGTGACGGATCTGGGTGAGGCGGATGCTGAAACCCTGATGCGCGAAATCCGCCTGATGGCGACGGCGTTGCACAACATCTATAATCCGGACAAGATCAACGTCGCCGCGCTCGGTAATATGGTCCGGCAGTTGCACTGCCATGTGATCGCGCGGTTCCATTCCGATCCGGCCTGGCCGCGCCCGGTCTGGGGAGCCGGCGAGGCGGTATCTTACCCCGATCATGCGGCGATGGTGCTGATCGACAGGGTGCGGGAACAGCTTGCAAAACTGTGATCGCGGGATAACGGATGAATGGGCTAAAGCAATGTGCGTTCAAGCGGGTATCGGTTTAACGCAAAAGACATTGCGAACTCAAGGAAGTTAGAGTGTTTTGCTATTCTGCATAAACGCAAAATACTCTATCGGACGGAAGGGCGAAGATGATCGAGGGATTGGGGTTCGCGGGTGGAACGTTCATCCGTCATTCGAGCGAAAGCGACGAGAGTTTGTACGCAACGGGGCGCAGCACGCCAGGGGCGAAACTGCTGCTGTTCAACGGCGATATTCCGCTGTTCCGCCAATCCGCCAATGGCGGCCCGGCAACCGCCCTGATGCCGCTCTCCGTGATCGATCGCGCGCCGGATTATAACGAACTGATCCTGCTCGGGCGGCTCGACGATTTCCCGGTTTTTGCCGCTTCATCCGCCGCGAGCGCCAGCGAATTTGCCCTTGATCCGGCCTACCGGCTGACGGACCTGCGCACCGCGGCGGTGGAGGGTATCGTCGGCGCGAACGAACTGGCGCTGCTCGCCATGGCGAAATCCCTGCTTCATTGGCATCAGCGCAACCGGTTCTGCGCCAATTGTGGAGCGCCTTCACAATTCGCCCGCGGCGGCTTCCGCCGCGATTGTCCGGGCTGCGGCCATCAGCATTTTCCGCGCACCGACCCGGTGGTCATCATGCTGGTGACATCGGGAGGGCGGTGTCTTCTCGGGCGTTCGGGTCATTTTCCGCCGAACCGTTATTCCTGCCTCGCCGGGTTCATCGAACCGGGTGAGACGGTGGAGGAAGCGGTGCGCCGGGAAAGTTTCGAGGAAGCGGGCGTACGGGTTGGGAACGTGCGTTACGTGGCGTCGCAACCCTGGCCGTTTCCTGCCTCCTTGATGCTTGCTTGCTTCGGCGAGGCAGAGGACGATACCCTCACCATCGATCGCAAGGAACTGGAAGACGCCCGCTGGTTCAGCCGTGACGAGACGAAGGCCATCCTAGAGGAGCGCCATCGGGATGGCATCACCGCTCCACCGCCGGTGGCCATCGCTTACCACCTGTTGCGGTTGTTCGCGCAAGGGGAGAGATGAGCCTCACTCTCCAGGAAGCGCAAGGTTTTCCCGGAACGGATGCGCCGGGAAAACGCCGAGAACCGAGATTTCCTTTGAGAAAAACTGGAGTTCCTCAAGGGCGCGCTTCAGGCCGGGGTCGTCCGGGTGGCCGTCGACTTCGGCATAGAACTGCGTCGCAGCGAATTGCCCTTCGACCATGTAGCTTTCGAGCTTCGTCATGTTGATGCCGTTGGTGGCGAAACCGCCGAGTGCCTTGTAGAGCGCTGCCGGAATGTTGCGTACCCGGAATACGAAGCTGGTAACTGTCGGCCCGTTTTTGGGCGTGGCCCAGGCCGATGTCTTCGACAGGATGACGAAGCGGGTAGTGTTGTGCGCCTCATCCTCCACGTCTTCGGCGAGGATCTTCATGCCGTAGACCGAGGCGGCGAGCCTCGGTGCGAGGGCGGCGTACGCCGGATTCCCGGTTTCAGCCACTTCCCGTGCCGCGCCCGCCGTATCGCCTGCGACCGTCGGCTTCAAACCGAGCTTGCGGATGATCTTGCGGCATTGCCCAAGCGCATGCACATGGCTGAATACGGTCTTGATGGTGCCGAGATCGGCGTTTTCCACCGCCATCAACTGGAAATGTACCGGCAGGAAATGCTCACCGATGATGTGCAGTCCGGATGTGGGCAGCAGGTGGTGAATGTCGGCGACGCGCCCAGCGATGGAGTTCTCTATCGGGATCATTCCGAGATCCGCCTCGCCCTCGGTGACGGCAGCGAACGCATCCTCGAAGGTCGGGCACGGCAGTGCCTGCCAGCCGGGATAAGCCTCCTGACAGGCAATGTGCGAGTTCGCTCCGGGCTCGCCCTGAAAGGCGATCTTGTTCGTCGACATGATGGCTCCTGGATCGTTTTGTAAATTTTGCTCATGCAACTTGGGGGTAGTTACGATAACGCTGCCCGCGCCCGTTCCAGATCCTCCGGCGTATCGACGCCGAGCGGCACGGTGTCGACGACAAGGACATCAATGCGCATTCCGGCTTCCAGCGCCCGCAACTGTTCCAGGCGTTCGCGCTTTTCCAGGAGTGAGGGCGGCATCCCGACGAAACGGCGTAGCGCTTCACGTCGGTAAGCGTAAAGCCCGATATGGTGGTAAAGCGGGCCGTTGCCGTAAGGGGCCGTGGCGCGGGTGAAATATAGCGCCCGCAGATGGCGCGGGGCGATTTCCGTGCCGACGAGCTTGACGACATTGGGGTTCACCCGCTCCTCATCGCGCGTGATTTCAGCAGCGAGAGTGACGATGTCTACCTGCGCATCGGCCAATGGGCCGATCGAGGCGGTAATGATGCCGGGGTCGACAGTTGGCAGATCGCCCTGCACGTTGACGACAACATCGTGTGCGCTGTCCGGGTCGATGGTTTGCAGCGCTTCGAAGATGCGGTCGGAGCCGGAGGCGTGATCGCTTCCGGTCATGACCGCCTGTCCACCGGCGTTCTGAACGGCTTCGACGATCTCTGCCGTATCAGTCGCCACCACCACGGGGCCGATTTTCGCCTCTGTCGCCCGCCGCCAGACCTGAACGATCATCGGCGCGCCGGCAATGTCGAGAAGCGGCTTGTTGGGCAGACGGGTGGCGGCGAGACGCGCGGGGATGAGAACGATGGGCGACGGCATGGCTTTCTCCACGGGGTAGTTGCCGCAGGCATAAAGCACAAACCGGGCAAGGTGAACCGGCTTTTTGTCGTCCGGTCTTTCTGATGGCGCGAAACGCTCTAGCTTTCTCAACGCATTCCCTGTTCTGCGCCCGCTTCATGCCCGTCCGGAGCATGGTGTGCAACGGGCAGAACGTTCAATGAGGCTGTTTTTATGGTGAGAAAGTCGGATATTCAGATGGTCGTTATGGCGGTGTTGCCGACATTACTGTTCATTCAGATTTGCCGGGTGATGGCGGATAGTTTCTTTTATACGGAGAAACCAACTGTCTCGCTGTTTTCTTCGTCGCTTTCGGTTCCCCCCGCTGCCGGACCGGAAAAGGTTGCCGTCGCGGTTGCGCCGCTAGCGGAGCGGCTGGCAAAAGCGGACCCGGCCAAAGGCATGAACTTGGCCAAGAAATGCGCCGCCTGCCATACCTTCACGGAAGGCGGCAAGACAGTTACCGGGCCGAACCTTTACGACATCGTTAATCGTCCGGTTGCCGCGCATCAGGGTTTCGCTTATTCCGAAGCGATAAAAAGCAAGGGTGGAAAGTGGACGTTGGCCGATCTGGACAAGTACCTGACCAACCCGAAGGATGCTGTTCCGGGCAACAAGATGGCATTTGCCGGGTTGCCGGATCCGGCAGAGCGGGCCGATCTTCTCGCTTATTTACGCTCTCTTTCCGCAACGCCCGCGCCTTTGCCCAGTGAATAGGACGGGAAACGACACCGGATTGCAAGCCTTTTCCGAACACAAATCTGTTCCGGTCACGAGCCTTTTTTCGTCTTTTTGATTGTTCCGCCCTTGTCCGGTCTTCACAATGCCAAGTTATACTTGCATGATTCGCCCTGTTCCATGGTTCAGGAACGGGCGATGCGCTTGTTCGGCCGTTTTCGATCATTTGCCGGGAGTATCCGCGTGGTAGACCTCGCTTCGTTTCTTTCGCGCTTCTCCGGCCCGGTCATGACGCGCCGCGCCGTTCTCAAAGGGGCGGCAACAACCGCAGCGCTGTGGCCGCTGGCGGCACTGGCACAGGGAGGCGGGCAGGCGGCAGAGATCGAAACCCATGGCCTGTCGAGTTTCGGCGAACTGCTCTACCCGCCGGATTTCAGGTATTTCGCCTACGTCAACCCCGATGCTCCGAAGGGTGGCAGGTTGACGATGCAGATACGGTCTCTTACCGGTAACCAGAATTTCGATACGTTCAACACCCTCAATATCTTTGTGTTGCAGGGCGATGGCGCGGCAGGCATGGACATGACGTTCGACTCGCTGATGGCGAGTAGCGCCGACGAACCGAGTTCGATGTACGGCCTCTTGGCGCGTGCTGTGCGTATTTCCGCCGACAAGCTGACGTACCGTTTCCTGCTGCGCCCGGAGGCGCGCTTTCATGACGGCACACCGGTGACGGCGGCAGATGTCGCCTTCTCGTTCAATGTGCTGAAAGAACGGGGACATCCGATCTATCAGGCATTGCTCGACAAGCTGGTTGCAGCGGAAACCGAGGGCGAGGGCACGTTCGTTGCACGGTTTGCCCCGGACAGAACCCGCGATCTGCACCTGGTCGTCGCCAGTATGCCGATTTTCTCGAAAGCTTACTGGGAGCGGGAAAATGCGGAGAAAATCAGGACGGATGCGGTGCAGGGCCTGTC
>JAVBRX010000042.1:0-9123 GCA_031547465.1 Microvirga sp. | reverse complement strand
GCAAGGCGGGCGAATGGTTGGTGCGGGATCTGAAGGATCTCGGCCTCGATGCGTCGCTGCGTGAGACCAGCGGCCACCCGGTGGTGCTGGCCAAATCGCCTCAGAAAGCGGGAGTGCGGCATGTGCTGTTCTACGGTCATTACGATGTGCAGCCGGTGGACCCGATCGAGCAATGGACCAATCCGCCGTTCGAGCCGAAATTCGCCACTCTGGCCGATGGCCGCAAAGTGATTTCCGGGCGCGGTTCGTCCGACGACAAGGGGCAGGTAATGACCTTTGTCGAGGCACTGCGTGCCTACAAGGCGGAAACCGGCGAATTGCCGCTCAACATTACCATTCTCGTTGAGGGCGCGGAAGAAGACGGTTCGAAATTCCTGCCGGAATTCATCGCCGCCCATAAGGACGAATTGAAGGCCGATGTGGCGCTGGTGTGCGATACCGGCATGTGGGACCAGGATACCCCGGCTGTCACCTCGTCGCTGCGCGGGCTGGTTTACGAGGAAATATTCGTCCGCTGCGCCGACCGCGACCTTCATTCCGGCACATTCGGCGGCACAGCGCAGAATCCGATCCATGTTTTAAGCCGGATCGTCGCCGATCTGCACGATGCCAATGGTCGTGTCACGTTGCCCGGTTTCTATGATGGCGTGGCCGAGACACCTGCCGATGTGCTGGCGGAATGGAAAAAGATCGGCCTGACGGCGGAGGATTTCCTTGGGCAGGTCGGCCTGAAATATCCGTGCGGCGAGAAAGATCGACACCTGATCGAACTGATGCAGTCTCGCCCGACCTGCGATGTCAATGGCATCAACGGCGGCTATACCGGCGAAGGCACGAAGACCGTGATTCCGGGCGAAGCCAGCGCCAAAATCTCGTTTCGTCTCGTCAGCGAGCAGGATCCGGCGAAGGTATCGAAAACCTTCGAGGCGTTCGTGCGCGAGCGCATCCCTGCCGATTGCTCGGTACGGTTCATTCACCACAAGGGATCGCGAGCGATGGCGCTGCCGTTTGATATGCCGGAGCTGGCGCTTGCCAGGGCGTCTCTGCGCGAGGAATGGGGCAAGGACGCGGTGGTGATCGGCATGGGTGGCTCTATCCCGGTTGTCGGCGATTTTAAGCGCACGCTCGGCCTCAACACGCTGCTGGTCGGCTATGCGCTGGATGACGACCGCATCCATTCGCCGAACGAGAAATACGATGTGCGCAGCTTCCACAAAGGAGCGCGCTCCTGGGCGCGGATTCTGTCAGCCCTGGCGAAATAACGGCGGAAAACCGGTGGCGGGAACGCTTGCCCCACCGCTTCTTGTTCAGATGTGCTCGGTAAAGGCCAACTGGACGATGTAGCCGCGCACATCCTCCGGCCATCCGGTGATCAGGCTCTCGAACCGGGGCCTGTCATGCGCAAACAATGCCCGCGAGGCTTCCTCAAAACCGGAAAAATCCCCGGCCATCGCCGACATGAATGCGTAGGCGGCATCGCGACTTTTACGGGTGCGATCCGCTATTTCATTCGAGCGCCGCGCTTCCTCGACCAGCTTGCGCAGGGCAACGGATGCGCCGCCGGGCTGCGTCGAGAGCCAATCCCAATGGTGCGGTAGCAATGTCACTTCCCGGGCGACGACACCGAGTTTCGGGCGTCCGCGTCCGCGCATTTCTCCCGTTTCTTCTTCCTTATCAAGCGGTTCAGCGGGTAGTGGCGAGAACCGCGCCGCTATTTCGTCGTCGGAACCGCGCAGATCGAAATCGAATACCCGGCCCGTGGCATCGTCGAAGGTCAGGATGACGTCTTGCGTTGCTTCCGTCTGAGCGCGCCGAACCGTCAGCGCCACCACGGCGAGCGGGCCGGAGGCGATACGGCGATGCCCGGCGAACGCCGTGCAGGAAAGAGGAATGAAGGGAAGATGAGGCGATTGGCTCATGATTATTACCCGGATGATTTTTGTTGTATTTATTCCGGATAAAAAGTGTTGTCAATTTTATCCGGATAAAAATTTAATTTCATCCGGGCGTGACGCGCCCGTGTGATACTCCTTCATCTGACGATTATTCGACCGTGCGCCTGTTATTTGCGGGACAACTGCACACCCAGCCTTTTCAACGCCACAAACAGAACCAGCCCGTAAACCATGGTACCGCACAATCCGAGCAGAACGAGGGCGGTTTCCTTCCGGGCAAAGGACAACCCGGCAACAAACCGATCAATCATCGCGGGACTGAACAGGGCGACGAGGACGAGCGCTGCGCTGGCGATGCCTATCGCCACTATGGTTCGGAGCAGGGCCGCATTGGGGACCATTAGGTCGCGACGATAGGCCAGGACGACGAGAATGGTGAAATTCACCCAGGCACCGATGCTGGTTGCCAGTGCAAGTCCGGCAGCTCCGAATGGTTGCATCAGAAAAATCTTCAAACCAACATTGACCACCACCCCCGTCAGCGAGGCGATGACCGGGGTCATGGTATCCTGTCGTGCGTAAAAACTTGCGATTGCCGAACGGAGCAGCACCATGGCCGGTAATCCGAGTGCATAGGCTGCCAGCACATGGCCAGATGCCTGCGCCGCTTGTGCACTGAATGCGCCACGTTCGAAGAGGGCGGCGACGGTGAGTTCGGGAAGGATGGAGAAGGCCACCAGGAACGGCGCGGTCAGGGCGAGCGTCATTCCGATGGCTCGGTTTTGCGCAGCGTGCGCCCCGGCGACGTCCCCCGCCGTGATGCGACGCGCCATTTCCGGCAATAGCACCGTTCCAGCGGCGATGCCGATCACCCCGACCGGCAGTTGGTACAGGCGGTCGGCATAATAGAGTGACGATAATGCCCCGGTCGGCAGGTACGAAGCGATGATCGTATCCGCGAACATGGCGATCTGGATGCCCGCCGAACCAATCACTGCCGGACCGAGCGCCTTGAAAAAGCCCTTCATGTCGGCATCGAAACGCGGTCTGGCCCAGTGCGGCGGCACACCCGCCCGTTTTGCCGCCCACCAAAGAAGTACGAGTTCGAGGATGCCTGCCAGCATGAAGCCCCAGGCGGCGGCATGCCCCGCCGTGGGGAACAGGAAGGCACAGAATAGGGCGGCGATCAGGCAGAGATTGAGCAGGATCGGCGCTGCCGCGGCGGTGGCGAATCGCTCATGCGAGTTGAGCACGCCTGAGAGAATCGTCACCAGAGTCACGAAGAACAGGTAAGGAAACGTGATCCGCGACAGAGTGACCGCAAGTTCAAACCGGCTCGGGTCGGCAGGAAACCCGCCGGTCAGCGCCCAGACGATCCAGGACATGGCGAGAAGCGCGACAACGAGGATAATTGTCTGGACGATGATCGTCAGGGCCATGATCCTGTCGGCAAAGAGTTGCGCCGCGCTTTTTCCTTTGCCTTCCAGCAGTTTGGCGTAGCTCGGCACGAAAGCGGCGTTGAAGGCGCCTTCGGCGAAGATGGCACGGAAATGGTTCGGCAGGCGCATGGCGACGACGAACGCATCCGCTACCGGCCCGGCTCCCATCACTGCCGCCATCACGGTGTCGCGCAGGAAGCCGGTTATCCTGGACACCAGCGTCCATCCGCCGACGGAAGCGATTTTTCTGAGCACGGTGAATGAATCCGAAGGTTGGCGGTCGCGAGAAGGCCGGAGCCGCGTCATGCACGGCTCCGGCCTTTATCACGTCAGGCAGCGTACGGCGAGGGTTCGATCACCGCAGCGCGGCATCGAACATCTGTTCGGCGTATTCCCAGTTGACGAGACTTTCAAGGAATGCCTTGAGGTAATCCGCGCGACGGTTGCGGTAGTCGATGTAATAAGAATGCTCCCAGACATCGCAGCCGAGCACCGGCTTGGCATCGTAGATCAGCGGATTTTCTCCGTTCGGAGTCTTCATGACCGTCAGCTTGCCGCCCTTGAGCGCCAGCCAGCACCAGCCCGATCCGAACTGGCCGAGACCGGCCTGCACGAAATCTTCCTTGAATTTCTCGATCGAACCGAGATCCTCAATGATCTTCTTTTCCAGTTTGCCGGGGATCTTGCCGCCGCCGTTCTTCTTCATCCATTGCCAGAAGTGGATATGATTGTAGTGCTGTCCGGCATTGTTGAATAGCGGTTGATTTTTACCATATGCCGCCTTGATGATGGTCTCGAGATCCTTTCCCTCAAGATCGGTACCTTTGAGAAGTGTATTGCCGGTCGTTACATAAGCGGCATGGTGTTTGTCATGATGAAACTCCAGCGTTTCCATCGACATGTACGGTTGCAGGGCGTCGTAGGCGTAGGGAAGATCGGGAAGCGAGAAAGTCATTGGTATCTCCTATGTTTTCGCGATTGAAGTTAGTTGTGGGGAGTAGCGATAAGATTTACGGTTTTTGCTTGCGATTTTTATGTTACGCCGCATAGTTAGTCCTGCTATACGACTTCGGCAACGGCAAAGCTTTCGGGATGGTGTGCAAACAGAATAAAGTTTTGCTATGAATCATTGCGAGTTTGAGGTTCCACCCTCGACAATGCAGAGGCGTCTATAAAAAGGGATGATAATGGCCATCGCATTGTATATTCTTGCCCTTACGTTAGCCGGGTTCAGCGGCTGGGCGTTTTATGGCGTTCACAGTGCCGGGCTTGAAAATCCTGCAACTTGGAACTGGCTATTGGTTGGCTCGATCACTTTGACGGGCGCGGTTCTGACTTTCGGCCTGGCGGGCATTGTCGGAAAGCTGGACAAATTGCGGATGGATTTTGCCGAAGACGAGGTTGAGAGAGGCGGGGTAATCGAGCCGGCGCTACCGCCGGTTATCGCCGCATCGGTGCCGCCGGCATTCTCCGTGCCGCCGGTTGTGGCTCCGCAGCCAGTTGGCAGTTTGCGGGGAGATGCGGAAGAAGACGCCAGCCGGACGGTGGCGCCGTCCTATCAATCCTGGATGCCTGAAGCGTCGGTGCCTGCGGTCGAACCGTACCGGGAACCTGTTTTCCGTGAGGCGTCGCGTCCGGAAACACAGTATGAGCCACCTTATCAGGAGTCGCGCTATCAGGCCCCTCCTTATCGCGAGCCGGTGGGTGAAGAACCTGCTCCTGGTGTAAGCCCGCATCTAGGTGCAGCAGAACTGCAGAACCAGGATGGCGTTGAGGAGCAGGCCACATGGAGCGATTCCAGTCCTGTTTCTGGAGCAATCCAGGCAGGTGAATCCGAGGCCGGAGCCGGGAACGCGGATGTGCCTGCAACTGCGGTTCAGGATGACCCCGTTGCCGGAGAGGCCGATAGTCGCGTCATCGTCGGCCAGCATGAAGCCGGTGGAAACCGGTACGTGCTTTATGCCGATGGGTCGATTGATGCCGAAACGGCAAAAGGGCGGTTCCATTTCGCGTCCCTCGACGAAATGCGCGCCTTCATCGCCGGTTCCGGACGGAGCGGGGAGACGAATCGGGAGGGATGATCCCGACTTTGCACGGGGATGCCAGTTTATATCGTCGCTTCATATCCGCAGGCCTGAAGCGCGAAATCGTAAACGAGCGCCACTTCGTCCAACCGGTCGAAGCGTCCTGATGCGCCGCCGTGTCCGGCATCCATGTTGATGCGCAGGAATATCGGTCCACCGCCGGTCATGGTGGAGCGCAGCCGGGCAACCCATTTTGCCGGTTCCCAATAGGTTACGCGTGAATCGGCAAGGCCGCCGAGGGCGAGAATCGCCGGGTATCGTTGTGCGCGAACGTTATCGTAGGGCGAATAGGCGGCAATCGTTTCGAAAGCTTGGCTGTCCGCTGCCGGATTGCCCCATTCCGGCCATTCGGGCGGGGTCAGCGGCAAGTCGGAATCGAGCATCGTGTTCAGCACGTCGACGAACGGCACCTCGGCGGCGATCCCGGCAAACAGATCCGGCGCGAGATTGGCGACTGCACCCATCAACATGCCGCCCGCGCTGCCGCCATGGGCGACGATCCGGCCCTTGCCGGTGACGCCATGGGCGATCAATGCTTCGGCACAGGCGATGAAATCGGTGAACGTATTCGGTTTCTGGGCGAGCTTACCGCGCTGGTACCAGTTCCAGCCCTTTTCCGTGCCGCCTCTGGTATGGGCGATGGCGTAAGCAAAGCCGCGATCAACCAGCGACAGGACATTGGTGTGAAAACCCGCAGGAATCGAGATTCCGTAAGCGCCGTACCCATAAAGCAGGCAGGCGCGCGCACCGGATACTGGCGCATCGCGTCGGGTCAAAAGCGAAATCGGCACTTTTTCGCCGTCCGGGGCCGTGGCGTAAAGTCGCCTGACCCGGTAGTCCGCCGGGTTGTGTCCACTCGGCACTTCCTGACGTTTGCGCAGCGTCCGCTGGTTATTGACGAGGTCGTAATCGTAAATCTCTGCCGGGGTCGAGAGTGATGAATACCGGAACCGGACAATGTCCGTGTCGAATTCATATCCCGCCTCTATCCCCAAGGAATAAGCTTCTTCATCGAATGTGATCGTTCGTTCCGAATGATCGGTGAGCGACCTCACGACGATGCGCGGATTGGCGTCGCGCCGTTCCAGCCGGATGAGAAACCGTTTCAGGACGATCTGGTCGAGGATCATTGTACCTGCCTCATGCGGCACCAGATCTTGCCAGTTGACACGTTCTGGCTGGTCAAGGGGGGCGGTGACGATTTTGAAATCTTCTGCCTCGTCGGCATTGGTGAGGATGATCAGATGATCGCCATGGTGCTCGATTTCGTATTGCAAATGCGGAATCCGCCCGGCTACCGGACGAAGCACCGGGCTTTCCGATTCAAGATCAAGCAGACGGATATCGGTCGTCTCGTGATCGTGTGCCGAGATGAACAGGAACCGCCCCGATTGGCTACGGTTGATGCCGACGAAAAACCCGGGATCTTCCTCCTCATAGATAAGCGCATCGTTTACCGGATCGTCTCCGAGATCATGCCGCCGGACCTTGAGTGGACGATGGTTCTCGTCCATTTCGACATAATAAAAACTGCGGGAATCAGCGCTCCAGACCAGATCGCCGGAACTGTTCGGCACGATATCGGTCATGTCCTCGCCGCTCGCCAGATCTCGAACGCGGATATCGAAGTACTCGGATCCTTTGATATCGCAACTCCAGGCAAATAGGGCATGATCGGGAGAATGTTTGCCGCAGCCGAGCGAGAAGAACGGTTTCCTCTCTGCCTCTTTGTCGCCGTCGAGAAGGATCTGTTCCGATATTTGCTCTTCGCCGCCCGCAACCGGAGTGCGAAACAGGATAGGATATTGTCCTCCTGCCCTGTGCCTGTTGGCATAGGCAAAAACGCCATCCCGGAAGGGAACGGACGAATCATCTTCTTTCAGTCGCCCGCGCATTTCGGCCTTGATGTTCGCTTGCAGGTCCGCGCTCCCGGCGAAAGCTGCCTGTGTATAAGCATTTTCTTGCATAAGATACGCTTTTATCGGCTCGGGCAGCAGGGAAGGATCGCGTAAAACGTCTTGCCAGTTTTCCGCCTTAAGCCACGCATAGTCATCCTCAATCGTTTGTTTGCCGATGAGTCGTTTTTCCCTGATCCGCTGTGCTTCCGGCGGTACAAGCTGCTGCGTTTGTCTGAATGGAGAATGCATCAGGAAAGCCCCTTTATTTGGCTAGTCAATATTTATGGATAAAACGTTCGGGTTGATCGAACGAAATTCAACGCTATCCAGCTTTTCAGAGAATGTGGTTGCAAGATTATCAAATAATCCATTTGTTGTTGCAGGCAATATTTACAGTTTTTTTATCTTGTCAAACATACAGTCATGCCGTAAGTAAATACGTAAGAGATAGCCGTTGCCGCTTTCATCAGGCAATGCAATTGAGTTCCCTAAGGCAAGCAGTACCCATCAGGGGTTATGTGTCAGTATTCTGTGCTGAATCTTACTGCTGACTATTCAAGAAATGAAAGATTATCAGAGATGAGCGAAAATCTGGCGACAGCAAATTTTATTGAGTTGGCAGCTGATATCGTATCGGCTTACGTGAGCAACAATTCGGTTCCGTCGGCTGAATTGCCTGCGCTGATTAGTGAAGTCCATACTGCTCTGGTGAAAGTCGTCGGTGGTGTAGTGGAGGCGCCGGTCGAAGCGCCGAAGCCTGCGGTCCCGGTTAAAAAGTCTATCTCGGCGGATTATCTGATCTGCCTCGAAGATGGCAAGAAGTTCAAATCATTGAAGCGCCATCTGCGCACACAATACAACATGACTCCCGAGCAGTATCGGGAGAAGTGGAATCTGCCGATCGATTATCCGATGGTTGCGCCAAATTATGCGAAGGCCCGGTCCGATCTTGCCAAGGAAATGGGCCTCGGCCAGCAGCGCCGTAAGCGTCGCGCTGCTCGCTGATCCATAGGCCGGAACCGCAAGGCGGTACTGGCAATGTTTACCCTCGCAGAACGTGTTCCCGGAAGGGGCAGGTTTTGCGAGGTTTTTTGTTTTATCACGCTTATTTCAATAATCATGTTTGTATTGACTTTGACCTGAATTGCCTTCGGCTCGGTGGCGGAGTCCATCCATGAGCAACGCAACCAGTCGCCGCGCATGTGCGTGGTCGCTGTCGCTTAATGGCATACACAAGCTCGCGACCGCGCGAAGCAAATCGTAGGATTGAGCGTCGGCTCGGATTTTGCCCATCTTAATGGCGGTATCCAGCAACGCTTGCAGTGCAGGCTCCAACCGCTTTTCAAAATAAGCCGGGAGCGTCTCGAAGGCAGAGGCACCCGAATAAAGAGCTGCCGCAAGCCCGCGTTTTGCCACAATGAAATCTACGTAGCGCTGCATCCAGCGATCGAGCGCCTCACCAGGCTCATAATCTTCGGCCAGACGCGGTGCGGTATCCGCACAGGCATCCACCTCGTGGCGAAACACTGCCGCAATCAGGTCGGCGCGCTGTGGGAAGTGGCGATAGATCGTACCGACGCCAACTCCAGCCTTCTCGGCGATCTCACGCATCGGCGCTTCCACGCCCGATGTCGCGAACGCTGCTCGCGCTGCTTCTATCACCACCTCAATGTTACGTCGGGCGTCGGCTCTTATCCGTTTGCCGGGAGGCTCCGTCGCATCGCCTTTGTCGCTCTGTTCAATCGGCATGATTTTTCTCTTGTTAACCGGAACGTTGTTCCGTATATAAGCGGATGATTGTTCCGTT
>JAVBRX010000014.1:0-16144 GCA_031547465.1 Microvirga sp. | reverse complement strand
CTGTGTTCGTCGTAATCGACCCCGGCCTGCGTGGCACGCTCGATGCGCAATTCCACCGCATTTTCGAGATCGAGCACCTGATGGGTGGCGGCGATGATCGCCCCACCCTCTTTCCGGTGCTGCCGCATGAGGGTGAACAACGTTTCCTGCGATGCAACGTCGAGGGCCGATGTCGGCTCATCCAGCAGCCAGAAGGGTCGGTGCGCCACCAGAAGCCGCGCCAGCGCCACCCGTCGCCGCATCCCGGCGGAAAGATAGGCAACCGGCAATTTCGCCGCATGGGCCAAGCCGACCGCGGCAAGCGCCTCATCCGACGAGCGTGTGCCACCGCCAAGCAGCGCCCTGGCAAAATCGAGGTTTTCTTCTGCCGTCAGCGAGGCTTTCAGCGCATCGCGATGCCCGACGAGATGCAGGCATTCCGGCAATTGCCGTTCTCCCGCCCCTTCCAGCCTGATCCGTCCCGCCGCCGGGTTGAGCCGCCCGGCGAGAATCGCCAACAGCGTCGATTTCCCCGCGCCATTACGCCCTGTCACCGCCAACGCGCCCCCCGGCGCAAGCTCGAACGACACCCCGGCAAAAATCCGGCGACCACCGCGCGTGCAGGCAAGATTGTCAACGATCAACCGCAAGCGTTACCCCATATCAGGCTGTGACTGTCATGCTTCAGTTATCCGCTGCCTCCTCTACAGCGAATAGCCGCGTTCGTGAAGGGCGGGGAGGGAAAAGCGTGTCGGAGCATTGCGCAAGGGCAAATCAGTTCCGGGAAGATGCAAAGCTGGGAATCAAACGGCTTGCTTTGTCCCTGCTTTCGCCAGCCATTCAAGCGCGTCGGTGAACGACGACAGATCTTTCTGCCATTGAGCCTTTGATCGCGAGAAATAAATCGATCCTTCCGGGTGGTTGCCTGCCGTAGGAATAGTTGTTTTTCCTGAATGCGTTCGCCAATCCCGGATCGGGGTTTCAAGATTGATGTCGATGCGACACCCGTAGCTTTTCTCGATGGGCAGAACCGTCATATCGTCAAACCCGTCGAACAATATCCGTGCCCTGAAACCAGGGAATCTACGGCTGGAAACGATCCATATTGCGGAGAACCGGAAATCATCGCCGCATTCCCGGGATTCAATCTCCCATCGACCATTTTCAAGAGCAGATTGTAGGTCGCGCAGATGTCGGATCGACATGGAATTTCCCGAATACGGCGCGCTCCCGAGGGTTTGCCAAAGTTTAAAATACTTCCAAACTCTCTAGTCACCTGCGACAAAATAGTCTATAGGAGAGCTTGGCTGCGCCGCGCGCCAAGGCGTCCAATCCGCCCCCGCGCGCACTTCCCATCCGGGCGCCCCCGGAGCGGCGCGCGCATTGTCGCGCTTTGGCCGAACAAGTGTGTTCGTCCCTTTTTCATTTTCCGCGAGGATTCGCCGTGACCTCCCTTGACAGCTTCAAAGCCCGCCGCACGCTCGAAGTCGGTGGAAAATCATACATTTATTACTCCCTCGTCGAGGCCGAAAAGAACGGTCTCACCGGAGTTAGCAAGCTGCCCTATTCGCAGAAGGTGCTGCTCGAAAACCTTCTACGCAACGAAGACGGTCGCTCGGTGACCAAGGCCGATATCGAGGCCGTCGCCGCGTTTGCCGCCACCAAAGGCAAGGCGGGCAAGGAAATCGCCTTCCGCCCCGCCCGCGTTCTGATGCAGGATTTCACCGGCGTCCCGGCGGTGGTCGATCTCGCCGCCATGCGTGACGCCATGAAGGCGCTCGGTGGCGATCCGGACAAGATCAACCCGCTGGTTCCGGTCGATCTTGTCATTGACCACTCAGTCATCGTTGATGCGTTCGGCACGCCGAAGGCATTCGAAAAGAACGTCGAACTGGAATACCAGCGTAACGGTGAGCGCTACCGCTTCCTGAAATGGGGCCAGAACGCCTTCAAGAATTTCTCCGTCGTGCCACCCGGCACCGGCATCAGCCACCAGGTCAACCTCGGATACCTGGCACAGACGGTCTGGACCAAAACAACCGACAAGGGCGAACTCGCCTATCTCGATACCCTGGTCGGCACCGACTCGCACACTACCATGGTCAACGGCCTCGCCGTTCTCGGCTGGGGCGTCGGCGGCATTGAAGCGGAAGCTGTGATGCTCGGCCAGCCGATTTCCATGCTGATCCCGGAAGTGATCGGCTTCAAGCTCAGCGGCAAGCTCAGCGAAGGCGTCACCGCCACCGATCTGGTGCTGACGGTAACGCAGATGCTGCGCAAGAAGGGCGTGGTCGGCAAGTTTGTTGAGTTCTTCGGCTCCGGCCTCGCCGACATGCCGGTCGCCGACCGGGCGACCATTGCCAACATGGCTCCGGACTATGGCGCGACCTGCGGCCTGTTCCCGATCGACAAGCGCACCATCGATTTCATGAAGACCTCCAACCGCGACGCCGCCCGCATCGCTCTGGTCGAGGCCTACGCCAAGGCGCAGGGCATCTGGGCCGACGGCAAGACGGCGGAGCCGGTGTTCACTGATATCCTCGAACTCGATCTCGCCGATGTGCGCCCGTCACTCTCCGGCCCGAAGCGCCCGCAGGACAAGGTGCTACTCGACAGCGCCAAGAAAGAGTTCGCCGCGGCAATGGATACCGAGTTCAAGAAGGCCGATGAGATTGCCAAGCGCTACAAGGTGAAAGGCACCAATTTCGATCTCGGCCATGGCGACGTGGTGATCGCCGCCATCACCTCCTGCACCAACACCTCGAACCCAAGCGTGATGATCGGTGCCGGGCTGCTCGCCCGCAACGCCGTCGCCAAGGGCCTGAAGACCAAGCCGTGGGTCAAGACCTCGCTCGCGCCCGGCTCGCAGGTCGTGGAGGAATATTTCAAGAAAGCCGGATTGCAGACGAGCCTTGATGCTCTTGGTTTCAATCTCGTCGGCTTCGGCTGCACCACCTGCATCGGCAATTCCGGCCCGTTACCGGAGGAAATCTCGCTGACGATCAACGAGAACGATCTCGTGGCGGCGGCGGTGCTTTCCGGCAACCGCAACTTTGAGGGCCGCGTCAACCCGGACGTGCGCGCCAACTATCTCGCCTCGCCGCCCCTCGTCGTCGCCTACGCCCTGGCCGGTTCGCTCCAGGTCGACCTGATGAAGGAACCGCTCGGCACCGACAAGGACGGTAAGCCGGTCTTCCTCAAGGACATCTGGCCGTCGAGCAGCGAGATCCAGGAATTCGTCGACCGTACCGTTACGGCGGATCTGTTCAAGAGCCGCTATGCCAACGTATTTGCAGGCGATGAGCACTGGAAGACCGTTTCGGTCAAGCAGAGCCAGACCTACGCCTGGGACAATGCTTCGACCTATGTGCGCAACCCGCCCTATTTCGACGGCATTACCAAGACGCCGAAGCCGGTGCAGGATGTGATGAATGCCCGCATCCTCGGCTTGTTCCTGGATTCGATCACCACCGACCACATCTCCCCCGCCGGTAACATCCGCGCCAATTCCCCGGCTGGAAAATACCTGCAGGGCCGCGGCGTCGACGTGCCGGATTTCAACCAGTACGGCACACGGCGCGGCAATGACGAAGTGATGGCGCGCGGCACCTTCGCCAATATCCGCATCAAGAACCAGATGGTAAAGGATGCCTCTGGCGCAGTGGTCGAAGGCGGCTTCACCATTCACCAGCCGACAGGCGAGCGAATGTTCATTTTCGACGCCGCCGAGCGTTACGCCAAGGAGAAGGTGCCGCTGGTGATCTTCGCCGGTAAGGAATACGGCTCCGGTTCGTCGCGCGACTGGGCGGCGAAGGGGCCGAACCTGCTCGGTGTGCGCGCGGTGGTAGCCGAGAGCTTCGAGCGCATTCACCGCTCGAACCTGATCGGCATGGGCATCCTGCCGCTGGTGTTCAAAGACGGTGCGTCCTGGGCCAGCCTCGGCATCAAGGGCGATGAAACCGTGACCATCAAGGGCCTGGGCGATGCCAACCTTAAGCCCGGCCAGACGATGAACGCCGAGATCGTCTTCACCGACGGTTCGAAGAAGACGGTACCGCTCACCTGCCGCATCGACACCCTGGACGAACTGGAATACTTCCGTAACGGTGGCATTCTACACTACGTCCTGCGTCAACTCGCGGCAGCATGATGTTCGAAACGAACCGCCTTTTAAAGTAACGTTTCAAGGGAGGGCTTCGAGCCCTCCCTTTTGCATTGTCTGCCATTGACATACGCTCCGGTAGAAAACTGTTATCATCTTGTATAAAGGTATCGATGGTGAAATGGCATTTGCCACCGTATTTCGATATTGGGAGCCCAGAGAACCGGAAAGCAATAAGAAATGACGCGCCGATGGAATTCTGTTGGTAAAAAATATCACGTTGCAGATGAAAACTTAACCGTTTGCATTAATAATCGAGATCCCTTCGGGAAACCGGGAGATTGCGAGGATTGAAGACTATGTGTCCGATTGATCTACGCCCGTTATCAAAAGTTGCAACGCTTCTGGTGTTTCTCGGCCATTTTCTGGCTGGTCCCGTTCTGGCTCAAGAACCTGCGGCGCAAGCCAGGCCGGACGCTCCCACAGGACCAACCCTCGAAGCGGCCCTGCTCGAACCGAAAGCGGGAGCATCCGAACGGAACCTGCTCGAAACACGGGGGCAAGTGATCTGGAGTCTGGCTCCCGGAAAAGCGGGCGCCAACGATCCTGTCATCAAGGGCCATGTGAATTTTCCCGATGCCAGACTGAGCCTCGACATCACGCTGCGCCGCAATACCGACCCCGGACTTTCGGCCTCGCACGTTGCTATTCTGGTATTCTCAGGGGCGGATTCTGCTGGTGAACGCAAAGTGAGGGATTTCGGCGGCATCGAGTTGCGGCTCTCGCCCGCCACCCCCGGCAAGTTCCTGACAGGCATCCCGATCCCGCTCGGCAATAATGCATTCGGCCTCGCCCTGTTCAAGACCGAAGTCGATATGCTCGCCAACGTCGCACTGCTCAAATCCCGGAAATGGTTTATCTTTCCGGTGCGTTACGTGCAGGGCGGGCGGGCGACCATCATCTTCGGCAAGGGAGAAGCCGGTGAAAAGGTATTCGCCGACGCCTTTCAGGCGTGGGAGAAACTACCGACTCCATAACGCCTGCGGCGACTGGCAGGTGCTCAATCCTTGTCCCGCATCACTCCGGCAAGAGCAATGCGCATCTGCGCCTGCAAATCGTTCTGCATGAACGGTTTCTGTAAAACAGGAAATTCCCGGTACGATTCCGGCAGGCCGCCCCTGCCGTATCCGGTCGAAAACACGAACGGCACACCACGCTTGCGCAGGGCATCGGCAACCGGATAGACCGCTTCCCCCGCGAGATTGACATCAAGGATCGCCATATCCGGCTTATCGCTCTTTATCGCTTTCATGGCCTCTGAGACCCGCACGGCCAGACCGGCAACCTCACAACCGAAATCGAACAGCATTTCTTCCAGCAACATCGAGATTGCCGCTTCGTCCTCCACGACTAGAACACGCAGTCCTTTGAATTCGTCGACCTCCCCAGCCCGATCCTGCACTTGTCCCTCCCCAGCCTTCCGGCAGTACTAGAGCGCAATCCGATGCAATTTGATCGGATTGCGCTCTAACTTTCCTTTATTCACCGCATTTTCTTGCGCCGAACCGGTGGCCACTTCGGCGGAAAATGCTCTAATTCGTAACACTCTAAACCATGGCCATGAAAAACGGCATTGGTCTTTTGTGCTTTTTTACACGACGCACAGTTAATACCTTACGATACCCGCCGCCATCGGCTCTTGCGAGCCAGCCGGATTACGCTTTCTTGACAATCTAATAGTTTGCGCTTATCGCTCGCCCAGATGAACGCATGGCTTCATGAAACAGTTTCAGTTTCATCCGGCAGTGCGACAATAATGGCAAAAGCAAAAAAGCTTCAAGCCGACTGGCCCGAGAGGCCGGAGGTTAACGTCCGACAGCGCGTTGCGCCCTCGGGCGCGTTCTGGTTTGGGGCTTTTGCGCGAGACTGCAACAGACGATGAAGGACGAACGATTCTTGCGGATGCCTGATTCAAACCGGCCAGATTTCAGACAGAACCCATATATGGTTTCCGTCGACGCATCCCGCACTAACCGCTGAAAGGGCGCGAGAAGTTCATGTTCGAAGGCTTATCGGAAAAACTCTCCGGCATTCTCGACAGCCTCACCCGACGCGGCGCGCTAAGCGAAGACGATGTCAACTCCGCCATGCGCGAAGTGCGCCGGGCGCTATTGGAAGCCGATGTCGCCCTCGACGTTGTGAGGTCCTTCACCGACAAGGTGCGTAACCGCGCCATCGGCGCACAGGTCATCAAGTCAGTCGCCCCCGGCCAGCAGGTCATCAAGATCGTTTACGATCAACTGGTCGAGACCCTCGGCAGGACCGCCGAACCGATCGACCTCAACGCCGCGCCGCCGATGGCGATCCTGATGGTCGGCCTGCAAGGTTCCGGTAAAACCACCTCCACCGCCAAGATTGCCAGACGCCTCACCGAGCGCGACAAGAAAAAGGTGCTGCTCGCCTCCCTCGACACCCGCCGCCCGGCGGCGATGGAGCAGCTTGCCGTACTCGGCCAGCAGGTCGGAGTTGCCACATTACCGATCGTCGCCGGGCAATCGGCGGTGCAAATCGCCAACCGCGCCATGGATGCGGCCCGGCTCGGCGGCTATGATATCGTGATCCTCGATACAGCAGGCCGCACCACCCTCGACGACATGCTGATGGCTGAAGTCGCCGAAGTGAAGAGGGCAACCGATCCGCACGAAGTGCTGCTCGTTGCCGATGCCCTCACCGGTCAGGATGCCGTCAACACCGCCCGCGCCTTCAACGAACGCCTCGGTCTCACCGGCATCGTCCTCACCCGCATGGACGGCGATTCCCGCGGTGGCGCGGCGCTCTCGATGCGCGCCGTCACCGGTATGCCGATCAAACTCGTCGGCATCGGCGAAAAGGTCGATGCTCTCGATGAGTTTCACCCGGACCGGGTAGCCAACCGCATCCTCGGCATGGGCGATATCATTTCGCTTGTCGAGAAGGCGGTCGAGACCATTGACCACGAAAAGGCCCAACGCATCGCCGAAAAGATGCGCAAGG
Source organism: Microvirga sp. (assembly GCA_031547465.1). GTDB lineage: Bacteria > Pseudomonadota > Alphaproteobacteria > Rhizobiales > Beijerinckiaceae > Hohaiivirga. Next base: position 9,030 of record JAVBRX010000014.1, on the reverse strand, counting down.
GCAAGTTCGACCTCACCGATCTGCGCGAACAGCTGGAACAGATGGAGAAGCTCGGCGGCCTCGGTGGCGTGATGGGAATGCTCCCCGGCATCGCCAAACTGAAATCGCAGATGCAGAACGCTAACCTTGACGACAAGGTGATGCGCCGTCAACGGGCGATCATCGATTCCATGACGCCGCAGGAACGCAGCAACCCAGATGTTCTGAAGGCTTCGCGCAAAAAGCGCGTCGCGGCTGGCTGCGGCCTCAAGGTCGAGGATGTCAACCGCCTGCTGAAAATGCACCGGCAGATGGCCGACATGATGAAGGCCATGGGTTCCGGCAAGCGCGGCGGCATCGCCGGAGCGCTCGGCAACATGTTCGGCCTCGGCGGCGGCATGCCGCAACCGACACCGGAAATGCTTGAGCAGATGCAACGCCAGATGGGCGGCGCACTTCCGCCCGACATGCCCGGACTGCCACCGCTCCCGCCGGGACTATCAGGCGGCAAACTCCCTTCCCTGCCCGGCCTTGGCAGCCCCAAATTGCCCGGCCTCGGCGGGTTTCCGTTTAGCGGCAAGAAGAAGTGATGCTGCAATCCGTTTTAACTTTTGAGACTTCACTACTAGCCTGAAATAACTGACACCCAACCAAGGAAACTAACATGGCTCTGAAAATCCGGCTTGCTCGCGGTGGTGCGAAGAAGCGTCCGTTTTACCGCATCGTCATCGCCGACGCCCGTTCGCCGCGCGATGGCCGCTTCATCGACCGCATCGGCTCCTATGATCCAATGAAGCAGCAGGACGATCCCGCTCGTCTCGTCCTTGATCTCGAAAAGGCCAAGGCATGGCTCGCCAAAGGCGCGCAGCCGACCGACCGCGTACTGCGCTTTCTCGACAATGCCGGCCTGTTGAAGCGCCCGGCTCGCAACAACCCGAAGAAGGCTGAACCCGGCAAAAAGGCCCAGGAACGCGCTGCCGCCAAGGCTGCTGCCGAAGCTCCGGCTTCCTGATCGGCTATAGAATGTCCGGACATGCGCCAGACCGAATGAATCCCGGCAGCCTCGTGCTGCTCGGTGAATTCGGTCGCGCCCACGGATTGAAGGGCGAGGTCCGGCTTAAAGCCTTCACCGCCGACCCGTCAGCCATCGCGGATTACAATCCGCTGTTCACCAGAGATGGGCGGCGCATCGTCCTCACTGATGTCCGACGTGCACCCGGCGGTGCGCCGGACCTGTTGATTGTCCGCGTCGACGGTGTGACAACTCGCGAGGCGGCGGAAGCGTTGACGCGCATCGAACTGTTCGTACCGCGCGACCGCCTCCCTCCCCCCGAAGACGACGACGAGTTTCTCCTGACCGACCTGATCGGCCTTCCCGTCAGAAACCGGGAGGGAGAAACAATCGGCCATATCTCTGCGATACCGAATTACGGCGGTGGCGACCTGCTCGAAATTACTCCATCCAGCAGCGGCCCGGCCATTCTCCTGCCATTCACGAAAGCCTTCGTGCCGATCATCGATCTGAAGAGCAGACAGGTCATTGTCGATTATCTGGAATCCGGCCCCGACAGGGATGCTTCGCCGGAAGATTGAGGGCCGGCCATGTCTAATCAACCGATGTCCGAACAGCCGATACTTCGCCCGGCCCGGCGCAACGACCTCGCCACCATAGTCGCCTTGTTACATGACGACACTATCGGCCACAGCCGTGAGGCGGATGCCGATAACCCCGCGTACGCCAAAGCATTTGAGGCCATCACCGCCAACCCGGATACACATCTTTACGTGCTGGAGCTTGACGGCACTGTCATCGGTTGCGGTCAACTTACCGTCATCCCGGGGCTGACCCGCATTGGCATGACCCGTGCTCTGATCGAAGGCGTGCGCATCGCCAGCGCTCAGCGCAACAACGGGTTCGGCACGCTGTTCATCCGTGAATTGATCCGCCAGTCGAAAGAATTCGGCTGTGGCCTGGTGCAGCTTACCAGCGACAAAAACCGCCGCGATGCCCACCGCTTTTATGTATCGCTAGGCTTCACTGCCAGCCATGAAGGCTTCAAGCTGTATCCATGACCGTATTCACCGCCACGATCCTCACGCTTTATCCGGAAATGTTCCCCGGCCCGCTCGGCGTTTCGCTTGCCGGTGAAGGTCTAGTGAACGGCCTGTGGCGCTGCGAAGCGCGAAACATCCGCGATTTCGGACGTGGGCGGCACCGCACCGTCGACGATACCCCCGCCGGCGGCGGCCCCGGCATGGTGATGCGGTGCGACGTGCTGGCAGACGCCCTGGATGCCTGTGCCGTTCCTGACGATCAACGCCCGCGCCTGCTCATGAGTCCGCGCGGTAAACCATTGACGCAAGGCATCGTTCGCGAGCTTGCCGAGGGACCTGGAGCGGTCATCGTTTGCGGTCGGTTCGAGGGCGTGGACGAACGGGTGATTGAAGGCCGCGGATTGCAGGAGATCTCTATCGGCGATTACATTCTCTCCGGTGGCGAAGTCGCCGCCATGGTGCTGTTGGACGCCTGTGTGCGCCTTATTCCCGGCGTGATGGGCAAGATGGAATCCGGCGAAGAGGAAAGTTTCGAGAGCGGCCTGCTTGAATATCCGCACTATACCCGCCCGCGTGAGTGGGAGGGTCGCCCGATCCCGGAAATCCTCCTCTCCGGCAACCACGCCGCCATTGCGCGCTGGCGATATGAACAGGCGGAAGCCCTCACCCGCGCCCGCAGACCGGATTTGTTAAGAAAACCATGAGCAAACTGAAGCGTTCGCAAAAACCAGTTTGCAGCAATAAAACTCACTCAACAACGTGATAGAAAATTAATACTCAATTTCTCAGATCATATGTATATATTTATAGTAAATCTCAAATAATCTCTTATATTAAGATTTTTATTAGATATGAATATTTATTACATATGGATCAACTTTCTATTAAAAATCAGGTATATTGAGTTTTTTAGCAATACTCATTGCAGTAATACCGACAATTTTTGTTACAAAATCAGGATCAACAGCAATATCTACAGTAGCAATATATATTGATCGAATTGGGCGTTTAGCAGGAAACTACGCAACTTGCTGAGATCTACGACGCCCGCTGCCACAACTCGTCCAGATGTGCGATCTCGGCGATGCGGCGCAGCAAGGAGCGTTGCGAGCGCAGTTCGAGATGCGCCCGTTCGACCGGTTGCAGCCGGAACCAGGCCTTGCCCTGACTGCGGACATAAAACGCATTACCCTGTAAGGCATAGGTCTGCGCCACCTCATCAATCGAGTTGGCAGCCGCTTCGATAACAGCGATTTCTGCTGCCCTGAGCAATTCCCCGACCTTCGTACTGATAAGCGTCACTTCGTTCTGCATCACCCATTCGGCGATCATCCTGTCGCTCGGCGCGGCGACATTACCTGCGGTCTCATGCAGAACCACGTCGGTAACGATCAGATTAGGGCACGCACGATGCAGCGCCCCGAGCGAAATCGCCGCCAGCGTCGGCGATAACGTTTTGATCTTGTGCAGAAACTCGGCATCGATGATGAAGAAAGATTGGGTGTCCATGGCTTGCCTACCGAACCGCGCCCGCAACCTGTGCCGCCGCCCGCCCGTACAGCTCATAGGAGAGCGCCGTGGCATCGTTCAGATCGCGCATGAAGGACAAGCGCTTGGTGGCTTGCAAAAACCTGTGGGCGAACCCCGTATCGAACCCGCCGCGCATCGTCGGCTTCGTCAGGCGGAGCCATAATTCCGGCTCCTCGCGCTTCAAGACGGCTTCGGCCTCGTCCAATTGTTCTTCGGTAAAAGCCTTCACCACCTGCTCCGTTTCTTGGGTCGTACCGCTTCCCGGATAATGCAGCGCCGAACGCTTCACGACCCGCACCGCCCAGAGACCGGTACCTTACGCTGCGCACAAGGATAGGCTCAAACACAAGTCTTTGTTATGATGAAGGATTTCTAAACAGCGCCACCGCCCGGTAGGGCGGTGGCGCAACGTTTAAAGCTGATGTGAAGGCTGTTGACGGTCTGCAGTCCGCTTACCACTTGACCGTCAGGCCAAGGCGGCCATTCCAGGCATCGGAACCTTTGTCATCAAGGGAGCGGTTATAGGCTCCCGAAGCGAAGACAGAGGTCGAACCCGTCACCTGTCCGCTGACGCCAGCGGCAATTTCGCCCCATGTGCCGCCGAACGGCAGCGAGAACAATGCCGGGTTTTCTCCGGCCAAAGTCGTGACGATCATCTTGTCGCTATCGAGGAACTCATGCCACACGCTGGCTCGCGCCCATGCCGTGACCAGACGCGGCGCCGTCACATCGGCCCGGTTCCATGTCTTCGACACCCGAGCACCGACCCGCCCACGCAGCGAATCCCAATCGCCATACGTGAAGATGCCGAAATTGTCCCTGGCGTCGTCGATCGTCACATACTGATAAGCCAACTGCGCCTGCGGTTCCACCGCCCAGCCGTTGCCGAACTTGTAGGTATACCCGGCCTCGAGCGATGCGAGGGCACCCCAGCCGTTCGGGCTGACCGTTTCGCCGAGAACCGATTTCGCCTGCGTATCGTAGAAGGTACCCTGCACAACCGCATCCGTGTACCAGTTATTGACGGAGCGGTGCGTCCAGTATGCGCCGACCGAGTAGCCATCGATATCCACGGTTCCAGCCTTGGCATCGAACAGACCGTTCACGTCCGAAGCCACCTGTCCGTAGCCGACATAGACACCGATCTTGTCGAGGCTACCCTGACTCTCGCGACCCCAGACATCAAGACCGGCCTGGATGCCGACAATCGTATAATCGTAATCCGAGCCATAACGCAGGAAGTCGTCACGGTCGCGACGACCATATCCGCCGAGCACGCGGCCCCAGGCTCCGGGAAACCAGACATCCGTAGAATCGTTGCGCAGATCCCTGAGCGGCAGGCGGATCTTACAGCGGAAGTTCTTCTCCGGGTTTTTGCACCAGACTTCGCGGTCCTCATAAACCGGGGCCACCGACTTCGGGTACATCTCGCCAATCCTGTCGCTCCGGGAATCGAGCATCGCATAACCAAATTCCATGGCAAGCGGCGGAACTGTCACATTTACCGCAACCTCTGGCCGTACGTCCGGAACGACGATGGTCTTCGGTCCGGGGCCAGGATTGGGTCCGGGGCCGGGATTGGGTCCGGGGCCAGGAGGCGGCGTCACTTCGATGGTATTACGCAGATACCAGTTGCCATCATTCGGATTGCCGCCCGTGGCAGCTTGACCACCCTGATAGAGCTTGTAATCATAAGCACCGGCAGCGACACGCTGGGTCAGGGTAAACACGCCCGGAGCCGAAGCCCCACCCTGCTTGTTCAACACTTCGACTAACAGAATACCGTCATTCACCGTCAGCGCCCCGCCGCCAGTCGTCGTCAGTGCCAGACCGGTCGCTCCCGTACCCATCCGCGTCGAATCCAGCACCAGAACGTCCGAATGCGAGTTGGCCCCGCCTTCGTTCAATTCGGTATTGAACCGCACCGTGCCGCCGTTGGTCACGAACACACCACCGCCATCGACGCCAGCTGTCTGCCCACCAGAAATCACGATCACATCGCCGATGGACGAATTCGTCGTCATGTCGATGATGCCGCTCTGATTGAACGTCTGGGCGCCAAGAATCTGCCCCTGCGCCGGGCTGTTCAGCGCCATGCGGTTATACGTCATCGTATTGTTGAGCGGCACATATTCTCCGGTTGCATCCAGCGTTGTCGCTGAGCCGTCATGCGTAACAAGCTGGATCGTCCCGGTATTATTGACGGTATTGTTCCCGGATGTGCCAAAGTTCGACACGGAAACCGCCAATGTGTCCCGCACCCCGTCGCCGTTCGTATCGGCGACATTGCGCAACGTCCAAGTCCCGGCATTGTTCACCGTCACTTCGGATGTCGATGCCGTCATCGAACCGGTCACAGCGCCGGTATTGTTGATCGTCGCGACACCGGCTGCGCCGACATCGGCCTCAATCGCCCGTTCGCTCATGGCTCCGATCGAGCCAGCATTATCCAGTGTCTGCGTTGCGCCGCCGATCCGCACACCGGTACCTGGTGTCGCACCATTACTCCAGCCACCATGGACCGCGCTCGCCGCATCGATAGACACGGAACCGCTTGTCGCCGCATAGGCCTCGACAGCGCCTCGTCCGAAAGACTGTTCGGCCCGGATCGTTCCGCCGGCTACCGCCACGCTCGCAGCGCCTGCCGTGCTACCACCGTTATTAGCGGTCAACCCGGCAGATTGCCCGCTAATTGTCACAACGCCGTTGCTGAACGCGATAGACGAGACCGCATTCGGAGCAATGGCTTCAATACCGTGATTGCCCACACCGATCCCGGTCGTCGTGATATTCGCGCCGGTGGACGTCACGGTAACGGTGCCGTTTCCAGTTGTCTCACCCCGGATGCCAACGGCATTGGCTGCCCCGTTCGTCGTCACCGTCCCGCTGTTGGTCACATTCACTGCGCCGGTGCCGCCGGTCACGGCAGAAAGGCCGCGGCTGCCGACACCTTGCGTCATCACAGCCGCCGTGCTGGTGACGGAAACTGCACCGGTCCCGGACGTGGCGCTAACGCCGTAGGAGGCGACTCCCGCCGTATTGATCGTGCCGTTATTGGTCACTGTGTTCTTGCCGTCGACCGTCACGGACACCATGCCCGACGACTGCGCGCCTGGAGTCGTGATCGCGCCTTTATTGGTAAGGTCGACGGTTGCTGTCACCCCCTTGGTCGTGCCCTGGATACCTGCGCTGTTGACCGCCGTGTTGATGTCGCCGGACGACTTGACCTCGACATTACCGCTTTGACTGGTGGCGAGAATGCCGGGAGCCGTAGTCGTCGCCTGGGCATTGTTCGTGGTGATCTTGCCGCTGTTGTCGATCGAGATCGCCCCGGTTCCGGCCGTACCGGTGGAATTGACATAAACGCCCGCCGTATTGCCACCGGTACCGTTCGTCGTAACAGCCGCCGTATTCGTGACGGTGATCGTGCCGTTCTCCGATGTCGCCCAGATGCCGTAAGCTTCCTTATCGCCGGAAGTGGTCACACTTCCAGAGTTTTTGATCTCTGTTGACGCATCGTAACTGCTGACGGTGCGAATACCGATAGCCCTGTCATTCTGAGCCTCAATCGTTGCGCTACTATCAACAGTGATCGCACCACCCTTCGTGCCGCCTGTCGTATTGACATAGATACCACTGTTGTAACCGGTCCCAGATGCCGCGCCGGGAGCATTGATCAAAGTGAGGGTAACATCCTTGCTGACATATACATCGCCCGCCCCGCCATTGGTATTCACGAGAATGGCATTGCCGCCTCCGAGCGTCACATGGCCGCTACCACGGAAATCAACCTTTGCATTTCCGCTTCCATTGACGTTGGCTTCAATAGCGTCATGCGTATAGAATGTTTTGTCGGCATCGATACTTTGGACAGACTTACTTACAATGTTTAACGTACTGTCCTCATTGATGAGAACCAGAGCATCGCCACTTCCCTTCTGGACATTGGAAAGAACAGCATTACCGCCCTTCAGGCCATTCACATTGATAGTTGTTATACCGTTAAAAGTAATTGTCGCATTACCTGTCCCGCCGCCACTATGCAGCGCATAGACAGTCATATACGCATCGGCATTATTTGAAGTAATCGTTGTACCAGTTGTTCCCTGCCCATTGATCGTAAGGAAAGAACTTCCGCTTAGAGTAGACTCGGCCTGCAACGTGCTGGCGTCATAACCCGCCCCCGTGGTGACGGTTGCGCTATTAACCGTCAGGTTGGCGTTGTTGCCGTTACGCTGACACTGTGCGCCACCTGTGCCGGAATAGGCACCGCAATGCGAGTCAACGGCAACAGTCGTGAATTGCGCCTTGGCTTCATCCGCTCCACCAACGACCATTCCGCCACCCAGCGCAATGACCAAAGCCAGCGCATAACGCGATGATGGTGAGCAGAAGAACGTTGCGCTGGAAAGCTGCCTGATCCGCCGCGACAGGCTGGATGGGCGAACGGACGAATGCGTAGTCGACATGATCTGATTACCCCCTGAAGAGACAACCCTGGTTTCCCCGCCCCATACCGGAACGAAAAAAACAGTATGCCTCCCCCTACGCGGCTATTACCGCATTGAACGGACGATTCTTCGAATGCCCGCCTACCGTCATCGAATGCTTCAGGCATAAAGACGGACGGCTGTCGTCTTCATGCGCTGCAACGTCTGCCTGGAAAACAGAAACCGCCCGGAACCAGTTTCACGGTCAGACCGAATTTACGGCAACCTCCGGACATATCCGGAAGCGCCAATTTTATCCCCCATCAGGCGCAGGACCACCCCGCTTTTGAATTGCTGGAAGCATTTGGAAGTGAATCCTTATTTTCCAGCATCCTTAGCGAGCATGATACTTTTCATGCCACTAAAGTACCCTACAGCACCTTTATACCTCAAGCCCCCGCATCATTACACAGCAATCATTAATTAACAATCTGTAAATATACGACATCCACAATCCCTTGATATCCATAGGAATATCATAAATATCAACTGATTGCATCAAGGAACGATGCAACAGGAAATTATCTTTTCGCGCATCAGCCCTCATAAGATTAACTAGAATTTTTATATGGATTTTTGCGTATAATAATAAAATCAGCAATAATCTTGTTAACAAGGAAAATAGTCTAATTTTTAATAAAAATTCTTATATTGATGTTCTATACAATGACCATTCAAACCTTTTGCCGCGCCATCAAAAAACGCGACAAAGGCATGCTTCATATCCGGATATGGAGCACTCAAACGACCTTGATTGGCCTATTCCGGCAAATGGCAGACACAGCAGAGCTTGTTGCCGTCCGGGTCGCGCACATAGCAGGCATAAAAGTTAGGATGATAATGCGGGCGCAGGCCCGGCATACCCTCATCCGAGCCGCCATTGGCCATCGCGGCGGCGTAAAATGCATCCACCGTCTTACGGCTTGCGGCGTTCAGACCGATGCTGACACCATTGCCAATAGTCGCCGCCTTTTTG
>JAVBRX010000139.1:0-2760 GCA_031547465.1 Microvirga sp. | reverse complement strand
AGGTAGACGACTTTTGCCTTGATCGCCTTGTTGAGGGCATGACGAGCACCGTCGGTCGGGTGACGCAACGACCAGATTTCGATGGCAAGACCGCGTTGCTCAAGGGCAAGAATTTCCTGCGCGATAAAGGTCTCCGACAGGCGGGGATAGCCTTTGACGACGATGGCCACCTTCGTTCGGGGCGTCGTCCGCTCGTCTGTGACATCGGTCACTGTGCTGGTTACGCTATCCAAAATCCATTCCCCTTTCGGGAGCGTTCATTCCGCTGCCTGCAAAAGGCGGGCATGGGCCAGTGCCACGAGTTCCGGAAAACCCGCCGCGATGCTGTCCAGCCCGCCGAGCAACCCGGGAATCGTCGTTTGCGATGGTTGGGGCTGCTGCGGCAGGGTGTGCAGCATCGCCGCCATGCGTAGCGGATCGCGTCCTGTTTTGTCGTCGCTCAGCGTCCGCGTCAACCCGAGACGCTCTGCTTCGACGGCACGGATATGTTGTTCGAGCCGGGGCTGTGTGCGCGGCACGATCAGGGCGCGTTTGTTGAAGGACAGGATTTCGCAGAACGTATTGTAGCCGCCCATGGCAACCACGGCCTCCGCCTTGTGCATCAAAAGTTCGAGTTTCGAATCGAACAACAAGGCGTCGAGTTTTGGATGGCGGGCGATCCGTTCCAGAAAATCGTGCCGCCGTGCCCGTTTGACGAACGGGCCGAAGACGATCAGCGCCGGAAGTTTCAGAGTCGGAACTGCCTCGTAAGCAGAGATCACCCAGTCGATCATGTCTTCGCCGTCGCCGCCGCCGCCGGTGGTGACAAGGATGAACGGATCGCGGACCATTTTCGGATAGCGTGATTGCGCTGCTTCCTTCGGCACCTCGCGCTTGAGATAGCCGGTATAGGTCGTGCGTGCCTCGATCTCGGGGGGGAGGTTGAGGCAGGCGAGGGGTTGGTAGATTTCCTTGAGGCCGAACACCCAGATCCGGTCGTAATAATGCGCCAGCGCTTCCACCGCGCCTTTGCGTTGCCATTCCGGGACCAGATAAGCCGGTTCATCCAGCACGTCGCGCAGGCCGAGGACCAGACTGGCGCCCTGCTGTTTGAGGTTATCCAGCGCCGGTAAGAGTTCGCCATGAAAACCGGTCGGTTCCTTGTCGACGATCACCACCTCAGGCCGGAAGGTTTCTGCCGCCTGCCGGATGATTGCCTGACGTAGGGCGACAACCTCATCCAGTGAAACGGTCAGGGAAAGGCTGCGGTATTCGCCGTCCTTCATCTTGGTTACGCCGGGGATACGGATGAAATCGACGCCACGTCCATAATTGAAATGCCCGGTGACCGGCGAGCCGGAAACGATCAGCACCGAGGCGTCCGGACAACCATTGACGAGAGCATTGGCGATAGCCCGTGAGCGGCGCAGGTGGCCAAGGCCGAACGTGTCATGACTATAGATCATGACACGCACCGGTCTTCTCCGCAGGAGAGCGGAGGGCAGCGAAGTGAACGGCTCCAGAGGGGCGCTGTAAGGATACGCCATGGGTGGGTTCCGGGGTCAAAGACCGTTAAGTAGCGGATCGACAACGAAGAAAAGGGTCAGGGAATGAAGAGGGTGTTTTTGGGCGGTTTATTTGAATCTAGGTCTTGGGCGATGGTTTTAAAGTACCGCTTAGTATGATGGTGCCGGATAGGTTCGGAGGCGGCATGAGTCTAAAAACCACCTACAACTGGGTGGGAAGGGAAAGGTCGGTGTCATGGTTTCCAAGATGTTGAAGTTTGGAAAACAGCCGTGAGCATCGGCACCGGAGAGCGGTATTGGGCGGAAAGCCCGAGTGACGTCCGCACGGCTGGTGCGCGCGGCTCGACGTGACATCCCTGCTTCCGGAGCGACTACGGCTTTTCCGGCATTTCGGAGTTGAACCATCGAAGTGTTTCGGGCGTTGCCGGGGCGGCGATGGACAAGAACCTCTTCAGATACATTTGGGCCCATTCCCGCCGTGAGCAGATGATCATCTGTCTGGTGGCGCTCATCAGCCTGCCATTTTACTTTCTTTCCCTCGATCTGCCGCGCCGGATCGTTAACGAGGCGATTCTCGGCGGAGCTTTCCCTCCCGGCACGGAGACGACGCGCTTTCTTGTCTTCGACATGCCATGGCCGGGCTGGCTCGGCGGTGGACGGATGAGCCTGTTCCAGGGGGTAGAGGTCGGACGGATCGGGCTATTGTTCGGTCTGTCGGGTCTGTTCCTGTTCTTCGTTCTGGTCAACGGCGCGTTCAAGTACTGGATCAATGTCGAGAAGGGGGCGCTGGGCGAGCGGATGTTACGCCGGATGCGCTTCGATCTTTTTTCCCTGATCCTGCGCTTCAAGCCGCAGATGCGCCGCCGCGCCAGGGCGTCCGAGATGGCGACCATCGTCAAAGACGAGGTTGAGCCGATCGGCGGCTTCATCGGCGATGCGTTCATTCTTCCGGCGTTTCTCGGCATGCAGGCGATGACCGCCCTATCTTTCATCGTCATGCAGAATGCCTGGCTTGGATTGATGGCGGCGATTGTGGTCGGTGTACAATTCGTTGTCATTCCCCGCCTGCGGCGCAAACTTCTCAAGTTGTCGCGCAAACGGCAAACTGCGTCCCGCCAGCTGGCCGGACGTGTTGGTGAGGTGTTCGATGGTCTCGACACCATCCGCTCCCACGGTGGCGAGCGCTGGGAGCAGGCTGAGTTCGGTGATCGCCTTTACGATCTGTTCGCGATCCGCTTCGCCATTTATCGCCGCA
>JAVBRX010000141.1:0-17013 GCA_031547465.1 Microvirga sp. | reverse complement strand
GGACAACTCGTGGGCGAGGTCAAGTAATGAAAGCTTGCGGCGTGCTATCTTGTCCTTCGTGGTCATGTTCGTTGGTCCTCAGGTTTGTGATGTTCAGCCACACCATCAAACCCGCTCCAACGCGGCATGGCCACACCCTTCAGGATGAGGCCAACTGTCAGGTGATTACTCAATCAGCACAACCTTGCGATGCGTCTTGTCAGCAATTGGATGTGAGCGATGAGGATCCATGCTGTTGCGCTCGCGATAGATTTTTCGAAGTTGTCCGTCGTCAGGGCATTTTGGACACTACGCGGGTTATTTTTTAAGGAGGAACAGAATTGCGTCCTCCCGTGAGAGGTCGGCAAGCTGCTTGTCCCCGACAACGGAAATGAGGTTATCCAGCGCCCGTTTCTTCGGATTGCTCCATTTTTTGAGCTGGTCCGGCGATAATCCCTTGAGCGAGAGCTCGGAAATCGCTTTGAACTCAGAAAAAAGCTCCACAAGCATTAACTGGGGAGGAGCTTCTCCGCCCAGAACCGCCGTCACTTCGGGCTCGCTGTCGATCAGTTGTTTCCGCTCGATCAGTGATAGCCGGGACAGCAGTTCATCGAGAGGAAAATGCGTATCCGCCATCTGTTCCGCCGGAACATAAGGCAATCGCATCAATCGTGCCTTGTGCCTTGCAGCCTCATATCGTTGCTTCGATTGGGGCGAGGCGCCGTCGATGAGGCTGCGCCAGTAATCTTCGGTGAAGGCATTGATCCTTGCCGCCGCCTGCCGTGCCCTGATCTTACGCGGATCATCCGCGATCCGGATACCGGTGGACTGCTTGACAAACTTTCTCCGCTCAAGCGCGATCAGCCCCGGCGGCAGCCGGCGAACGTAAATCCAGATACCATCTTTGCGGGTCAGATAATCGGCCATCTCAATCGCGTCTGTTACCCGTTTTGTTACCCGGAAAATCGCACTGTGGCGAAAAACGGGATACAAGGGGTCGATGAAATCCTTATTTTATAAGGGTTTTGCGATTGATGCAATGGCGGAGGGAGAGGGATTCGAACCCTCGATACGGTTTCCCGTATACACACTTTCCAGGCGTGCGCCTTCAGCCGCTCGGCCACCCCTCCAGAGTAGACGTGAAACCCGGTGCATCTGCAGCGGTCATGTTTGCATGTCGTCCGGGCTCAATAATGCTAACATCGCAGTTAGGCAAGCGGTGGTTTGGTTTATTTACATTCAACCTGTGAAGGCTGAAGATCTAGCCCGGTTCGGCTATCGCATAAAGGTCTCGACGCCCGACATCACCGCTGATCCGGTTATCGAATCGACCTGAACCGCTCCGAACGTTCGGGTTGAGGGAATAGGGGCCCTGGCCCGTTTCGATGCGGCGGTTCTTTCCAGATTATGGACAAACGCTACATCCCGGTCAAAACCGTTTCTTCAGGGTCTACCCATGCCATTCAATCGTGAATTACCTCGTCCTTTAACGTCTGAAACGGCCTTGCCCGGACGCGCCGGGCCGATTACCACGGCGATGCGCCATGCCGTCAATGGTAGGGCGCTCAAAGGGCCGTATCCGTCAGGTGCGGCTACGGCAATCTTCGGCCTGGGTTGTTTCTGGGGGGCGGAAAGGCGGTTCTTCGCCCTTGGTGATGGAATCTGGATTACGGCGGTCGGCTATTGCGGTGGATTGACGCCGAATCCCACCTATGAGGAAGTGTGCAGCGAACGAACAGGACACGCGGAAACCGTGCTGGTGGCGTTCGATCCGTCAATTTTACCATTTGCCGATTTGTTGCGTTGTTTCTGGGAAGGCCACGATCCGACGCAAGGGTTGCGTCAGGGCAACGATATCGGTCCGCAATACCGCTCAGCGATCTATTGCCGGGATACCGAACAGGAGCGCCTCGCCCTCGTTTCGTGCGAGAGCTATGCGCGGGCATTACAGGTGCGGGGATTTCCGGCCATCACGACCGAGATCGCTATTGCCGGGCCGTTTTATTTTGCTGAGGCATATCATCAGCAATATCTCGCCAAAAACCCGCATGGCTATTGCGGTCTTGGCGGCACCGGCATCGTTTGCCCTCCAGGCGATCACTGGTAATGTTCTCAACTGTCGGCATGTGTACCCTGTGTCAGGGCTTGCTTTCGCCATCGCGGCCCTTTCTAATCGAGGCCGGAGCGGTAGGGAAATCCGGAGTGGTTCGGAAACCCGCTGCTTTTGTCGGGCCTGCGCATGAATAGACTACCGATAGGGAAGCTGGGCAGATACTCGATTATCCCAGCCGCCCGCTCGCATGGGCCAACATGGTGTAAACCTTGCCTGTTTCCGAGGTAAGATAGGTTTTGGTCACCATCATGTCGCGATCATTCGCCCCGACCTCGGTGAGAAGACGCTCGAATTCCTCGATATAGCGGTTCACGGCATTCTTGAATTCCGTGTCGCTTTGATACCGGCGGCGGATGTCATCGAAAGTCTGCTGTCCTTGCAGGGTATAAAGACGGCGGGTGAAGATGTTTTTTTCGCCCTTGCGGTAGCGCTCCCACAATTCGACGGCATTGTCGTGGTCGATCAATCGGGCGATGTCGACCGAGATTGAGTCCAGGGTTTCGATGGCACTCGCAACCGTGCGCTGCGATGGTTTACGGTCCTTGACCGTTTCATCGCGCGATGCCCGGTCGAGCAGGTCCGACAGCCAACTGCCGCCCCGATTGGTGGGAGGCGTTTGCCTGAGCTGTGCCGGTTCTGATTGTTTCTGGGACAGGGGCACGACCGGCTGTGTCTGGGAGAATGCCGGAGCTAAAGTCTGTTCGCGTGGCAGGCTTTTCGGCAATTCCGCAGGCATTGGCAGAGGACGGGAGGCTGATTGCGCCTGCCGGAGAGAGGCAGACGGCTTTTCTTCCGCCGGAGGTTGTTGGGTAAGAGTCGAAGCGGGAACGGGTTTCGCCGTTGTCATCAAAGGCTGCAACGCGTTGACGTTGTTTGCCGGAGTCGAAGCCGAGGCCGGAGCCGCATCAATAGAGCGGCCTGACTTGGTGACGAGGCTGGTCAGTTCGTTCAACGCCTTGATCTGGTCGGAAACGACGCGGCGCATGTTGGCCGTAGTTTCCTGCGTTTCCTTCGGTAGTTCGACGATGCCGCGCTGTAACTCGCTGCGGGTGCTTTCCAGCTCCTGCTTGATCTGCGCCGACATACCGCGCAGTTCGTTGAGCATCTGGCGGAATCCTTGGGTCGTTTCGCTCAAGGAGCCGCTCATTTCCGCCGTTGCGCGCTCATAAGCCTCGCGCAGGGATTGTGCGGTGCGGCGACTTTCGGTGTCAGTGGCATTGCGCACGATCGTAAACTGATCGTTGATCGCCGCCGTGGTTGCCTCTGCCGTATCGGTAATGAGTGTGCCGATTTCCCGCGTCCGCGATTCTGCCGTGCGCAGCGAATCTTCGATGACGGAACTGAATGCGCTAGTGAGTTTCTCGATATCCGTCGTGCGGCTGTTGATGAGATTCAGCAGGTTTTCCATGCTGTACTGACGCTGGTTCAACGAATTGCCAACCCGCTCTTCCAGCCGCTCCAGGGCGATCATGACATCGCTCAGCGCTTCGAGCTGGCTGTGGGTACTTTCTGTCAGTTTCTGGCTACGCTCGTCTAGGGTTGTGGCGAGGGTTGAAGCCTGACGCATGGCGCCTGTTGCGACGGAGCGCAGGGAATCCACCTGCTCATCAATCTTCTCCGTGGCACGGGCGGTCTGGGTGGCGACGCTTGTCAGCAGGTTCTCGATCTGCTCGACGCGACCGGCCAGATTGCTTTCGACTGAATTGAGATTGCCGCTGGCGTTGCTGACCACCTGTTGCAGCATATGGTTGGCTTCATGCACACGGTCGATGACGCCGGCAATCTCGCCGCGAATTTTGTCGTTGGTCGTTAGAAGGAGTTGAACTGCCCGCTCCGCGCCTTCGTCTACCGTCGAACGCAGGATCGTGCTCGATTCTAACAACCCTTCGGCGACATGAGTCAATTGTCTGGTGAGTGCTTCGCTGCGTTGCTGCAATTCTTCGACGAAGGTGTAGCTGCCCGAACTCAACAGCGTGCCGACGTCGGCAAGGCGCTTGTCGAGGGATTGCAGCACACCTTCAGCCCTCTGTTCGAGGATGACGCCCATCTCGGAGACGCGCTGCCCAAGTTCGTTGATAATCATGCCGCCGCGTGAATCGAATATCTCGCTCAGTGTGTCGATGCGTGTACCGAGCACGCTCGCCACCGCGCGGCTGCGCTCATCGATGCTGGAAGCGACATTGCCAAGCGGGGCAATGATCCGCTCCTCGAAATGAGCGACCGTCTGGTCTAGGGTGTCGGAGATCTCCTGAGCGCGGTTGCCGAGGTTGCGATTGATCTCCTCTGCCTTCGATGCCAGATGCTGCCCGAGGGCATCGCCCTTGTAGGCCAAGGTCTTTCCGACCTGGTCGACACGTGTCTCCAGAGCGCTCGCCACTTCTCTGCCACCTTCCGCCATCACCCGCGCCAGTTCGCCTGTGCGCGAGATAAGCGCTTCGTTGAGTGCCTGCGAACGGGCTTCGAGAATGTCGTCTACCCGGCTGAGCAGGCTTTCGAAACTGTGGGACAGTTCGCCGGATTTCTTCGTTGCCTGTTGTTCGAGGATACCGAGTTGGCCCTTGATCATCTCCATGGCGATGCGGGTGCGGTCGCCGAGTGAATCGGCAAGGTGTTTGCCCTGCACACTGACGGCGCGGTCGAGATCCTCAATCCGACCCGTGACGGTATCGACGAGCGCCGAAATGTCCTTAGACAAGGCGATCATCTGGGTCATCGTGTTATTGACCTGCCCGCCTTGCGTGGCGACAGCTCCCACAAGTTCCGCCCCGGTTGTCGTAAGGCGCTCGAACATGCCGTTAGTATGGCGGTCAAGAATTTCGGCGAAATCCTTGCCCCGGGCATCGATGTTGCCGCGTAGCTCTTCGACGCGCTCGGAAACGGTTGCCGTCACGTTCTGGGCGACGGCAGTCAGCTTCTCTTCCAGGGCATCTCCATGGATGGTGACGCTGTCATTGACTCTCTGGCTGGCCGATTCAAGCCGTGTGGCAAGGTTTTCCACCCGAGTGCCGATCATGTCGTCAGCGACATGGACGACGCTTTCCAGGCGGTTTTGCACGTCTGCGCCGGTGGAAGATATCTGGTTGCTGAGGTCTGCCCCGGTTGTGGCGATTCGGTCGCTGATTTCCTGTCCACGTTCGGAAATGGTCGCTGCTACGGTTTCGCCGGTGACAGCCAGCGTATCGGCGATCTCGTTACCACGCTTGGCAAAGCTACTTTCCAGAGTGCGGGCGGTATGTTCAAAGGCAGCGCGGACTTCCGCGCCTTGCTCGACGAGGGATTCAAGTACCCCGCGTCCGGTTTCGGCCAGGGTCTTGGTGACGCTCGACGCGCCTTCCTGCAAATGCTGGTTCAGCATGTCGCCGGTGCGCTCGAACGCGGCGGTTAGATCCTGGGCCTTGCTTTCGAGGGCGGTGGTGATGGCAGAGCCGACGGTGGCGATATCGTCCTTGATGCCGCTGCTGGCGACACCGAGCCGTTCGACCAGTTCATGACCGCGTCCGGCCATATCGCTGATGACCTTCTCGCCCGCATGGCCGAGGGAGACGGTAATCGCTTCGCCACGTTGTTCCAGAGCGTCAGTTACTTTGTCACCGGCGGTCGTCATCGCCGTCACGACACGATCCGCAGCATGTTCGAGGTCGGCGGCGAGCGTCTGGTGCGTGCCGCTGATGGCGAGCCGGACCCGCTCGGCATTGGTGACGATGGATTCACGCTGCGTCACCAGTTCATCGATCATCGAACGGATGCGGATTTCGTTATCGGAATAGGAGCGCTCCAGGGTAGCAATTTCGCTGCGCACCAGAGTTTCCAGTTCGCCGGCGCGAGCCAGCGCCCGCTCGACGCCATCGCCGACAGCGGCGATTTCCCGGCGCACCGCCTGCGACACGCTCAAAACGGCGTCAGTCGAGAACGTTTCCGGCTGGGCGAGCCTGAGCGCGACTTCACCGACCGCGCGCGCCACGAGTTTCATCTCCTGCGAACGTACGGCGAGCATCGCGGCAATAAAGAAGAAGAATACCGGCGTGAACAGGCTGACGAAGCCGATCAGAAACTGCGTTGCTCCGAGGGCGGAGGTCAGTCCGCTCCAGGATTGGAGCATTTCAGCGGAAACATAGCCCTGCAAATGGGCGAAAGACCCCAGTCCGCTCACCCAGAGCGCCGAGGCCAGAGTGGCCCAAAGGTAAGGTAGGCGCGACGGACGGACCGACAGGGAAGGCGCTAGTTGTCCGGCGTTCTTCCGGTCGTCGTTGGCGGGAATGGTACGTTTGGGAGCAACATGGGGCTTCCGTACCGCCGGAGCCGTGGGCATGTCGGGTAGGCGAGGCTTCATCGGGGTTGGTTGTGCGCCAGCCTGAAGACTGGGGCGTATATGTGCGGGTGGCGCAAATTCCGTATCGAACCGGGCTGAAAGTTCTGGAGCGGCCTCGGCATTACCGTCGAGAACTGTTGCCGGTGCGGCGGGGTCTTCGATAAGTGCATCCGTGGCATCGGAAAGGGGAGGCTCCCCCCCTTCCGATGGAAGGACGGATTTTGTGTCGAGGGTGTCCAGAACAGAAGTGTCCAGGTCAGAAGAGTCTTGAGCCTCACCTTCAGGAGCCAACGCTTCTTCGACCGCGGACAATGCCGCTTCCGCCGGATCGTTGATCTTCTTCTGTTCAACAGCCATGATCAGTTCTCGACTACGCCACTTTAATACCAGTACAATACGCCGACACCCGGTCTTTCCTGCTTTGCAAAGCTCTGCCATGGGCATGACTCGCAAGTACGGAAATCCAAAGTTCGCCAATGTCCACTTTATCGTGGCGGCGGTTTTGTGGAAACCCAACCGGGAGTATTAATTAAATCTTCGTTAACAGAGCCATGCTTCCCTTGTAGAGCAAGGCTTTCAGGCCATACATGCCAGATGACGCCTCGTTTCCGATTCAAGTGCCCTCGGAACAGGCCGCATTCCATTTTCATTAATGATGCCAAATAGTTGAGTTGTTGGCAATGCGACAGGATCGCGATTGGGCATGGGCCTTTATGGTCATCGCGTATGGAGCGGGGATGCTGAGACAAAGGTAGTGTATGATACGCATAAGCCGGTTGCGTACGTCTTCGGGAACGGTATCGTTCTCCCCGCTTTTGTCCAGCCTGAAAAAGGGGTGTGAGTAATATGGTCAAGATCACTTTTATCGACTCGGCAGGGGTTTCCCGTATTGTCGATGCAGAAGTTGGCTCTACCGTCATGGAAAGCGCCCTTCGCAACGGTATTCCGGGCATTGATGCGGAATGTGGCGGGGCCTGCGCATGTGCGACCTGTCAGGTCTATGTGGCGGAAGAGTGGCGTGACAAGCTTGCGCAGCCGCAGCAGATGGAGGAGGACATGCTCGATTTTGCCTTCGATGTCCGATCGAGTTCGCGTCTTTCCTGCCAGATCAAGGTACAGGAGACCCTTGACGGTCTGATCGTCGAAACGCCTTCACGGCAAAGCTGAAGATGCAGCGGGTCGGAGCCGGAGAAAATGATGCTCCATAAAATACTGCTGCCATGACGATTATCGGTTCCTGAGCGTTGGGTTTGGGCTACAATGAACAGGGCAAACATTTAGAACAGGCCCGCAGAACGGATATTCTAGTGCATGAGGTTGGCAGGAGCAGGTTACAGAATCTGTCCGGTGCTCCTGCATTATAAAATTATTGGGGATGCCTGACCTGATGGGTCGTTCGATGGGAGCGTTCAATCAGTACGGCAGGAAGCGAGGAGAAAGAGCAATGTTCAAAAAAATTTTGGTTCCCGTGGATCTGGCGGATATCGAAACGTCGCGCAGGGCCATCATTGCGGCTGTTGAATTGGCTAAAGCCGGGGATGGGACGGTGCGACTGCTTTATGTGCGCTCGATTCTTCCCGTGACATATATGGAGTTCGTTCCTCCGGAGTTCGATGACGAGCAGGTCGACAAGTCCATGAACGCCCTGGCCAAGATCGCCTCGGAGATGGAACTGTCGGGGGATCGTATCTCCTGCGCCGTACGTATCGGCGCGATCTATAATGAGGTTCTCGATGAAGTGGAGCAGCAGGGGATCGGTCTTGTGGTGATCGGTTCGCACCGTCCGACGATGGCGACCTACCTGCTCGGCTCGAATGCGGCGACGATCGTTCGCCATGCGAAATGCTCGGTACTGGTGATCCGCTAAACCGGGTTTTCAGTTTTCTGGGGCTGTTCCTGTCGTGGCGAGTGGATGTCGTCGGGAGTGAAACTCCGGCCCCGTATCATCCTCGCCAGAAATCACTGGTTTGAGAGTTGCCCGGTATTCGTCGCGCCGTTCGTGAATCGAGGCGATGACCAGTCCCATCGGTACGCCGATATCGACCAGAACAGCTTCGCTCAATTGCAGAGAGGCTTCGATCGTTTCCGGGATAGCATCGTTGACACCGAGTTCATAAAGCTGCGTGGCGTGACGGGCATCGCGCGCGCGGGCGACGATGACGAGGCCGGGGTGCATCCGTCGTGCTACGTTGGCGACGGTTTCGGTGGCTCCGGGTTTATCGAGGGTGATAACAAGGGCGCGGGCATGTTCGATGCCGCAGGCGTGCAGTAGGGAATAACGGGTGGCGTCGCCGAAATAGACCTCGCTGCCCTTCGCCCGTTCCTTCGATACCCGCTGCGTGTCGGTGTCCAGGGCGACATACGGTACCTTGTGCCGTGCCAGCATTTCGGTGACCAGTCGCCCGACCCGACCGTAGCCAACGACGATGACGCGTGCCTCGCCGTCGCTCGGCGGAGCTTCCTGCTCTTCCGGCTCTGCGGAAAGCGACCCGGTCTGCTTGCGTTCCAGCTTTGGCGCGATGCGGCCCAGCAGCGGAATGATCATCATGGTGATCGTCGCCACCAGAACGATATCGCCGGCAATGTCCGGTGCAATCATTTTCGAGGCGATGGCCGAACTGATGATGACGAAGGCAAATTCCCCGCCAGGTCCGAGCATGAGGCCGGCTTCGATGCCGACACTCTTGCCGAGTCGGAATGCCGAGGCAAGGCCGGCGACGATTACTCCTTTGACGGCGATGAGCGCCAGCGCCAGCCCGAGGACTGTCAGGGGCGAATCAAACAGCCGCTGAATGTCGAGCTTCATGCCGACGCTCATGAAGAAGACGCCGAGCAGCAGACCTTTGAACGGCTCGATCATCGCCGCGATGGCACGGCGGTATTCGGTTTCGGCCAGCAGGATGCCGCCAAGAAAGGCTCCGAGCGCCATCGACAGGCCGCTGACGGCGGTGACGAGGCTTGCCGTGACGACGACAAGTAGGCAGGCCGCCATGAAGATTTCCGGGCTGCGGCTGGTGGCAACGAGGTGAAACAACGGTCTGAGTGCTGTGCGTCCGATTATGACGATCAGGGCGATGGCGAGCGCTGCCTGTCCGAGCGTCCAGAGGAACGAGATAAGAATATGCCCCGATTCGCCCGCTTGCAGCAGCCCGACGGCAAACAGGATCGGCGCGACGGCGAGATCCTGGAATAACAATACGGAGAAGCTGAGACGCCCTACAGGATGGCCGAGGCGCTTTTGTTCAGCTAGCACGGGGATGACGATGGCTGTCGATGATAAGGCTAGGGCAAGCCCGGCGATGCAGGCGCTGACAAAGCTGCCGAGAGCGGAATAGACAAGAGCGGCAATGACGAGGGCGGAAAGCAGAACCTGAAGCGAACCGAAGCCGAATACGAGACGGCGCAGCGCTCGCAAACGCTCCCAGGAGAGTTCGAGGCCGATGGTGAAGAGCAGGAACACGATGCCGAATTCGGCGATATGCTCGTTTCCGTGACTATCTTCAAGGGCGATCCAGTTGAGCCAGGGACTCACGTCATCCAGCCGTCCGATGCCGTGCGGGCCGAGAATAGCTCCGGCCATGAGAAACCCGATTACCGGGCTGACACGAAGGCGTAAGAACAAGGGGACGACGACGCCGGCAGTCGCAAGGAAAATCAATAAATCTTTATAGGTTGCGATGAGTCCGTCAGCCGCCATTGCCGTCCTTAGCGTGAGATAAAAGATTTTGGGTTGGAAGCAGCATTTT
Organism: Microvirga sp.; assembly: GCA_031547465.1. Lineage (GTDB taxonomy): Bacteria > Pseudomonadota > Alphaproteobacteria > Rhizobiales > Beijerinckiaceae > Hohaiivirga. The sequence goes on along the minus strand of JAVBRX010000141.1, from coordinate 6,866 downwards.
TGCGCTGCTTCCTTGTCTTCATACTGAATTGTCGTGAATAAGGAATGAAGGAGACGAAAAAAAATTTCAACATCTCTTCATGTGGGGCATCTGAATTCGTTTCCTTCATAGGTTCGCACCGGGGCACCGCGGGTGACAGTAATCTGCGCCAGCCATGCCCGGTATTGTCCGGCATTCCGGTGACAGTAGTGATGCCGGGCCGGGCGCGGACGTGATGCAATTGCCGCAAGGCGGCATCCTCGATCCATGATTGGGACGAGGCGAACAGACGAACGCCATTCGCGTCCGACGGGACAGAATTGCCCATGATTAATCTTTCAAGCGATGGGTTTACCGGCTGCTAAGAGCGCTGTATTGCGCGAAAATTGAATATCGGCGAACCCGGATGAAACAAATGCTGGAAGAATATAAATCGGGATTAAGTGTGCGCATTGCCGTTCTCCATCGTAAGGTCTGGTGTCTGCCGATGGCAAAGTTATCGATTATCTTTTAGGGATCGATTATCTTGGGGGCGAATACACGCCCGCTTGAGCGGCATCATGGGAAAGACCTGTTCGGCGTTCTGCCGACAGGATTTCAGATGGAGGTAGCGAACATCGGTTGCTCCGGTGCGTTGTCCCCGGTCGATCCGGGAGGTGCCGCACAGTCGTGAAATAATATTTCGCTTCTCGCATGGGTGAAACTGGTTGGTCAAATCGAATTTCCCGATCGGATCCCGCAGCGATTACGTCTCGTTGCCACGCTTGCACATTGAAGCGCGTTGCATTTCATGGAATAGACATTCTCGCCCGTTTCAATAGCGGCAATTTTCGCGCCCTCTGAACGCTGGTGAACGCGTGGGGAGGGGCGAATCGTCCACAATCAGCCTCCGAGCATCGCCCGGCTCACGGAACGCAGGAAAGCCGTCATGACATCGCACAACCAGAATTCCTCCACGAGAACGGAATCGGATACATTCGGCCCGATCGAGGTTCCCTCCGAACATTATTGGGGAGCGCAGACCCAGCGGTCGTTGCAGAATTTCCGCATCGGTACGGAGAAGATGCCGTTGCCGGTCATTTATGCCCTTGCGCAGGTCAAACAGGCGGCAGCGCTGGTCAACCGCGATCTTGGCCTGCTCGATCCGAAGCTTGCCGATGCCATTGCCCAGGCGGCTTCGGATATAGCCGACGGTAAATACGATGGTGAGTTCCCGCTTGCCGTCTGGCAAACCGGTTCCGGCACGCAGACCAACATGAATCTCAACGAGGTGATCTCCAACATCGCCAATGAGGCGTTGGGCGGCAAGCGTGGCGAGAAAAAGCCGATCCACCCCAACGATCACGTTAACAAGGGGCAATCGTCGAACGATTCCTTCCCGACCGCGATGCACATCGCTGCCGCCTTGGAAATCCGCGAATTGCTGTTCCCGGCGCTGCACCGGCTGCACAATGCGTTAGTTGATAAGTCGCAGGCGTTCGAGAAGATCGTCAAGATCGGTCGTACCCATCTACAGGATGCGACTCCGGTGACGCTCGGCCAGGAATTTTCTGGCTACGCTACGCAGGTGCAATCCTGCATTGCCCGCATTGAGGCGACGCTGCCGGGGCTTTATGCTCTGGCGCAAGGCGGTACGGCGGTTGGCACTGGCCTCAATACCCATCCGAAATTTGCCGAGAGCTTCGCCGTCAAGGTGGCGGAACTGACCGGCTGTCCGTTCGTGACCGCGCCGAACAAGTTCGAAGCGCTGGCGACCCATGACGCCATGGTGTTTTCGCACGGCGCCCTGGCGACCACCGCCACCGCCCTGTTCAAAATCGCCAACGATATCCGCCTTATGGCCTCCGGCCCGCGTTCTGGCATTGCCGAGATATCGCTGCCCGAGAACGAGCCGGGTTCGTCGATCATGCCCGGCAAGGTCAACCCAACACAGAACGAGGCGCTGACCATGGTTGCCGCGCAGGTGCTCGGCAACAACACGACCGTTGCCTTCGCCGGAACGCAGGGCCATTTCGAACTGAACGTCTACAAGCCGGTGATCGCCCACACTTTCCTGCAATCGGTGCGGCTCCTCGCCGATGCCGCCGTCAGCTTCACCGATCATTGCGTCTCCGGCATCGTCGCCAATCTGGAGCGCAATACGGAACTGTTGCAGAAGTCGCTGATGCTGGTTACGGCGCTGGTGCCGAAGATCGGCTACGACAAGGCCGCTGCCATTGCCAAGAAAGCGCATGCTAACGGCACCACCTTGAAGCAGGAAGCCCTGCGCTTCGGCTATGTCACGGAAGCGGAATTCGACCAGATCGTCCGTGCCGAGGATATGCTGGAGCCGAAGTAACTATCCTGTATAAAAGTAACCATTCTGTATAAAGAGGACATTTCCCGTTCTTGCGGAATGAAAAATGCTTTTGCGTCACTATTCCAGGCCCGGTTTGCCGCCGGGCCTTTTTCTTTTCCGGTAAAATTTTTCATTGTCATTTGAGGACAGGCTTGTCGAATGGCGGGCACGGACGATTGGCGCTTCATAAAAACCATTTACCGGTTGAAGAGAACCCGTATGAATGCCATTTTTCAGTTCCAGTTTGCCGTTTCAATCGGATGGGAAGGAATGGCCTAGGATTGGATGACATGGCGGATATCGTGAATCTTCGGATGGTGCGCAAGCGCAAGGAGCGGGCGGCGGGTGAGGCCGAAGCGGCGCGGAACCGGGCGGCGCATGGCCGGACGAAAGCCGAGAAAACGCAAAGCGAGACTTTGCTTGCACAATCGGAGCGCCGCCTTGACGGTAATAGCCTGACAAGTGGCAAAACAGATGAATGATCGCCGCACGATTGCTAGGCAATCCGGCACCGAGATGGATCTGAACCCATGACAGACCGCATCGCCAAGCGCTCCATCTCCATCGCCGGGCATCATACCAGCATCACACTGGAATCGATTTTCTGGGATAGCCTGAAAACCCTTGCTAAAGAGCGCAACCAGACGATGCAGGAATTGATCCGCCTCATCGATGCCAAACGCGGCGAACAGAACCTGTCCTCGGCGATCCGTGTTTTCGTCCTCAAGGCTTATATCGCCAAACTGACTTTCAGTCGCGATCCTTCAACCGAGGAGGCTTCCCGGCTACCGGAATCCTGAGGCAGCTTTCATTGGCTGTTCGGTGCCAGGGTGTTCAGGGGTAGCGGCGGCGGAGCACTATCAACGGGGGCGGGGGCATTCTCCTGCTGGCGGTGGCGCTCTTCGGCGCGCATCCGTTCAAGGCGCTCCCGTTCGATCTTGGCCTGATGTGCCCTGATCTCCGCTTCCATCCTGTCGGTGCGTTCGACTTCCCGTTGCAGCATGATGCCTGCAATGCCGTTCTGCAGTGTCGTGATGTCGAGGGCGGACGACCACTGGCCGTTCGTGTTGCCGAGGCTGAAACCGATAGCAGGCGCCGCGCCTGTCCAACCCAAGGGCAGAGCTTTCACCGTCAGCAGGCCTCTGGCGTCGAATGTCATCGACCGCACGTCGAACGAAGCCGATCCGCTCCAGACGGCATAAGGATTGTCGAGATGGAGCAAGGTTGCTTTCAGAACGCCACCCGAAACCGCGACCGATGTGGCGGAGGGAGCGGCAAGGAACGGCCCGTGAGCCAGTTCGCGACGGGTCAGATCGGTAAGACGTCCTTCACTCAGCGATGCGCTGTCTTTCAGGGCAAGGGCGACGACGCGCTCAAGGCCTTGCGGGTCTGCTCCGAAAAGATTGGCTCCGCTTATGGATGCCGTTCCCGCCCCACCAAGATTGTTGATGAGACCGGCAGCCGTTTCCGCCGATGCTCCGAGTTTTAGATCGAGCGACAGGGTTCCTTCCCCCGTGAAGCGCTCCGCAGTTAGAGAGGAAAGGCGCATGGTGTGAAATGCCAGGTCACCGGTGAGTGTCGCCAATCCGCCGTCTCGCACAACGCTCAAGGCACCCGAAACCGTTCCGCCATGATGGCGGGCATTGAGCGAATCAATATGGAGGCCCCGCTGGTCGAACAGTAGCTTGAGTTCACTTTCGCTGGCGTTGATCCCTCCGCCGAGATCGAGCGTTGCTGCCTTGACGATGAACGGCCCTCCCTCCGGCAGGTTGGGGCGTATGCCGAATCGGCCATTGGCGTCGGCATTGAGAACCAGCGTATCCAATAACCATGGCATGGACAGGCGCTTTATGGAGATTGCGCCGGTCATGCCAGGCTGAAGCGGATTGACGATCCGGGCTTCGCCGGTTTCCCCGTTCACGTTTGCGGAAAGTGTTACCAGTGTCTGGCCGTTCTCCTGCGTGAGACGCAAAACTGCATGTGCCGGAATATCCGGCCCTTTGAGAGTCGTCAGGCCGAAAACGGCAGCGGCAAGTTTCAGGTTACTGGTCTCCAGAGCAATTTCGCCCCCGGTCACGGTATCGTCGCCCGGTGCAAGAACGAACGGTGTCCGGTTCGAGAGCGCCATCCCGGCGATATCGCCGGAAACGGTGACATTCAAAACGCTGTTTGCAGCGCGATTGCCGAGAAGGGCAAGGTGCATTGTCCGGACAGCAGACACATCCACCGGACTACTTTCTGTCGTTTCGGATTTTAACGTGCCGTCCAGGCGGAAATTGAATGTTTGCAGATGCCCGCCCGTAGAGATGGTCTCACCCTCGAACCGTCCGCCTGCAAGGGTTCCAGAAATGGTGGTGCGCAATTGCTCGGAAGAATCGGGTTCGGTTCCGGCGGTCTGTGTGTTGGCAATTCTGAGATTGATGGCTTCGTCCTTGATGGCTTGCGGAACGAGCGCCACTGCTCCGCCCATCCAGGCTTTGCCAAAAAGGTCGAGCAGGGGGGCTGCCCGGTCGGCGGCTATCGTACCTGACCAGCGGCTTAGGCCATTGGCATCGATGGTTCCAGAAAGGTGCGCCTCAGCTCCGGCAAAGCCGTTGATGTCGAGCGAGTTGACGGTCAAAATCCGGTCCTTCGAGACGATGCGGATGCTGATCGTGCCGACCGGCTCATAAGTGTTGTAGACGAGATCCGTTGCTTCAAGCGCCAGATCCGCATCGAAGCCGCGAAGGGCGTGTACGAGGGGCGAAAGCTGTGCGCTGTCATCGATTCTGAACCCGTGCGCCATCAGTTGCGCATTCACTTTTGGCGCTGCCTGAGCCGAACCGGAATGGTAGAAGACAGATCCACCGAGGCTTCCTCCCGCGACTGTGATGTTCAGATCGGAGAGAGACAAGGCTTTGCCGGCGATTGCAAAATTGGTCGAGACTGCGCCCGGCAGATTATCGACGGCTTTTAAAACACTGTCCTTCTGTCCGGTGAAGGCGAAAAAATGGGACAGGAAACGGAAGAGCGTCGCCGGGGTCTCTACCTTGCCGTTGAAGCGTCCGTACCATCCCACGGTTCCCGCTTCGGTTTTGATGTCGATTGCAGTCTCTCCGGGCAGAGTCATCATGGCTCTGCCATTGGCAAGTTGCCCGCCTGCGAATGCCAGGTTCAGGGAGAGATTGCGGATTTCATCGTCCCCGGCGGTCAGGGTTTCGACATGCAACTCCGGTTCGATCCGGATTGGCCAGGATGCGCTGCGCTCCAGGAGGTCGGCCAGAATTGGGCGAATGCGCTCGAGCACTCTGTCATCCTGAGCGATAGAGAGGATCGGACCGGCATCGAGCCGCATCGCCTGTAGGTCGAATACGAGAACGCCATTGGCAAGCCTGCCCGTGCCGCCGAGCCGGACCGGCAGAACGCCACTGCTTTCCAGTGCAATATCGTTGAAGGAAATGGTACCGCCTTCGGTCTTGAAAGCCGCTGTCGCTTGGATTGGGAACGCTGCCGGTTCCGTCCCGGCTTTCACATCGGTTGCGGTACTGCTTTTCAACGTGCCGGATGCCGAGGGGAGACGTCCATTATCCGTGTTCAGATCGACAAGGGCATCGGCCTCAAGCTTGAAAACGTTTCCTGACACCAGTTTGACAGCGAGCGTCCGGGCGGCGGACAATTCGCCTGTTGTCAGGCGGAAGGGGGTATCGTCGCGTATTCCCTGAATCGTCCACGGCCCTTTGAGCTTCTGCCCGGATATCTGCACCGCCTGTGCCCCGACCTGATTGATCGTGCCGGTCGAGGTATCGGTGACGGTGAGAAAGAGTTGCTCTACAGCAAGGTTCTCAACTGTCCATTGCTGGAGTGTTTCCTGGCTGGAGAGCGGCAGCCCGCCCAGAACCCGGGCAATTCCGCCGTTACGAATCGGCGCGCGAATTTGGAATTCGAGCCGCCCCGCCCGTGCCTCCAGGAAACGGACATCGCCACTGAGCAGTGGCGTAAGGGCGATTTCGGCGTTAACGCGGTCGGCGGCGAGTGTCACTCCGGTTTCTGCTGTTTCAGGAGAACGCATCCGCAGATGTTCGACAGTCAGGCGCGGCGACGGCAGAAAGCGCACGTCGAGCCGCCCGGCGGTCTCGACACTGGCTCCGACCGCTTCGCTCAGAACATTCTCGATCAACCCGCGCCGTACCTCCCAATCGATCATCAAAGGCGCGATCACTGCCGCGACGAGGATCAGGATGACGACACCGCCAACGAATGTCAGGATATCGCGCATGGGCTGCACCCATTATTCATCGTTCGCCTTGAGCGGCTATCGCTCACAGCGTGAAAATCTTTCCAGGATTCATAAGATTGTGCGGATCGAGAGCCGTTTTCAAGGCCCGCATCGCATCGATCGCTGCTGTACCGTGTTCTTTCTCAAGGTATTTCATCTTCTTTTGGCCGACGCCATGCTCTCCGGTGCAGGTGCCGCCGACCGCCAGGGCGCGGGCAACCAGCGCATCGCTGAAGGCATCGACCCGCGCCTGCTCGTCCGTATCCTCCGCGTCGAACATGATGAGGACATGGA
>JAVBRX010000078.1:0-5533 GCA_031547465.1 Microvirga sp. | reverse complement strand
ATGTATCTGCAGCCAGACAGTATCCAGCAACTCATTGGCCCAGATGTAGCCGATCACCTCCGTATCGCGAATGATCGGCACCATCGCATTCATGATATCGCCGCGCACCTGACTACCGTAAGCGACCAACGGCTTACCGGTGGCAAGCACCTGACGACCGAGATGATCCGCGCCGATCGGTACCCCAACAGTATATCCATAGTCCCGGTTCGGCGCATATGTAACGATAGCGTCAAGATCACGGTGGTAATACCCGACCCCCAATCCAGGATGCGCTTTCACGACCTCTTCCGCAAACGGGGTTACTTGCCGGTGCAGAACGGCAATCCGTTCATCCCGGCTCATCGCGGCGTCATCCCCAAACCGCCGGTAAGCATCCTTGAGCTTGTTATCGAGCAGAATGGCGATACCATAGAGCTTGTCGCTCTTTTCATTCAGTATGGCTGTCCGCCCTTGAACAGCGGCCAGATAGGCAATAGCCGCTATCGGCAGACAGATCATCACAATAACAAGCAGAGCCGTCCGCCATCTCAGCGAATGCGGCACCAACCTGTCGCAAATCGCTCGAATGACGGAACCAATCGCCAGCATCCAACCTGATTGTTTCGTCTCAGCCTGCAAAATGTCACACCCTTAATGAAGGATGTGATTTTCACGAAAGAACGAATGTTTGCAAGATCGCGACAAGCCCTTGCGCGTATCTACCGCATCTACATTCGCTTTATCACATTAAACATATGGTGCTTTCCGAAAGTACGTAACCGCGCCGTATCCACATCAGGTATGACCGATGCGCTCATCCATTCTTCGCCGCTATAACAATCGCTGCTATCTTCGCCTTTTGGGTATGAAACTCAACGAGTCCTGAGCCTAGAAAGAGTATGATCAGAAAATTTTTGTGCGACCAAAAATTGAAGAATGGCCAGAGAAGGTGCGTTTGGAATTGAAGCAATGGGCGAAAAAGTGGAAATAAGCGATCCATGCATAGCTCGCTGTTGATCCATGCTTTTTTCCGGTGCACGCACCGGATAATCTGGATACCCATGCGCCCCGTATGATGAATCCCCTTACAGCAGAACCAGCGTGAATCTCACTTTCCAGGAAATCCGGCCTGTCGCCGCCATCGTGATTTTTCTCGTCACCTATGTGGTGGTGGCGATCGGCAAGCTGCCGGGGTATCGCATCGACCGGGCGGGGACGGCTTTGCTGGGGGCGAGCCTTGTCATCGGGCTCGATATCCTCACGCCGGAGGAAGCCTATCGCGCCATTGATTTCGATACGATTGCACTGCTGCTCGGCATGATGATCGTCGTTGCCAATTTACGGGTTTCCGGATTCTTCCGCATCGTCGCCGCCTTCAGTGCCGAGCATACGCATCGCCCCATTGCCCTGCTCGGCGCGGTGGTCCTCTCGTCAGGGGTTCTGTCGGCGTTTCTCGTCAACGATACGATCTGCCTGCTGATGACGCCGCTCGTCCTCGACATCACGCTGCGCCTGAAGCGAAACCCGATTCCCTATCTGCTGGCCATCGCCATGGCGTCCAATGTCGGCAGCGTTGCCACCATTACCGGCAACCCGCAGAACATGATCGTCGGCGGGCTGTCGGGGATTTCCTTCTGGCGCTTCTCGACGGCGCTGGCTCCGGTGGCGATGATCGGCCTCGCCGTCGTGTATCTGTTGATCGCCTCCTCCTTCCGCCGCGAGTTCCTGACACCGGAGCGGCTGCCCATCGTCACCATACCGCTGCGCGTACACCGGCCGCTGATGGTGAAGACGCTTTTCATCCTCACGGCGATGATCGCGCTGTTCTTTCTCGGCCAGCCAGTCGCCAAGGTGGCAATCACCGGCGGGGCGCTGCTGCTGCTGACGCGGCGCGTCAAGCCGGACAAGATTTACTTTGAAATTGATTGGCTGCTGCTGGTGATGTTCATCGGTCTGTTCATTGTCGTCGCGGCGCTGGAAAAAACCATCATCGGCCCGGATTTCATCGTCCATGCCGCTAAACTACGGCTCGACAGCGTTTCGGTACTCAGCGTCATTACGGCGGTTCTGTCCAACCTTGTCTCGAACGTGCCGGCGATCCTGATCCTGAAACCGTTCGTCGCTTCCATGGTCGATCCGCAACGGGCCTGGCTGGTGCTGGCCATGGCCTCGACGCTGGCGGGTAACTTCACCCTTATCGGCTCCGTCGCTAACCTCATCGTTGCGCAACGCGCCAAGGCAAGCGGTGTCGATCTGAACTTCTGGACCTATTTCCGCGTCGGCGCACCGGTAACGCTTCTGACCCTGCTCATCGGCTGCCTCTGGCTGATGCTGCTTTGAACGAGGGAAACCATGTCCGGCCATGACGATCAGACACTAAAATTCTACGCCGCCGAGGCCAAAGCCTATGCCGCGCGGGCGCAGGAACCGATTTCTCCTGAGCTTCAAACCTTCATGCAACGGCTACCGCCGGGGAGCCAGATCCTCGAACTCGGCTGCGGTAGCGGGGCGGACAGCGAAACCCTGCTGGCTCACGGCTTCTCCGTGACACCGACAGACGGCTCGCCAGAACTCGCCCTCGAGGCGGAGCGGCGGCTCGGACAACCCGTGGCGGTGCTGCGATTCGAAAAACTTGCTGTCATTGACACTTATGATGGCATCTGGGCTAATGCCTGTCTGCTGCATGTGCCGCGCGCCGAACTCGCTCCAGTCCTGAGCAGGATTCATGCCGCCTTGAAACCCGGTGGCGTGTTCTTTGCCAGCTACAAGGCCGGACAGGCGGAGGGACGGGACGGGTTCGGGCGGTATTACAACTACCCATCACCCGAATGGTTGCGACAGGCTTACGAGCGCAACAATTGGCGCTCCCTTGCCATCGGCACTGAGAAAGGCTCCGGCTACGACAATCTGCCGACGGACTGGCTCAACGTGACGGCGATCAAGGAAACCTGACAACCGACAGGCGCATTTGCTTATTTGCTTTGCCCTGCTCACCCCACTGCGCCGGACAGGCGCATTTCCTGGCTGCTTTCGTCCACAACGGTATCCGGTTCCGGAATGAAGGCATCGAAAACGTTCCAGAACTGGCGACGGATGGGGTCGCTCTCCATCAGCAATTCATGACGCGCGCCGGGAATGACGATGGTTTTACCGTTCTTCAACCGGCTTGAAAGCCGTTGTGCAACGGCGGTATCGCACACGGGATCGGCTCCTCCGGCAACGATCAGCGTCGGCGTTTCGATGCGCTCAAGAATTCCGGAAACGGCGAAACCGCGCATCTGGCGAAAGGCGGCATCAAGCCAGTCGATGGTCGTGGAGCCTATAGCCCAATCGCCTAGAGCCTGCACCGCCTCACGGTTGCGTAGAAACCGCGCCCGATCCGAGGTCAGGCGGTTGCCATCGAATGTCTTCAGCAACTCCGATACGCCCTTGCCGCCGGGGACGAAACTCTGTCCGAACCGAAGTGTTTTCAGCACCTTGGCGGCAATGGCCGCGAGAGACGGATAAGGCACGATCGACAGACCGAGCATCGGCGAACAAATGACCTGACGGACAAACGGCGAAACGTCCTCCGTAGCAGCTTTCAGGGCAATGGCCCCGCCCATCGAATGCGCAAGCGCATAATGAGGTGTCGGCAGATCCGGCAGAATCGTCGCAGCAATGGCGGCGAGATCGGCAAGGTAGCAGGAAAAATCCGGAATATAGCCTTTGCGCGGATCGTCGACGAGACGGCTGGAGCCGCCCTGTCCGCGCCAGTCGAAGGCGAGAACAGCAAACCCGCGCTGCCGCAACTCACTGACGACCTCGAAATATTTCTCGATGAACTCGGCACGGCCTTGCAGAATGCAGACCGTCCCCCGCATCCTGCCGTTTGGCGCTTGCCAGAATGCAACACGCAGTATCGCCCCGTCACCAGTCGAAACGCTGCAGACGGTCGGATCGGCGGGAAGCAGATTGCTGGCAGTGGCGATAAGTTTCACGGTTGAGGATTATCCCGGATGAGCGCCCGGGCGATACGGGCGGCTTAGAGTAGAATGCGTTTATGCGGGAACGTATCTTGCACAGGTTTCCTTTGTTTTACCGCATTTTAATCCGCTGAACCGGGCCCACTTCAGCGTAAAATACCCTGCGAATATAGAGCATTCTTCGGTCTGGCGGGTAACAATAAGCGGTAGAATTGGGCGAAACGAGGAAATTGCAGGCTTCGAAAGCAAAAAACCATCGCAGGCAGCTTCGGCCTTGAAAACGGCTTTTCCCCTCCCCACCTCATGTATGCACCGGCCATCCGGCGGTGCGTTCCGGTCCGGCCCAATGTGGCGGACGTCGACTTACATGTCGCTTTCTGAAAGGATATGTCATGCGTCAATTCGATCTTTCCCCCCTTTACCGCAATACCGTCGGCTTCGACCGCCTGTTCTCGATGCTCGACCAGATGGGCGGCGGCGTCGATCAGGCATCCGCTTACCCGCCCTACAATATCGAACGCACGGGTGAGAACGCCTTCCGGATCTCGATTGCGGTCGCGGGCTTCACCGACAAAGATCTGGCGATCGAAGTGAAAGAGGACACCCTGTCAGTGCGCGGCGAGAAAACCGTCGAAACTGAAGAGAAGAAACGGGACGTTCTTTATCAGGGCATTGCCGCCCGCAGTTTCGAGCGCCGCTTCCAGATCGCCGACACCGTGCAGGTAACGGGCGCGGTTCTGGAGCACGGCCTGCTGCATATCGACCTCGTGCGCGAAATCCCCGAGGCGAAGAAGCCGAAGGCGATCCCGATCACCACCGGCACGCCGAAGGTCATCGAGACCAAGGCAGCGTAAGCGTTTTTCAAGTCGATATCATCGACATGGTTCCGGCCAGCAATCGTCTGGCCGGAGTTTTCATATGTGCTCGAAAAAGTCGATAAATTTCTCAAGGCGGATGCGAATTAGAGCATTTCCCTGCCCATTTGGATCGATAGTGTTTTTCAAATCAGGATGTTCTGATTCAAGCTATCTGCCGATGGAGGTCGGCGGATATGACGAAAACGCTTTCTGTTGATCTTCGTGTTCGTGTGCTCGCTTGCGGTTTCCGCAGGGGCCTCTCATCGAGAAGCCGCAGACCGCTTTGGGGTGAATGCGGCGAGTGTGAGTCGTTGGCGGACCCTGCAAGCCCGGCAAGGCGACGTTCAACCAGGCCTTGCGGGTGGCGACCGCAATTCTCATAAGACGGAAGCCTATGCTGGTTTGATCATGCATGGCTTGCGGATCACCGGGACGGCACTTTGTTCGAACTGCGTAACGCTCTTGCCGCGCAGGGGATCATCTGCCAGCAAGTCAGCATTGCACCATTTCCTTGTTCACCACAATCAGACGCGCAAAAAGACAGACCACGCGGTAGAGCAGAGCCGTCCCGGCATTCTGGAACAGCGTCAGAGCTGGTTTGATGTGCAACTTGAACTCGTCCGGAGCGGCTCGTCTTTGTCGATGAAACGACGACGCTCGTCGCGGGCCTGCGGAGTACGGGAAACGTCGCGCCTCTGGTCATCGGCAGGCCAATCAATAGCAAATGGT
>JAVBRX010000075.1:0-9887 GCA_031547465.1 Microvirga sp. | reverse complement strand
ACCATTTGCTATTGATTGGCCTGCCGATGACCAGAGGCGCGACGTTTCCCGTACTCCGCAGGCCCGCGACGAGCGTCGTCGTTTCATCGACAAAGACGAGCCGCTCCGGACGAGTTCAAGTTGCACATCAAACCAGCTCTGGCGCTGTTCCAGAATGCCGGGACGACTCTGTTCTACCGCGTGGTCTGTCTTTTTGCGCGTCTGATTGTGGCGAACAAGGAAATGGTGCAATGCCAGCTTGCTGGAGATGATCCCCTGCAATGCATAAACTCATACTCTGCGATACGCATACATCTCCTCGGCCCCTTTCTTACTGCGCAGGTACTCTGGCCACCTTCCTTTCGCCCTTCCGTGCTTTCTTGCCGTCGTCTGCCCAACCCGCCACGGCACCGCCGCCGAGGATGATCCTCACGGTGTGTTCGCGTCCGTCGAGCGGCACGACGACAGCGTCGTCTGTGACTTCGATCTGTGTGCCATCGAATTCCGCGTAGCTGATGCCGGTACACTGCGCCGAAGGGTTCTCGACGAGGATATCATATCGCGTCTCACCCTGCCGGATCTTGATGCGATAATCCGGCCAGTGCCGCGGAATACACGGCGCAATCCGCAAGGCTTCGCCCTCACGCCGTAGCCCGAGAATGCCTTCCATCCCGGCGCGATACATCCAGCCCGCCGCACCGGTATACCATGTCCAGCCGCCGCGCCCGGCATGCGGCGGAACCGAATATACATCCGCCGCAACGACATAAGGCTCGACCTTATAGCGCTCGGTTTCTTCCGGGGTGAGCGCATGGTTGATCGGATTGAGCAACGAGAACAGGTTTCCAGCGCGGTCGCCGTCGCCCAGTCTGGCGAAGGCAAGAATCGCCCACATCGCCGCGTGACTGTATTGTCCGCCATTCTCGCGCAGACCCGGCGGATAGCCCTTGATATAGCCGGGATCGTGCGGCGTCTTGTCGAAGGGCGGCGTGAACAGCATGGCAATCTTGTCATCATGGCGGATGAGATGTCGCTCCACCGCATCCATCGCCCTGGCAGCGCGACGCGAGTCGGCAGCACCGGACAGCACCGCCCAAGATTGCGCAATCGAATCAATGCGGCATTCGTCGCTATCCTGCGATCCGAGCAGCGAGCCATCATCGAACGATCCACGCCGATACCACTCGCCATCCCAGCCGAAGCTTTCGAGAGATGCCTGCACCTTGTCGGCGTGGCTCCGCCACGCCTGCACCCGTTCCGGATCCCGCTCCTCGACCATCGGCGCGAACAGGTTGATTGTGGCGATGTAGAGCCAGCCGAGCCAGACGCTTTCGCCGCGCCCATGCTCACCGACCCGGTTCATGCCGTCGTTCCAGTCGCCGGTACCGATCAGCGGCAGACCGTTCTCCCCGGTCAACTCGATGCACTGCTCCAGACCGCGCGCGCAATGTTCGAACAGGCTGCCGGATTGCTCGGCCTGCATCGGCAGGAAGAAGGCATCGTGTTCGCCGTCCACGAGTTTCTGCCCTTCGAGGAACGGCACGATTTCATCGAGGATCGCCGTATCGCCGGTCGCCTTGATGTAGGTGGCGACGCAATAAGAGAGCCACACCCGGTCGTCGGAAATACGGGTGCGCACCCCCTGCCCCGAATGCGGCAGCCACCAGTGCTGCACATCGCCTTCCTTGAACTGCCGCCCGGCGGCCCGCAACAGGTGATGGCGGGTTACATCCGGCTTGGTGAAAGCCAGCGCCATTCCGTCCTGCAACTGATCGCGGAACCCGTAGGCGCCGCTGGCCTGATAAAAAGCGGAACGGGCGGTGATACGACAGGCCAATGTCTGATACAGCAACCAGCCATTGAGCATCAGATTCATCGCCTCATCCGGCGTCTCGACCTGAATAGTGCCGAGGAACTCGTCCCAATAGGCGGCAACAGATTCCGACACGGCATTGAGGTCGATATTACGGTATTTGGCGATCAGCACCCGCGATGCATCAAGGGATTCTGTGTCGCCGAGGGTGACAACGACTTCCCGCTCCTCACCCGGCGCAAGCACGATCTCGCATTGCACCACGCCGCACGGATCGAGGCTCGACCCAGTGGCACCGGAAAGCGGTTCATCCGTCTGCAACGCCGCCGGATACGACAGCCGTCCGTTGCGACCGACGAATTCGCGCCGGTCAGCGGTCCATGCCGTCTGCAACCCCTGCATGTCGAGGAAAGCGACCCGCCGTCCGAATTCCATACTCCATGGGTTGATCGCCAGCATGGCCTGCGTATCCGGATCAATCTCCGTCTGGATGAACGGAATCGACGCCCCACGCGACGACCCGAGCGCCCATTCCGCATAAGCCGTCACCGACAGCCGTCGTGGCCGCTTCGAGAGGTTGCGCAGCCGCAGACGGGAAATCTTGATCGGATCGTCAAGCGGCACCGTTTGCAGGAGATCCATGGCAATATCGCAGGCCGAATGCTCGAACCGGCTGTAGCCCCGCCCATGCCGGGCAATATAGACGCCCTGATCGCGAATCGGATTGGCCGTCGGCGCGAAAACATCGCCGGTATCGAGATCGCGAAGATAGATCGCCTCGCCGGGTGGATCTACTACGGGATCGTTCGCCCACGGCGTCAACTGATGCTCCTTGCTGTTTTCCGACCAGCTATAGCCTGCCCCGCCTGCCGAGACCTGGAAACCGAACCCGTGATTGGCGATGACATTGATCCATGGCGCAGGTGTCATCCGCTTTTTGTCGAACACGACGACATATTCCCTGCCGTCAGGCGTAAAGCCGCCGAGACCGTTGAAGAACTTGAGATCGTCCGGTACGGGCATCGACATCGGCGGCGCAACTTTCGGCGGTCTCGGCAAGGTTCGCCGCAGCACCGTTTCCGTCAAGCCAGCGAATTGCTTCTTGATCTTGCCGCGCCGCGCCACCAGCACCACCCGAGCCGCCGCATAGATATGCGATCTGGCTTCCACCGGCATCAGATCGGCGCGCAAGGTGAATACACCACCGCGCCGCCGTTCCACTTCATTACTCACCAACAACTGGCTGGCGCGCACCGCCGTCTCGATGGCAATCTGTAAATCCTGCACATAAGAGGCCGAGCGCTCGTTCATGATCACCAGATCGAACGCCAGCCCCTTGAGCCGCCAGTATTCCTGCGCCTGCAACAATTGCCGGACGAGGGCCATATCCTCGACATCGTCGATGCGCACGGCAATGATCGGGAAATCGCCAGAAATACCGAACGGCCATAGCATTGCCTGATTGGTTGCCCCCTGACGGATCAGTTCCGGCGGCGGGCGCATCCGCGGATCGGCGAACAGCACGAACCCGGCAAGTTTCTGGAAGTCTGCGACCTCGCGATACTCCATGCCAAGATGCCGCAACTGCACCTGCGCCTGTGTCCAGGCCAAGGTCGCAGCACGCTCGAAGGCATGGCTATCCTTGTGCTTGTCGATCAGATCGAGCAACTCTTCGCGCGAGCGCGCAACCATCGTCCAGAAGGCGATCCGCGCCGAGCGTCCAGGCGGAATTTCCAGATGCCGCCGAATCGAGAAAATCGGATCAAGCACAGTTCCGACCGTATTCGATAACGACGCGCCATCGTGAATGGCTGCGGCCTCGCGGATATTGCGCCCACGCCCGATGAACCGCGCCCGGTCGGTCTCGACCTCAATCTCACCGACAGCGCGGCTTTCCACCACTGCCAGATGCGCCGCCCACATTGTCTGCTCACCAGCGGAACGCGGGCGGCGGGTGGCAATGAGCGCACCAAGTTCCGGCAAATACTCGGTCTGCACAAACATCTTCGAAAAGGCCGGATGCGCCACATCCGCACCGACTGTCGCCAGAACCACTTCCGAATAGGACGTCACGTCGATCCGGCGCGGCTTGCGCCCGGAATTGGCGATGGTCAGACGCCGCACGTCAGCATCGTTTTCCGCCGAAACCACCACTTCCATCGTCGTATTGATCGAGCCGTCGCGACGGATGAACTCGGCACGATCCTCACTGAACACCGCCTCGTAATGCTCCGGATTAACCGCAGTCGGCTGATAACCCGCCGACCAGACCTCGCCGCTATCCGCATCTCTGAGGAACAGATAGCTACCCCAATCGTCCCGCGCAGCATCCTGCCGCCAGCGGGTGACGGTAACATCGCGCCAGCTGGTGAGGCCGGAGCCGGCAGAGGTCAGCAGCACCGAATACTCGCCGTTCGACAGGGCATGAACCACCGGCGATAATTCGTTCGGCACGCCGTAGCGCCGGACGATCGGCGCTTCGCCACGCAGATCGGCAGCGGAAACCTTCAGTTCCTCCGCCTTCGGATGCGAGATCGCGACATCGCGCGGAATACGCTCCTGCAACAGCAACTCGCTGGCCTGGATCATCGGCTCGGCATGGAAACGCGCCCGCATCCTGCCGTTCTGGAGGATATTGGCGATGGCAACGATCGTCATCCCCTGATGGTGCGCCATGTAATTGCGCACCACCTCGCATTCCTTGCCTTCCGGCAGGCGCGAACGGGTAAAGTCCACCGCTTCATAGAAACCATATCGCCCGCGCGCGCCGAGTTTCGCCAGCCGGGCGTAATTCTCCGCCGCCCCCCGCGGGTCGACCATCGACGCAAGGCCCGTCGCATAGGGCGCGATCACGACATTCTCCGCTAGCCCCCGTTTCAGACCGAGGCCGGGAACGCCAAAATTGGAATACTGATAGGTGAACTCAAGATCGCGCGCGTTATAAGCAGATTCCGACACCCCCCACGGGATGCCGAGGGTGCGGCCATAATTCTGCTGCTGCTTCACCACCAGATAATTAGTGCGCTGCAACAGGCTGCCGGTCGGCTCCCGCATCACCAATGTCGGCATCAGGTACTCAAACATCGACCCCGACCACGAAATCAACGCTGCGCCACGCCCGATCGGCGTTGCCGAACGCCCGAGCCGGAACCAATGCCGGGGCGGCGCATCGCCTTTGGCGATGGCAAACATGCTGGCAAGCCGCGCCTCGGAGGCGAGAAGGTCATAGCAGCTCTGGTCAAGCGTATTCTGCGAAACATTGTAGCCGATGGAGAGCAGTTTCCGATGTTTGTCGAGCAGGAAATCGAACTCCATGGCCACCGCCATCGCCCGGGCGGTCTCGGTGATTTTATCGAGACGAGCCCGTAAATCAGCCCCGCTCTCATTTGCCTGCCGCATATCCTCCTTATGTTCGGCAATCAGACGTTCAATCGCCCTTATCCAGAACCGCAGGTCTCCGGCGGCAACCTCACCGATTTCCAGCGCCAGTTCATCCACAGCGTCTCTGGAGTGTCCCAGCATCTTCCCGAACTGCTGAATATCGACCGTACTTTTACGCTCATTCTGCTCGGCATCACGCATACCCTGAGCGGTAAGGTTTTCCATTTCCTCAAGAACTGCCGACAGATCGGAAACAAGGCCGAGAAGTCGTACTCGCCCGAAGGTTGGCACCACGCGCAACGCCCTGAGCGCCAAAGCGATGTCGTCGCCGAGACCGCTCCAGATGATCGCCGTATCGGCAACGGGCTGCCGCCGCAACTCGGAACAGGCATTGGCCAGCGTCAGCAGATGCCCAGCCAGATTGCCGCTATCCACCGACGAAACATAAGCCGGATGCAGAACGGCACAGGTCTGCGTATCGTACCAGTTGAGGAGATGGCCCCGGAATTTTTCCAGCTTCTTGACGACTTCCAGCGTTGCTTCCAGCCGCTCGACAGTGCGCACGGTACCGGCCCAGCCAAAATCTCGCGCAGCCACTGACGATAGAAGATACAGGCCGATATTGGTCGGCGACGTGCGATGCGCAACCACTGGCTCCGGATCTTCCTGGAAATTATCCGGCGGCAGCATGTTCTCCGTCGGGGTCACGAAAGTCTCGAAGAAGCGCCATGTCCGTCGGGCGGTCAACCGCAAAGATTTCTCCGTCTCTTCGGACACTGCCAGTTGCTCGACGCTTTCAGGCGTCCAACTGATCCACAGGGCTGCAACCGGAGCTAACAACCATAAGAGAATGAACGGTCCGGCAATGATAATTGCCGGAGCTGACACGGCAAGCAGCACAACCGTGACCGCGATTGCGAACACGACGCTGAACATCATCTTGCGGTAGAACCCGGAGAGCGTCAGCCGTGGCGTGGTGTTGGCCTGCGCCGATGTCACCCATTCCAGCAGGTTCTTGCGGCTGATGGCGAGGCGATAAATCGTGCGGATGATTGCATCGCCCATCATGTAGGCCTGGTCGACCATGAACATCACCTGCAGCACCACCTGCATGAAGGCAAGGCTGCTGTCGGTGCCAAGCGCCCGCAGACGTCCCTTGCGTCTGATGCCGGTACGCCGCGGCAGGATCGAGAACAGCAGCGGGAAAAACGCCGGAATGGCGATGGCCGCAAGGATGAACAGCGTCCAGTGCAGCGCCGGCCTCGTCGGCAGAAACCACGCGGCGACCAGTGCCACAAGCGTCATCGGCGCAACCAGCGAGCGCCGCAGATTGTCGAGCATTTTCCAACGCCCGAGCGAGGTGATGCCGCCAACTCCTTCCCTGGCGCGCCCAAAGATCCACGGCAGCAATTGCCAGTCGCCGCGCACCCAGCGATGCTGTCGCTTGGCGGCGACATCGTATCGGGCGGGGAATTCCTCCACCACTTCGATATCGGAGACGAATGAGGCGCGAGCGAACACGCCCTCGAACAGATCGTGGCTGAGAAGCGAATTCTCCGGCACCCGTTTGTCGAGCGCCGAATCGAACGCCTCGACGTCATAAATCCCCTTGCCGGTGAACGATCCTTCGCCGAACAGATCCTGATATACGTCGGACACCGCCGCCGCATACGGATCAACGCCGCCGGGTGTCGAGAAGATCGTCTGGTACAGCGAGCTTTCGCCGATGGTCGGCAGCGAGGGCGTCACCCTCGGCTGCATGATGCCGTAGCCATCGACCACCCGGCGAATTGCGGGATCAAGCTTGGCCTGGTTCAGCGGATGCGCCATCTTGCCGACCATATGCGCGACACTGCCCATCGGCAACCGCGTGTCGGAATCGAGGGTGATGACATAACGCACCCCTGAGGGAACCTTCGGCGCATTGCCGTCCACCGGAATGAAGGAGGTATCGGTCGCGCCGAGCAGCAGGCGGTTGAGTTCCTCAAGTTTACCGCGCTTGCGCTCCCAACCCATCCATCGGCCTTCGCCGGGATTATAAAGCCGCTTGCGGTGCAGCACCATGAACCGCTCGCCCTCCGGTCCCGGCCCATGCCGCACGTTGAGCCGCGCCACCGCTTTGGCTGCTACCGTCAGCAAGGCGTCGTCGCCCTCCCGCTTTTCCGTGTCGGCATCAGCCCAGTCCGACAACAGGGCAAAATAAACATCGCCGCTGACGCTCGGACTGGCCAGATAATGAACTTCCAGTTGCTCGACCTGCTCAAGAACACCGGCCTCGTTCAGAAGCAGCGTCGGCACCACCACCATAGTCCGGTATTCGGACGGTATTCCATCCTTGAACTCCAGGGCAGGTAGCTGATCAGCCTTGAAAACGCGGGAAATTGCGAGGTTGACCAACGCGATGGCGGCATCCATGGCCGGGAACATGCCGAATACGGCCAGCAGAATGAACGCCCAATCAGCAAGTCCGGGCTGCCATGTCCGGTAAAGCATCAGGGCCAGAAGCAGCGCCGTCATTGTCAGGATTGCGCCGACATATCCTTTCACGCCATGCCTGACGACGAACCGGTACAGCCGCGACCAGAAGGGCTGCCGATAACCGATCTCCGCCTCGAACGGCGGCCTTCCTTTGCCGATGAGATAATAACCCGGATCCTGCGCCCGCGCTTCATTCGTCAGATCCGCCTTCTCCGCCGCCACACGCACTGCATGCTCGGCAATCTCGGATTCGTTTCTGTCACAACCGCGCGCCAATTCCTCGATGGCACTGCGATAAAGGTTGCGGGTGGCAAAATCCATCTTCCCATAAAGGCCATAGGCGCGCAGACGCTCATCGACCAAACTGACTTGCTCGAACATCTCCGCCCAGTCGGTATCGGAGATAAGGCGCATGCTGGTAACGATATTCTGGACAGTGACATTGGTCGCGCCCTGCAATTGTTGCGCCAGCCGGACGGAATCCTCCATCGTCGTATTGAGTGCTTTCAGCCGTTCGTCGAGCCAACTCTGCGTCGAAAGAACCGCCGGATCCTGATCGCGGAACCGTTTGGCCAATTGCTCGACCAATATATCCCGCAACGGATTGCCTTCATGGCCGGCGAACTCTTCGGACAGGGAGGGGAGCCTGACTTCACCGATTCCGAGGATATGGTCGGCAATCTGATCCGCTCGGGCGCGCAGTTCGCGTGCCTCAACGATCTGGTCCGCCAGACGCCGCAGGTTTTCGACCAGCACAAGGCGCAACGTGATCGCCACCGCCCATAACTCGCCAATGGTCAGCGGCTGTACGCGCTGATAGGCACGCAGGAAAGCGAGCAAGTTATCCGGATCGAACCGGCTATCGGTATGCGCAACGTAGGCCCAGGCGATGCCGAACACGCGTGGGTGGCCGATGAACGGCCCATCGCCCAGCTTCGGCAATTGCCGGTAATAACTCAGCGGAAGATCGGCCCGGATTTCCCAGATCTGCGCCTCAACGACATGATAATTGTCAAGCAGCCATTCCGCCGCAGGAGTCACGGGCTGCCCTGTCTCGACAGTAGTGGCACAGGAGCGATAGGCCGCCAGCAAAGCATCGGCATTATCAGCCAGCCGTGCGATCAACGATTGAACAGCCTTGGGTGCCAGCGTCACCGGCTGGGCAGCAGCAAGGCTTTCAGCATGCTGTTCGAGGCGTTCAGTCGAGAACAGTTCGGAACGGATTGGCGCCTTATCATTCCATGGAGAAGAGGCGGATACAGGCATTGGGCTCCTCCAAATCGTTTTTATTAGCCAGTATTGCCGCTTTCGCCTTGAATGAGAAGCGCTATTTGCGCCTCATCAAATAACCTGCATACATTTTTTGACATCTCGCAAAACCATTTCAGGTTCACGCAAACTCAAAATGGCTTCCTGTTTAGGAAGCGGAGCTGTAGCGCAAGTTGCGCCATACAGGTACCCTGCGAAAATAGGACGCAGGCTTACGGCTCCGATTTCGAACCATCATTATGAATCTGGCTATTTCGCCACCACCCCCTGCGCCCGTCCCGCCTGACCCATCCTTAGGACAACACCTGTTTCAGCTAAACGTCACAAAGCATCTCGGCCCAAGGTATCAGAAGCGATTCGTATTTCAGTGAAACATGATCGATACGCCCGTTAGCACCCAGATGAGGCCATAAACCGGAGTACACATCGCAACAAACGCAGGCCGCCGAACGTTGGTTCCGGCCCCGCTTCATGAATGTTCGAGTGAATACCGTTACCGCCCCACCGGCAATGGCTCATGAAAAAGGGCGGCGGGGTTTTGCCCCGCCGCCCGGATGATTGTCAGGCCGTTTCCGGCCTATCGTCCCGGTTAAACGACGATCTGGTGGTTGGCCAGCAGCTCTTCGAGGCTGGTCTGGACGTTGTTCAACGTCACCAGAACCGTCGATGAGTAAGCCCCGCCCGCGCCGTCGCGGTCGATACTGACAACCGTGTTGGCGCCGACCTGCGTCACCGACAGATAGCTGGCGACCTGGTCGCCCGCATCGATGGTCGGCACACCGTTGATGTAGTGCGCCGCGCCGTCGGCATCGGCGACATAGCCCTTCAGCAGGTCATGCACGTTGATGCGGTCGGCGTTTGCCGTCGCCTCGTAGGTGCCGACCTTGAAGCCGTTCACCACGTCGGAGCCGTTGCCGCCCGTGCCGTCGCCATCGACCAGGTGGTGATACATCAGCGTATCGCGCCC
>JAVBRX010000135.1:0-19434 GCA_031547465.1 Microvirga sp. | reverse complement strand
CACGGGCCTGACGCCGACCGTCAAGGACGTCGAGGAGATTCACACCGCGATTCGCGAGGATCTGAAGCGCCTTATCGGCAAGGGCGAGTATTCGAAGGTGCGCATCCTGTACGGCGGTTCGGTGAAACCGTCGAACGCCAGGGAATTGATGACAGTACCGAATGTCAACGGCGCGCTGGTCGGTGGAGCGAGCCTGGTGGCGGCTGATTTCCTTGCCATTGCCGGGGCTTATCTCGACTGATTTCGTAACGACAGTGTCAAAATGAGGCTTTCGCGCGTCAAGGGCTTTGACGCGCAGGCAGGGTGTGTTACAGCGACCCGTCTCGTTATGGGTTTCAGGAACAGTCTGGTTTTCGCGACCGGGGCGGATGTATTCGATCCGGGCCGGTCGCCGGGGTTTGACGACACATGCAAATCGTTCTTCTCGTCGTTCATCTGATTATCGTTCTGGCGCTTATCGGCGTCGTGCTGCTGCAACGTTCCGAAGGCGGTCTCGGCCTTGGCAGCGGGGGCGGTGGGGTGTCCGGCTTCATGACGGGCCGCGGTCAGGCCAATGCCCTGACGCGGGCAACTGCGGTTCTTGCCGGGCTGTTCTTTGTCACGAGCCTGACTCTGTCGATCATGGCCTCGCACAACAAGGCTCCGCGCTCGATACTCGATACGGCTCCGGTGAGAAGCTCTGCCCCCGTGACGCCCTCCAACAGCGGGGCCGGCCAGCCGGTCTCCCCGGCGCCCGGTCTCCCGCCTGTTCAGGGCGGATCACAGCCGCAGCAGCCGCAATAATGGGATATGGTGTCGAGCGAGGGCCGGGGAACCGGCCCTTATAATTTCTTAGTGGATTGATCCCGTCGTAAAGCGTTGCGATTTGCGAATCGGCGGGGCTTGCTTTTGGATAGAGGTCCATGACGCGGTATATTTTTATCACTGGCGGCGTGGTGTCTTCGCTCGGCAAGGGGCTTGCGTCTGCAGCCCTCGGAGCGCTTCTCCAGGCCCGTGGCTACAAGGTTCGACTGCGCAAGCTCGACCCGTATCTCAATGTCGACCCTGGGACGATGAGTCCCTACGAACACGGGGAGTGTTTCGTTACCGACGACGGGGCGGAGACTGATCTCGACCTCGGCCATTACGAACGCTTTACCGGGCGTCCGTGTTCGCGCAACGACAACATCACCACCGGGCGAATCTATCTCGATATCATTACCCGGGAACGCCGGGGCGATTATCTCGGGGCGACGATCCAGGTGATTCCCCACGTCACCAACGCCATCAAGGATTTCGTGCTGAAAGGCAACGACGACTATGATTTCGTTCTGGTCGAGATCGGCGGCACTGTCGGCGATATCGAAGGATTGCCATTCTTCGAGGCGATCCGCCAGCTTGGCCAGCAATTGCCGCTGGGCAATGCCGTCTATGTGCATCTGACCCTGTTGCCGTTTATCCCCTCCGCTGGAGAACTGAAAACCAAACCGACGCAGCATTCGGTGGCGGAATTGCGCTCGATCGGCATCCAACCGCACGTCCTGCTGTGTCGGACGGACAGGCCGATCCCGCCGGAGGAGCGCCGTAAGCTCGGCCTGTTCTGCAACGTACGCGAGAGCGCGGTGGTCGAGGCGCGTGATGCCAAATCGATCTACGATGTGCCGCTCGCCTACCATGCGCAGGGGCTGGATACGGAAGTCCTGGCTGCGTTCGGCATTCAGAATGCACCAGCACCCGATCTCTCGCCTTGGACGACGATTTCCGAGCGCATTGCCAATCCAGAAGGCGAGGTGACAATCGCCATTGCCGGGAAATACACCGAACTAAAAGATGCCTATAAATCGCTGATCGAGGCATTGACGCATGGCGGTATCGCCAACCGCGCTAAAATCAACCTGAAATGGATCGAGAGCGAGGTATTCGAGACGGAAGACCCCGCGCCTTACCTTGAGGACGTAGACGGTATCCTCGTTCCCGGTGGCTTCGGCCAGAGGGGAGCGGAGGGCAAGATACTTGCCGCAGGTTATGCGCGCGAGCATAAGATCCCGTTTCTCGGTATATGTTTCGGGATGCAGATGGCGGTCGTCGAGGCCTGCCGGTCACTGGCCGGCGTCAAGGGTGCAAACTCGACCGAGTTCGGCCCAACGCCGGAACCTGCCGTCGGTCTATTAACGGAATGGCTGCGTGGCAGCGAACTCGAAAAGCGCATGGCTGACGGCGACCTTGGTGGCACGATGCGCCTCGGTGCCTATGCCGCGAAGCTTGCGCCTGGCAGCAAGGTCGCCGAGATTTATGGCAAAACGGAAATTTCCGAACGCCACCGCCACCGTTACGAGGTCAATATGGCCTATCGGGAGCGGCTGGAGCAAAAAGGTTTTGTCTTTTCTGGCGTCTCACCGGACGGCGTGCTGCCGGAAATCGTTGAATTCAAGGATCATCCCTGGTTCATCGGTGTGCAGTTTCACCCTGAACTGAAATCCAGGCCATTCGATCCGCACCCGCTATTCCGCAGTTTCATTGCCGCAGCCATCGAGCAGAGCCGCCTTGTTTGAGGCGTTTCTGTCAATTAGGTGTTATATTTACGGGGCGGGACGCCGTTCTTTTCAAGGGCTGATTTATGACGCAGACGTCCAATCTCAAGTCCAAGCCACAATCTATCGTGACTGTCGGCCCCGTCCGTTTCGGCAATACTCTGCCGTTGTCGATTATCGCCGGGCCGTGTGCCATGGAAAGCCGGTCGCATGCCCTGGAAATGGCCGCCGCCTTGAAGGAAATAACGGTAAAGCTCGGCATCGGCCTCGTTTATAAATCCTCCTTCGACAAGGCAAACCGCACATCCGCCAAGGCCGCGCGTGGCATCGGTCTTGCCAAGGCATTGGAAATTTTTGCCGAAATCAAGGAAGCCTACGGCCTTCCGGTTCTCACCGATGTGCATGAAAACGAACAATGCGCCGCGGTCGCCGAAGTTGTCGACGTGCTGCAAATTCCTGCCTTTCTCTGCCGCCAGACCGATCTGCTGGTTGCCGCCGCACAAACAGGCAGGGTGGTCAATGTCAAGAAGGGCCAATTCCTCGCCCCATGGGATATGGTGAACGTCGCTGCGAAGGTGATCGAATCCGGCAATCCGAACGTGATGCTGACGGAACGCGGCGCGTCCTTTGGTTATAACACGCTCATTTCCGACATGCGCGCTTTGCCGGTCATGGCCGAAAGTACCGGCGCACCGGTGATCTTCGATGCCACCCACTCGGTGCAGCAGCCCGGCGGCAAGGGAACATCCTCCGGCGGGCAGCGCGAGTTCGTTCCCGTTCTCGCCCGTGCCGCCGTTGCAGTCGGCGTAGCGGGAGTGTTCATCGAGACCCATGAGAACCCGGACAAGGCCCCGTCCGATGGTCCGAACATGGTGCCACTGAAGGAAATGGAGGCGTTGCTTGCTTCCCTGAAGGCATTCGATGCGCTGGCAAAAACCTTGCCGGCAACATCCTGATGCCGCGACAACCGCCAAAGGGCGGCGCGGATCGGGGTTCACTATAGGATGTTTCCTGCCCGCGTGGTATTCAATCGTTCACGGAACCGTTCCAACTGACTGCTTACGTTCAGGAGTTCGCAATGACCGCTATCGTCGATATCCTTGCTCGGCAAATTCTCGACAGCCGGGGTAATCCCACAGTCGAGGTCGATGTTATTCTCGAAGATGGTTCGATGGGGCGGGCGGCGGTGCCGTCGGGCGCGTCCACGGGTGCGCATGAGGCGGTAGAGCTGCGCGATGGCGACAAGACCAGATATCAGGGCAAAGGTGTGCTGAAGGCGGTCGAGGCGGTGAATACCGAAATCATCGAAGCCATCGGCGGCCTCGATGCCGAGGATCAGATCATCATCGACGAGACGCTGATTGCCCTCGACGGCACGCCCAACAAGGCGCGTCTCGGCGCCAATGCCATCCTCGGCGTGTCTCTGGCGGTGGCAAAGGCCGCTGCCGATGCGGTATCGCTGCCGCTCTATCGGTATATCGGCGGTACGCAGGCCTGTGTTCTGCCGGTGCCGATGATGAATATCATCAACGGTGGCGTCCATGCCGACAATCCGATCGATTTTCAGGAATTCATGGTCATGCCTGTGGGCGCGCCGAGCCTTGCCGAGGCGGTGCGCATGGGGGCGGAAATCTTCCACACCCTCAAAAAAGCGCTGAAGGATGCCGGACATAACACCAACGTCGGCGACGAAGGTGGTTTTGCACCGAATCTGCCCTCTGCCGAAGCGGCGCTCGATTTCATCATGAAGTCCATTGAGAAAGCGGGCTATAAGCCGGGCAAGGACATCGTTCTCGGCCTCGATTGTGCCGCAACCGAGTTCTTTAAGGACGGCGCGTATCAATACGAAGGCGAAGGCAAGAAGCGCTCGCCAAAGGAGCAAGCCGAATACCTTGCCAAGCTGCTCGGCGCTTACCCAATCGCCACCATTGAGGACGGCATGTCCGAGGACGATTGGGAGGGCTGGAAGATGCTTACCGATCTCATCGGCAAGAAGTGCCAGTTGGTTGGCGACGATCTGTTTGTCACCAATGTCGAACGCCTGTCGCAAGGCATTGCCAAAGGCGTCGCCAATTCTATCCTCGTCAAGGTCAATCAGATCGGCACCCTTACCGAGACGCTCGCGGCCGTCGATATGGCGCATCGTTCCGGCTACACCGCCGTGATGTCGCATCGCTCCGGCGAGACGGAAGATTCGACCATTGCCGATTTGGCGGTCGCCACCAATTGCGGGCAGATCAAGACCGGTTCGCTGGCGCGCTCAGACCGGTTGGCAAAGTACAACCAGTTGATCCGTATTGAGGAAGAGTTGGGGCCGATTGCCCGCTATGCCGGACGTAGCGCCCTGAAAGCTTTGCGGTGAGATAATTCGTCCCGGCTCAGCCGGTATAATGTGCACTCACTCTGAAACGAATCTGGAGCCTTCGGGAAACGCCTCGAAGGCTCCTTGTTTTATGTCTCCATTTTTCGGCTTCCTCTTCCGTTCGATGTGAATCTGAAACCGTTCCTTAACCGCATACGCGCTAATGCTTTCATATGGTCGTGCGCAGACGTTTCAGTTCTTTTCTCATCCCCTTGGCGCTGTACAGTTTGTCCGCGGCGCTGGTTGGATATTTTCTGCATCATGCCCATAGTGGCAACCGTGGGGTTGCAGCCAAACAGGAGTTGCATCAGCAGATCGAGAGGCTGGAAGCCGACCTGCAGACAACGCGCGATGAGAAGCTTGAATGGGAGCGCCGGATTGCCCTGATGCGCTCCGATCAGATCGACCGCGATCTTCTCGAAGAGCGCGCACGGGTGATCCTTGGCGAGGTTCACCGCAACGATATCATCATCATGCTTGACCAATAAGCACAATACAAATGCAGAAAACGAGGATATCAATTAGTTAGTTAGTTGATTTTTCAATTGAATTTAATTTTTTAGCTATATTTTCCTTGGAGTGGCGGTGGCTCGCTATTCTTGACAAACTAAGCTATTGAATATGTTCATCCGAAAACACCTCGGAGGCATCGATGGCTACAGCCGCTCGCCCTTCCCGCACTTCCGCCAAAACGGAAGCGGGAGGAAACAAACCCAAGAATATCGCTAAAACCACTACCAGACCCTTCACCAGGGAGGACGATCTCTACGCATATCGCGAGATGCTCCTCATCCGCCGCTTCGAGGAGAAAGCGGGACAATTGTACGGTATGGGGCTGATCGGCGGTTTCTGTCACCTATATATCGGGCAGGAAGCTGTGATCGTCGGCATGCAGATGGCGCAAGCCCCCGGCGACAAGGTCATCACCGGCTACCGCGATCATGGCCATATGCTTGTGTGTGGGATGGAGCCGCGTGGCGTCATGGCCGAACTGACGGGCCGCCGCAGCGGATATTCCAAAGGCAAAGGCGGCTCGATGCACATGTTCTCCAGCGAGAAGGAATTCTATGGAGGGCACGGCATCGTCGGGGCGCAGGTATCCCTCGGCACCGGTATCGCCTTCGCCTCGCGCTATCGCGATGATGGAAGCGTGTGCATCGCTTATTTCGGCGACGGCGCCGCCAATCAGGGGCAGGTGTACGAGAGCTTCAACATGGCGCAGTTGTGGAAGCTCCCTGTCGTCTACATCATCGAGAACAACCGGTATGCCATGGGCACCGCCGTGTCCCGCGCTTCGGCACAGCAGGATTTCTCGAAACGCGGCGTGTCTTTCAATATTCCCGGCGAGCAGGTGGACGGTATGGATGTCGTCGCCGTTCGCGAAGCTGGTCTTCGCGCCTTGGAACATGCTCGTTCCGGCAACGGTCCCTTTCTTCTGGAGATGCAGACCTACAGGTATCGTGGGCATTCCATGTCTGATCCGGCGAAATACCGCTCGAAGGAAGAAGTCTCCAAAATGCGCGAGGATCATGACCCCATCGAGCATGTGCGCAAACGTCTCATCGAGATATGGAAGGTCTCAGAGGAAGAATTGAAGGAAATCGACGGCAAGGTTCGCGAAACTGTCAACGATTCGGCGGAGTTCGCCTCCCACGATCCAGAGCCGGAAGAGGCCGAACTCTACACGGATATTCTCGGCTGAACGCCGCCGGGAACGATAATTCCATCGGATGCAGCACAAGCATCCAGACATTGATGAAATCGATACGAGAGTTTCATGGCGACCGACATTCTCATGCCCGCCCTTTCCCCGACGATGGAGCAGGGCAAGCTGTCCAGATGGCTGAAGAAGGAAGGCGATAAGGTGAAATCCGGCGACGTTCTCGCCGAGATCGAAACCGACAAGGCAACAATGGAAATCGAGGCGGTGGATGAGGGGATTCTGGCAAGGATCCTCATCGCCGATGGCACCGAGAATGTCGCGGTCAACACGCCTATCGCTATTCTGGCGAGCGAGGGGGACGACATTTCCCGCATTGCATCTTCACCGGTCGGAAACACTGGACCGCAGCCGGAAATTACCGCCCCTGCCGTCATGACGACTCAGAAAGCCGCCGCCAAGGAGCGCCAGCCAATGGGATATAATGCAAGTCTGGAAATACCGACCGGAACCGAGATCGTCGAAATGACGGTGCGCGAAGCGTTGCGCGACGCCATGGCCGAAGAAATGCGTCGCGATCCGACCGTTTTTATCATGGGCGAGGAAGTCGCCGAATATCAGGGCGCTTACAAAGTGACGCAGGGGCTGCTCCAGGAATTCGGCGCGCAGCGCGTCGTCGATACGCCGATCACCGAACATGGTTTCGCTGGTCTTGGTGTCGGTGCAGCTTTCTCCGGGCTGCGCCCCATCATCGAGTTCATGACTTTCAACTTCGGCATGCAGGCCATCGACCAGATCATCAACTCGGCGGCGAAAACCCGGTACATGTCCGGTGGCCAGCTCACATGCCCCATCGTTTTCCGTGGCCCGAACGGTGCGGCGGCGCGGGTAGCAGCGCAGCACAGCCAAGATTACGCCGCCTGGTATTCGCATATTCCCGGCCTGACGGTCGTCATGCCCTATACGGCTGCCGATGCGAAAGGGCTTTTGAAGAGCGCAATCCGTAATCCGAACCCGGTCGTGTTTCTGGAAAACGAGATCCTTTACGGACACACTTTCCCGGTACCGAAATCCGAGGATTTCCTGGTACCGATCGGCAAGGCCAAGGTAGTGCGTAGTGGACGCGATGTTACCATCGTCTCGTTCGGTATCGGCATGATGCATGTAATGAAAGCGGTCGAGGAACTGCATCAGTTCGGCATCGACGCCGAAGTGATCGACCTGCGCACCATCCGCCCGATGGATACGGAAACAGTCGTCGCCTCGGTGATGAAGACCAATCGTTGCGTCGTCGTCGAGGAGGGCTGGCCGCAATCCGGCGTATCGTCGGAAGTTGCCATGCGCATCATGGAGGAAGCGTTCGATTATCTCGATGCGCCGGTCGTGCGTGTCACCGGCAAGGATGTGCCGATGCCGTATGCGCTGAATCTTGAGAAACTGGCGCTTCCGAAACCTGCCGATGTCGTTCAGGCCGTGAAGACGGTTTGCAACCGCTAAAGGCTGGAAAGGTACTTATATGGCCCCTCGTAAGTTCGAAGCCCTGTCCATTCCGCCCGATGCCCTTGAGAAGGGAGGCGTGGAAGTGCTGCGCGCCTCCGTCGTAGAGGATACGATAAGCATTGCGCTTCGCCGCTCGTTCGAGGATCCGTTTACTTGGGGCGTTCTGCTCGCCGACCTCGCACGGCACGCCGCCCGCATTTACGCCCTTGAGACGGATATGTCCGAGGACGATGCGCTTGCCGAAATTCGCGCCGGTCTGGACGCTGAACTCGTCGATCCGACCGACGATGACGGCTCTTACCGCCCCCATTGATTATTATCGGATCAATAGTCATGCCCATCGATATTCTGATGCCCGCGCTTTCGCCGACCATGGAAAAGGGGAACCTTGCCAAATGGTTGAAGACGGAAGGCGACAAGGTGAAATCCGGCGATGTCATTGCCGAAATCGAGACGGATAAAGCGACGATGGAAGTCGAAGCAGTGGATGAGGGGATCGTCGCCAAGATCCTCATTCCGGCTGGAACGACTGACGTTCCCGTTAACCAGCCAATTGCTGTTCTGGCTCTCGAAGGAGAAGACCCTAAGGCTTTGATAACGGCATCCCAATCGCCGCTGCCCACCAAGGCTACGCCCGAGCCTGTCGCCCCACCAGCACCGATCTTCGCGCCCCTGCCTGCACCTGCATCAACACTGGCCCAGGCTATTCCGCATGAGGAAGCCAAGGGAATGCGTATTTTCGCAACGCCTCTGGCGCGACGCCTGGCGAAGGACGGGCATCTGGATATCGCCGATATCGCTGGGTCCGGTCCGCGCGGGCGAATCCTCGCCGATGATGTGCGCGCCGCCCTTACCAAAGGTCTTGCCGCACCAAAAACAGCAGCGGCCCAACAAGCATTGCGACCGGCTGCTATCCTGGCGTCAGGCGCTCCGGTTGAGCAGATCAAGATGCTTTATGAGCCGGGAAGCTATGAGGAGGTTGCCCTCGACGGGATGCGCAAGACCATTGCCGCCCGATTGCTGGAATCAAAGCAGACCATTCCGCATTTTTATCTGAGCCTCGATTGTGAGCTCGATGCGCTGCTGGTGCTGCGCGAGCAGATCAATGCCGCTGCGCCGAAGGATGAGAACGGCAAGCCGCTCTACAAGCTGTCGGTCAACGATTTCGTCATCAAGGCGCTGGCGAGCGCGCTGCAACGGGTGCCTGCCGCGAATGCCGTCTGGGCGGAAGATCGCATCCTGCGTTTCAGGCACTCCGATGTCGGCGTTGCCGTGGCGATCGAAGGCGGCTTGTTCACGCCGCTGATCCGCAAGGCAGAGACAAAGACACTGTCGGCGATTTCGTTGGAAATGAAGGATCTTGCTGCCCGCGCCCGTAACCGCCGGTTGAAACCGGAGGAATATCAGGGTGGCTCCACGGCGATTTCCAACCTTGGCATGTTCGGCGTCAGGAATTTCTCCGCCGTCATCAATCCGCCACATGCGACGATCCTTGCTGTCGGTGCAGGAGAGGAGCGCATCGTCGCCAGGAATGGCTCGCCAGCTGTCGTGCAGGCGATGACGGTAACGCTCTCCTGTGACCACCGGGTCGTCGATGGTGCGCTCGGCGCTGAACTGCTGGCGGCATTCCGGACGCTAATCGAGAATCCGTTTGCGATGCTGGTTTGAGAACGCCTGCTGAAAGCCTGAGGAATTTTCCATGTCCAACTACGATATCATCGTTATCGGCGCAGGGCCGGGCGGGTATGTCGCGGCTATCCGTGCGGCGCAGCTTGGTATGAAGACTGCGGTCATCGACCGCGAGCATCTCGGCGGTGTCTGCCTTAACTGGGGGTGCATCCCGACCAAGGCGCTGCTGCGCTCCGCCGAAATCTACCATTACATGAAGAATGCCGCGGAATATGGCCTGTCGGCAGAGAAGATCGGTTTCGATCCGAAGGCCATCGTCAGCCGTTCGCGGGATGTATCCTCGCGCCTCAATAGCGGCGTCGGTATGTTGCTGAAGAAAAACAAGGTCGATGTGATCTGGGGCGAGGCAATGGTCAGCGGCCCGGGCCGCGTCACGGTGACGGAGAGCCGACGCACGCCACCGCCCAAAGGGGCGATCGGGCCGGGGGTCTATCAGGCCAAGCATATTGTTCTGGCGACAGGCGCGCGCGCGCGCGCGCTGCCGGGGATCGAGCCGGACAGGAAACTGATCTGGACTTATCAGGAAGCAATGGTGCCGGATAAGTTTCCAAAATCCCTGATCGTCATGGGGTCTGGAGCAATCGGCGTCGAATTCGCCTCGTTCTACCGCACCATGGGCGCGGAAGTGACGTTGGTCGAATTGCTGCCGCGCATCCTGCCAGTCGAGGATGAGGAAATCGCCACGTTTGCCCGCAAGCGTTTCGAGAAACAGGGCATGAAGGTGATGACCGGCACCAAGGTGGCGAAGGTCGAGAAAAAAGCGAACAGCATCGTCGCCACCATCGACGACGGCTCGGGCAAGCTACAGACTCTGGAAGCCGAACGGCTGATTTCGGCAGTCGGCGTAGTCGCCAACATCGAGAATCTCGGGATCGAAAAACTCAGCGTAAAAATCGACCGGGGCTTCATCGTCACTGATGGATATGGTCGCACCACAGTACCGGGGATCTACGCTATCGGCGATATCGCCGGACCGCCAATGCTGGCGCACAAGGCCGAACATGAGGGTGTGATCTGCGTGGAGACCATTGCAGGGTTGAAAACGCATCCGCTCGATAAGGATGCTATCCCCGGCTGCACCTATTGCAACCCGCAGATCGCCAGCGTCGGCTTGACCGAAGCCAAGGCAAAGG
Source organism: Microvirga sp. (assembly GCA_031547465.1). Lineage (GTDB taxonomy): Bacteria > Pseudomonadota > Alphaproteobacteria > Rhizobiales > Beijerinckiaceae > Hohaiivirga. Next base: position 8,580 of record JAVBRX010000135.1, on the reverse strand, counting down.
AGAGGGGCCACGAATTGCGCATTGGCCGCTTTCCGTTCATCGGCAACGGCAAGGCAATTGCGCTCGGCGATGCAGACGGTCTGGTGAAAACCATTTTCGACAAGAAGACAGGCCAGTTGCTTGGCGCACACATGGTCGGCGCGGAAGTGACGGAACTGATCCAGGGCTTCGTCATCGCCATGAATCTGGAGACGACGGAAGAAGAACTGATCCACTGCGTCTTCCCGCACCCAACCTTATCGGAAATGGCGCATGAAAGCGTGATGGACGCCTACGGACGGGTTATTCATATCTGACTTCTGTCGTCTCTTCCTCCTATATAGATTACAACGGCGGCCTCGATGCCGCCGTTCGTCCGTTATGGGCAGAATTACGACAATCTCACCGATTCCATGGCATTTTCGCCAGCAACATCCCCATGGCGCAGGTTCCAGAAATACCGGCAAAGATCAACCCGGCACCAATGAGGCCCGAGAAAATGAAGCCATAAGGCGTGATCCAGTATCCGGCCAATACACCCGCCAGAACCAGCGCTCCGGCAGCGATGCGCACCTGCCGTTCCAGGGAAATACCTTCGCCGCTCGTCGCCCTGTGGACGGGAAGTCCGGCGGCAATACAGGCCTCCGTGCCACCATCGACGACGGCAACCCGCAGCGTCGTTTCGGCAGCCAGCCGTTCCGCCGCCCGTGTCGCCCGTCCGCCGCCCCGACAGAGGAGATACAATGTATCTTCTGCCTGAAATCCTTGATCCGTTAATTCTTTTTGCAGGCGTTGCGGCTCGATGTCGGAAATGGGACAGAGGCGTGCGCCTTCGATATGGGCAGCGCGATATTCGGCAGGCGTTCTGACATCAAGAATATGCGCGCCACTCTTGTGCAGTTGCGCAAACTCTTCAACCGACACTCTTTGCGTTGTCATACGTGTCCTCTCCCGATCTGATAATTGCTTCCTGTTTACATTTATAGGCAGCCTGAGCCACCGGGAGAAGGGCCACTGGAAAACCCGGCAGATTTCTGCCGGGTTTTTTTCAAAGCAAGAGTCAGAGCCGATCAGAACTTATAGTTCACACCGGCCCGGATGATATGGAACGAAGCCGGATCATTCGCATGCACGAAGTTTCCACCCGGATCCATGACGGTAATCTTCTCGTTGCCGAGATCGACATAAGCGTATTCGCCCTTGACGGTGATATTATTGGTGATGGCGTATTCTGCGCCAGCGCCCACAGTCCAGCCAATACGGGTATCGCTCGTCGAGCCGCCAAGAGTGTAGCCGGAGAAATCGGTGTAATTCACCCGAGTCTTAACCTGCCCGTAGGCGAGACCACCGGTAGCGTAGACCAGCAGACGATCGACAGGCGTAAAGCCAAGACGTGGACGAAGCGTACCGAACCATTGGGCTTCGCTGTGTGCCGACAGTTCATCGAGAATACCGCCATTGGCAGCTAAGGTATTGGCAACGAATTTCTTTTCGGCGCCAAGATAGTTGAAATCAGCTTCAAGTCCGAAGACGGCATTACCCATCTGGTAATTGTAACCAGCCTGAATGCCGCCGGTGAACGACCCGTCATCGGATGTCTTGGCGGTGCTGAAACTGGGGGCGTAGAAGTTATTGAAGTTTACGCTCTTCAGATCGTCACCATTAAAGCCGTATCCGGCATTCACACCGACATAGAAACCCGTCCACGTAAATAGCGGTACGGTGGTGACAACCGGAGGCGGCACGCGCCGTCCCGGAAGATCGGCAGCTAAAGCAACAGAGCTGACGCTAACGACGGCCAGCAATGGGATAATGATCCTTTTCATGTTTATTCTCCCTGTGTTCAAATTTTCGGCGGGTTGAATCGCTGCTGGAAGATTTGCTTTTCAATCGTGTCTAAATTTTGTTAAAAACATGATGTGATAAATTTCATATAAATCATAATTCTATACTGAGGGATAGATCATTTATTACGCATACCTAAAAGGCCGAAGTTGAAAGAGATATTGTTATCTAATTGATTTATCGAAAATAAATAGCATTCTTCATCGACATCAATAAGCTTAGCCATGTTAAAATGACATAGGTGGGGTACGGAAAAGAGCATGCCTCTGCTTGCGTTCAATACTTACGAAAAAAAACATCGTACCGTAGGGGAAGTATATGAAAATCAATCGCTATTTCAGGTATATTGTATTTATGCAACATTGAATTGAAAAGTGGTTCTCCCACAGTGGAAGAGTTGGCTCCATCCCTTTGTCTAACCTGTTCTTGTATCCAGGCCCCGGAAAAGAGTGAAACGCGAGCGTTGTCCCTAAAAACTGATGCGACTAAAATACAAGCATCCCAACGAAAAGGGGCTGGCCGATTCACGTCGTGCGGACCGACATCACACAAGGGGGTAAACCATGCGTTTGCTCATCGTTTTTGTGATAGGAGTGCTGGCTGGCAGCGCCAGTTTCGCTCAGACCGACGGTTATCGTCCAGGTCCAACCAGCACCTGCGACGAATTATGGCGTGAACGCAACTTTATCTACAGAGAAGCCGGACACTGCTTCAAGACGGCGAAGGCGATCCGTCGCTTCGGCAACGCAGGTTGCGTCTACGACAATATGGGCGATGTCTGGCTTTCCCGCAAGCAACGCCGGTATATCGCCGATGTCCAGCGCCTTGAGCACCTGCGCGGTTGCAGGGATTAGTCAAGAAACCGGATCAAGGTTTGTCCGGCGGGGCAATGCTATGAGCAGGCAGAGCCAGAAAACGCTGGAAGAGAGCCTTGTTATGCAATAGCGCCATGGCTTCCTTCGGCTTAATCCATCTGGCCAGTTCCTCGACGCTGCCGGCATCTTCCAGCTTATGCTCGGCAACGGCGAAATCAGCATTGATCGTACCCTTCGGACGCACCTCCTGCGGCGGCAGCATGGCAAGATGCGCGGAGGCGAGGGCAGTATCCGCTTTGAGCGCGGGCAATGCACCTTTCTCATCCACGATCAGCCTTTCATTGCGTTCCTGGGCATCCATGGTCTGCTGTGCAATGGGCGGGGGAACAGCTTCTTCCGGTGTCATCAACAGGCCGAGACGTTTCAGTACCAGACCGAGGCCAAGCTGGCCGCTGAGCCACGACAGCGGAATGGCGAGGACTAGGCCGAGAATCGTCGGCGACATCCACAGGAACAGCGATGTCGAGATCATGAATGCGGACAGTCCGGAGACGATACCGAGAACCATGTGCCATTTATGACGGCGAACGACATCGCCCCATGGAATGGATCCATCGTCGCGCCGCTGCGGGTTCCAACCGCTATCGCGTCCAAACAGAACTTGGAACACCGACCCGGATTGAATCACGGTGAGAACCGGTGCCACCAGTGCCGATACGATAATCTCGATGATGGACGACAGCAAAAGGCGGAAGAATCCGCCACAGGCCCGGCGCTCCTCGCCATTGAGCAATGTCAGGATGATGCCCATGAATTTCGGCGCGAGAAGGATGCCCATAGTGATGGCGAACAGGGCAAGGGCGCGCTCCGGATCGAACCGCGGCCAGATCGGATACAGGCTGAAACTGGGGCTGAAATATTCAGGCCGGATGTAGGTCGATTGCCATACCAGCAGAATACCGACCAGGAGTTGTGCCAGCCAGAACGGCGAAGAGAGATACGCGAAGATGCCGGTTGCCAGATGCTGCCGCGTCGGCAATTTCAGCCCCTTGGCCAGAAGTACGCGAGAATGTTGCAGGTTGCCCTGGCACCAGCGCCGGTCGCGGACAGACATATCGATCAGCGACGGTGGGCTTTCCTCATAGGAGCCGGTGAGTTCGGTCAGCGAATACACTGTCCAGCCTGCCCGGCGGATCAAAGCCGCTTCGATGAAATCGTGGCTGAGAATATGTCCGCCGAACGGTGGCTTGCCCTTCAGAACCGGTAATCCGCAATGGGCGGCAAACGCCTTCACACGGATAATCGCGTTATGCCCCCAGTAATTACCGTCGTGTCCGGACCAGGAGGAGACGCCGGTGGCGATTACCGGCCCATAGACGCGAGCGGCGAATTGCTGCAAGCGGGCAAAAAATGTGTTGCGGTTGATGATGAGCGGCAGGGTCTGGATGATGCCGGAATCCGGATCGGCCTCCATCGCCGCCGTCAGCCGGATAATGCACTCACCGGTCATCAGGCTGTCCGCGTCGAGTACCAGCATGTGATCGTAATTACCGCCCCAGCGGGTGACGAAATCGGCGATATTGCCTGCCTTGCGGTGATGGTTCTTCGGCCTGTGTCGATAATAGATCTTCGCTCCCGGTCCAGCCTGCTCGCGCAGGTCGAGAAAGGCGCGCTCTTCCGATATCCAGGCATCCGGATCCGTTGAATCGGAAAGCAGAAAATACTCGAAATGCTGCCCGAGGCCCGATGCTTCCAGCGATTCGCGGATCACCGCGATGGCTGCGAACACCCGGGCGGTGGATTCGTTGTAAACCGGCATGATGACGGCTGTTTTGCCGGTGAGAGTCGTCGGCAACGCTGGTAACCGCCGACGAAAAAGAATCACCAGAAAGCCGAGGATTGCGCTGGTGAAGGCTAGGGCAATCCAGGAAAAATTGATGGTGAACAGCGCTACCAACAGCCACTGCAACATTGTCGTGCGGCTCACCGACACGACCTGATACATCTCGTAAGTTCCGTAAGCCGTCAGCAGGAATGCCCCGCCAAAGACCAGCAGGCGGCGCAATACCGGATGAATGTACAGTTTCGGCGCCTTCAGGGGGCGCTCATCAGCCGCCGACCATCGGTGCAGGGATTGCTCCGTCATGTCGAGCGGGCTGTATTCCGGCATAGCGGCAAAGGAACGGGCATCGCCGCCATCGCCGGGCTGTTCCTGAGCGGTTATGTTGAAACTTTTATCAAATGCAGTCACTTAGGGAGCCCACCGGTAAAGCCATGTTTCGCTCGCCGCCCGCCCGCCGGAATCGAGAACGAGGCGCAACTCGCTCGCATTGTTGCCTTCGAGATCGAGATCGAACGTCACCCGGACGGTCTTCCGCTCCGGATAGAAGAAGAGATTTTTTGCCTTGACGACGCCGGGGCGAACTTCAAGCAATGCTTGAATATCGGTCTGCGGGGAAGCGAAACTATCGCTTTTGAAATCGACAGCAAAGCGCCGGTTCAAACCTGTTCCGATCCTGCCGACACGGGAGGAGGCAACCGTCGCCAGGGGAGGCCGTTCTGTCGGCGACCAGCACCAATAGAGGCGATAGACGAACGAAAGCTCTGCTCCTGCCTCGGCGAGTGCGTTGGGCCGCCAATAACTGAGGATATTGTCGTTGATTTCGGAATCGCTCGGAATTTCTATCAGTTGTACGACGCCTTCGCCCCAGTCACCGAGCGGCTCCACCCAGACGCTCGGGCGCCTCTCGTAATGCAATACATCGTCCTGGAATACCTCGTAGGCACGATTGCGTTGCAACAGTCCGAAGCCTTTGGGTGCTTTGTCGATAAACGTCGAGATTTGCAATGTTTCAGGATTGTTGATCGGACGCCACAGCCATTCATCCCGTCCGGTCAGAATCTGTAATCCATCGGCCTTGTGAACTTCCGGGCGGATATCCTCAACCTGCGTCGGGCGGTTAGCACCGTGGAGATAGGACGTGCCGAGCGCACCGATGCCGATGTGTTCCAGTGCCTCGCGCGCAATCAGCGTTGTTTCGACATCAACAATCGTCATGTCTCCAGGACGGAAGATCAGGCGCGTCGCTCCGGAGACCGAATTCGAATCGATTAATCCATGGCAGATGATGGAGTTCTCGCCGATTGGTGGCCGCTCGATCCAGAATGCCCTGAAGAACGGAAACTCCTCGCCACGTAAATCGGCGGGCTTGAGCGTGAGCGCACGGGCAATGGTGCCGTAATCCTGTCCCTTGGCGACTGCCTTGAAAAAGGTGGCACCCTGAATTTCCGCAAAATCGAACCGTCCAGTGCCGTTTTTCAGACTCAGCCGAAACCCGGAGAAAGAGATATCCTTCAAATCCTTCGGTACTTCGAGAGCGCCGAAATCGAACATAGCCGGATTGTAGGCGATACGCCGCACGACGCCTTCCTCGACGACGAATAAATCCACCGGGTCGATATAGGCCGAACCGCGATGCAGCGGGATAACACCGATATCCCTCCCATCCGCTCCCCAGATCATAGCCCCCGGTCTGGGAGTGATTGCGGCATATTGCTTCTGGTTCAGGTCAGCGAACAGGCCGGGCAGGTTGGTATCGGGTTTTGCAAACGGGCGTTTGGCGAGTTGCCGGGCAATCTCGACGACAAGGGTCGAATCGAACCTCTGGCCTTCGCCCAATGCCGTCTGAATGATCGAGGCAGGAAGATTATTCTGTGCCTGCGCCTGGCTGTTCCGGAGCGAAGCGAAAGCCGCTGCTCCGCCGAGTACGGCAAGGGCATGGCGGCGATTCATGAGATGCAAGAACGCATTCCCTGATAGTTCCGGAGATGCCGGCACGATTGAACTCGCAAAAGAATGATGGTGAAAGACGCCGAGGCGGAAGCCTTTAGCATAGAACGAATTGGAACGGAAAGAGCATCGCATTTTCCAGCTGAACCTGTCATGAAGACATAGCTCCCGGTGGAGCGCCCGGAACAGACGGAAATAGACGGTGATCGTACTGATAGTGCTTTGTCTTTTAGGGTTTCTTTCGATAAAAACCGGCCAGACGTTTCTTTGTCGCACTACTCAAATGGATAATGGGATCATCAATGGCGAAATTACCCCGCAATCCACAGGAGCGGTCGTGCCTTGCAATCGTTCTGGCCGCCGGTGAAGGCACCCGCATGAAATCGGCGCTGCCAAAACCCCTGCACAAGATTGCCGGAACCTCGATGCTAGCCCATGTCCTGAATGCGGTATCCGCGTCCGGAGCTACACATTATGCCATTGTCGTCGGGCCGAATGGCGACCGTCTGGCCGACGAGGCGCATCGCATCGTCCCGAAAGGCGAGATTTTCGTTCAAACCGAACGGCTCGGCACTGCTCATGCCGTTCTGGCAGCGCGGGATTGTCTTGAAAGACACAAGACGAACGATATTGTCATCGCGTTCGCCGATACGCCGCTCATTGGCGCGGCAACCCTTGAAAAGCTCCGCGCCCCCTTGCAAGACGGCGTAGCGGTTGCCGTTCTGGGCTTTGAGACAGACGATCCGGCAGGTTATGGCCGGCTGATCGTGGAAAACGGACGCCTGCTCGCTATCCGCGAGCAAAAGGATGCAAACGCCGCAGAACAGCACATTCGCTTTTGCAATGCCGGGTTGATGGCTTTACGAGGCGATGTGGCGCTGGCGATTCTTGAGCAGATCGGCAACGATAATGCCAAGAAAGAATATTACCTGACCGATGCCGTCGCCGTCGCCGTCGCCATGGGCGAAACGGCAATCGCCGTTGAAGCGCCGGAGCGGGAAGTCCTTGGCATCAACGACCGGGAACAGCTCGCCGAGGCGGAGGCCGTCCTTCAGGAAACCCTGCGGCGCGTGGCGATGGAAAACGGTGTGACGCTGGTGGATCCGAAGAGCGTGTTCCTGTCAACTGACACACGCCTCGGCCGCGATATCGTCATCGAACCGAATGTGTTCTTCGGTCCGGGCGTGGTGGTCGAAGACGATGTCGTCATCCATGCCTGTAGCCATCTTGAAGGGGCGCATCTGCAAAAAGGCGTACATGCCGGGCCGTTCGCGCGGCTGCGGCCCGGAACTATCATCGGCCCTGGCGCGAAAGTCGGCAATTTCGTCGAGATCAAAAACACGATCCTCCACGAAGGTGTGAAAGTCGGTCATCTCACTTATCTCGGTGACGCCGAAATCGGTGCCGAAACCAATATCGGCGCCGGAACGATCACCTGCAATTACGATGGTTGGAGCAAGTTCAAGACGGTGATCGGCGCATATGCCTTCATCGGTTCCAACACGTCGCTCGTTGCGCCGGTGACGGTTGGAGCGGGGGCCTATATCGGATCCGGCTCGACGATCACCGACAATGTCCCCGCCGACGCCCTGGCAATCGGGCGGGGGCGACAGGTGACGAAGGAAGAACGGGCAAAGCAAATCCGCGCGAAACGCGGCAAGAAGAACGGTCATTGAGGCAGTTGTTACTTGCTTGCCGTCATAATCGGACACCGAAGTTGATTTGAAACGCCTGGCCTCGGACGGATATTCAGGCGTAAATGGGTTGCAGTTTTTCAAGGAGATGTGTGCATGTGCGGGATCGTCGGTTTTTTGGGAAGCGAACCGGCTGCGCCTTCAATCGTCGAGGCGTTGAAGCGCCTTGAATATCGTGGCTACGATTCCGCCGGGGTCGCGACACTGGAAGGCGGTGTGCTGACACGCCGCCGTGCCGAGGGCAAGCTGCGCAACCTCATGGCGAAGCTCGCCTCCGAACCGCTGTCCGGAACCTCCGGCATCGGTCATACCCGCTGGGCGACACACGGCAAACCGACCGAGAACAACGCCCACCCGCATGGCACCAGGCGCGTCGTCGTGGTGCATAACGGCATCATCGAGAACTTCCGCGAGTTGAAGCAGGAATTGCAGCAGCAGGGCGTGGTGTTCGAGACCG
>JAVBRX010000183.1:0-4099 GCA_031547465.1 Microvirga sp. | reverse complement strand
TACAGAACCATCCGTTCGGAGGGAAGTGGCTGCGCCAGAATGGATGGTCGACGGGCAGAATGATGCCGACCCAGCCCAAGTGCTCTGGACGCGGCTCGGCAGACGTGGTGCGAACGTAGACAAGATAAGGCAGCGCCTTCTTGGTGCGATCGATCCGCTCCCACTGCCCTGCCGCTCGAGCCCCACGCATGTTGCCCCAGAAAATCGTTTGCAAACGTCGGGGTGACGAGAAATCGACAACGGTATCGGGTAGTTTGCCTTTCGGATCGGCGACGAGGCGCTTGCGCCACCAGCCGAGGCGCTCAAGCTCCGGCTTGAGATTGTCGCGCCACGTCTCGAAGCCCTGACCTTTGTCGATCGCCGCGGCGATCGACTTGCGGAAGGTGTCGAGCAACTCGATTTCGGTCGCTTTGGCGACTGTGAACGCATAAGCGTGTTCTTCTCCCCAAACATCGAGCCATGAGAATCGTGGGGTCAGCTTCTTGCTGGCAAAATAACGAGGAACCTCGGGCGGCACCCGGAAAGCGCCGGGCTGCATATCAGAAATCCTTTACATCGCCTATGCCACGCGAAATCGCCATCGCCTTTGCCAGGCGCTCGCGCAGCGGCCCGGAATCCAGGCGCAGGGAATCGAGCCTGGCCAGAACCTCGTCGAAAGAACTGCATTCCGCTGCAAGCGCGAACAGGCTCTCGAGAAGCGGATCGGTGATCTCCTCCCAATCGGCCAGCATGTCGTCGGCCAGGTGGTCGATATCGTCCTTGTCTTTGTCAGGATCCTCGGCCGCCAACCGCGCCGATCCGGCGCACGACCGACAGAGGCAGCCAGTCCCGTGGCGCAGCGAGAGTTTGGCGTCCTGCTCTTTTTCGGATGGCTTCTCCACCGCTTCTGCCGCCTTGGGCGCGACGAGAATCTCTTCGTCCTTTTGCGGCTCTGACAACCCGAACTTCTCGCGGATCTCGCGTTGAGAGACGCGCAAACCGAGCGGCACTGTCTTGCTCAAGGATTCGGCAAGCGCCTTGATGTCCTCGGGTTCAGTGACCGGGAACTCGACTTGCGGGTAATTGTCCTGCGGGCCGAAATTCATCGACACGAAGAACCTGACAAGATCGCGGTTGATGGTAGCCGCCATCTGGCGGCAATCAGCACGCAGGATATCGAGCCGGACCTCGTTATGGATCTTCGCCTGGCTTAACGACGAACCTTCGTCAGCGGTCATTGTCTGCCCAACGACGAGCTTGGAAATCTGCCGGTCGATATAACCGAGCAGGCCACCGAACACCTGTTGACCCTGATTACCGGTAACCGAATGAAAGATGATCTCGGTTCCGGCCGGCACGATAGCCGCCGCGTCGTTGGCAAAGTCGCGCACGGCACGCAACAGGTTGCGCTTGTCGGATTCGGACGCTTGTTGCGGATACTTGCCGAGGCGAAACGGAATGCCGTAGATCTCACAGAAGGCGGCCCAGTCCTGCAGCGCGAAGCTCTGGATCAGGAAGCCCCAGGCGGCCGGCCGTGCCAGACCGACGCGCAGCGGCAACCCGGCGCGGGTGCGCGGTTTATGAACCACGAAGGCCGCCGGATCGAGTGGAATACCTTCGCGGTTGTCGTCAGTCAGCAGGCGCAAATCAGCATGATTGATCTTGTCAACGGTAAAGAACCGAGGGTCACGGAACGAATACTCGATCGGCCGCAACAGCTTGCCCTCATACTCCCATCGCGGCTCGATGACAGCAAAGCCCTTACCCTGGCCATCCGTCAGATCCATGCAGGCATCGCGAAACCCGAAGCCCTCGACCAGTTCATTAACGGCGTCGATGATCTTGGTCGAGACGCCTTTCGGCGTGGTAATTGTTGCCGGGATGCCGTCGAACGCCAGCCGCCGCGTCTGCAGCTGAGAAGCATAATGGAGATAGCGTTCCTCCATGTCATAGGCCAAAGTCAGGTACGCGCCGGCATCGCCTTCAACCGCTTTTTTCAGGATCCCGGCAAGCTTCTCAGGCGTCAGTCCCTTCGCCTGGTTATCCTTGGAAATAGCCCGCACGCCGCTTTGCGTCGGCGCGGCCTGTGAGCCTTCGAGCGTGGCGCTGTCGATCGTCTGGCCATTGGGGCCGTAGAGAACTGCTTTTTTTACCATAGGGAGCGCCCTCCAGAGCCAGTATCGAACAGATTGCTGCCATGGCGATTGAGCTCTGAAACCGGGTGATATTCGATCTCGACCACCGGCATCCGCGACGCAAAATGCGCCAACGCGCCAGCGATCGCTGCATCACCATGGCGTTTCTTTTTCTTAGCCCCGGCGGCCGCCTCGCCTTTGGCACTGGTGCGTTGCGGCGGGACGCGGCCGACGCCATCGATCATTTTGACCTGACGAAAATCCGTTACGACATCGATATCGGCGGGCAGTTCCATGCCCCGCGCTTCCAGTGTCGCTTTGAAGGGCGGCATCTCCTGGCGGTACCAATCGACCGTGAACTTCACTTGAGCGATGCGCTCGAAGCCGTATTTTTGCGCGGTCGCCTCGGCCAGTGCGCCGCCATTGCCGCCGGCATCGAGGGCGCCCGCCCAGAAACGCGGCAACCGATCGATCAGCCAGAACAGCACCTGTTCTTGTTGCTGGAACGGAATGTTGCGAAGTTCCATGAGGAACGGGCATTTCCGGAACAGGCCGCGTTCAAGCTGCAGCGGCCAGATTGCCGACAGGTCGCTCGATCGCGCGAAGTCCATGCCGAAAAAACTCGGCAAGGCCGGATCGAGGCGCGGCAGAACCGGCTCGACCACGGCTTCGAGCCATGCCTGGCACTTGGCTTTACGCATTACTTCCGGCTCGGCCGCTAAGGTATCCGGCATCTCCCAGCGTAACACCGGCACGGCGGCGGAGGCGCAGGCCTCGATCACGGCTGGCAAGATCCACGATCCGGAGCCTTGGGCGGGGATGCAGAACAGTTCTTCGTCGGCGCCGTCGCCATAATCGTCGATGACGCCCTGGCGCCATTCGGCCTCGGCCTCCACCGACCATGATTTTCCGGTGCGCAGGCAGATGCGCCGAAACAGGCCGTCCTGCAAGGCCTCGTCAAAGTCGATGCGCAGATGCCCGTAATTTAGCTGACCGGAAAGGATGTCCTTGATGTAGCGGTTGAAGGCGTTGGCGTCGCCGTCATGCGTGGAGATCACCACCACCATGCCGCCCCAGATGGTCAAAGCGATTGCAGCTTTCAAAAGCTCTTCGAGATCGTCGTGGAACGCCGCCTCGTCGATAATCACATAACCCTGTTTGCCGCGCAACGAGCGTGGCGACGAGGGCAGCGCGACGATCTCAAAACCACTTGCGAAGGCAATCCGAAACGCCTTAATCTCTTTGGTTTCGCGTGTCACCGGATCGTAATCGTTAAAGACGAATTCTCCGCTTTCAATGGCGGTTTTTGCAAACAACCGCGCCCACATTCCGCAGACGTCAATAAATTCCCGCGCCATCTCCAGGTTGTAGCCGATATACCAGCAATCCATGCCGCCGGCGGCATACTCGGCGGCGGCGACCAGCACGGCGTCGGCGCCAAAGGCCCAGGTCAGGCCGATGCGGCGGCTCTTCTCGATAAAGGCTATCGTAGAGAGCAGGCGCAACTTGAGCGCCTCTTTTTGGTATCCGAGCAGGATCTCAGTCAGATCCTTGTCACGCAGTTCCTTTGGTAAGCCATAAAGCGATGATCGACGGAGTTCCCCCCATTCTTCCTTGCTGATTGCCCGACCGACCTGGAAATCGTCCGTCTGCGCGGTCATGACTTATTGTCCTCGGCTTTCTTCGGGCGCTCGATGCCGAGCAGCTCATGCCTAAATTCTTCAACTGCCTCCCTGGTCAGACCCTGCCGCTTGCCGACCTGCACAGCGATCTGCACGGCTTCGGCCTTTGCCTTGTCAAAAGCCCGCTTTTCAATAGCAATGGTTCTGGCGACATCGTCTTTTGCGGCCTTACCCAAGTGGTCGATGGCTTTGGCAACCAGCATGACCTGCATCGGGTCGAGCGTCACCGGCTGGCTTTCCCCCTCGCCATCGCCTCCCTCATTAATGGCCGCCAGCAGATCGAAAATCACCGAGTGCATCAGT
>JAVBRX010000027.1:0-10083 GCA_031547465.1 Microvirga sp. | reverse complement strand
GCGCGTGGGTAGAAACTTTCTCAGCTTCAAGCTCGACGCGGATTGCCTCAGTCGCGCCTTCACGGGCGCGTGGGTAGAAACACGGACACGCTCGCGCGGCTCCCGGATCATGTGGTGTCGCGCCTTCACGGGCGCGTGGGTAGAAACACATCCCACCGGCTGGTGATGCCGCGTCGAGGATGTCGCGCCTTCACGGGCGCGTGGGTAGAAACGTGTCCGAGCTGTACGCAGAGCTGGTTTTCTTCGTCGCGCCTTCACGGGCGCGTGGGTAGAAACGACCAACGATGTAACCTCTTTTGATTGGGCCGCGAGTCGCGCCTTCACGGGCGCGTGGGTAGAAACCAGAAACGTCCGCCAACGCGGAGCCTTGGCGGCCCGTCGCGCCGTCACGGGCGCGTGGGTAGAAACACCGATCAGCAGCTTGCGGTGGGAGCCTTCCATCATCTCGTGGACGACGGCCATGATATCGCTGTTATAGGTCATGGGCATCGCATTTCACTTCTGTCAAACGTCCCGCTTCCATTTCGGCGTTCATCTGTTTTTGAAAACGATAGAACGAGTTTGGCGGCCCTAATCCAGGGGAGCTGGTCAGGCCTCCTTGTCTCCCAACCGTGACGCCTCAAGCAGCATGGCTCTCACCTGGGTCAGGATTGCTTTGGATCAGCATGAGATAGGCCCTGACCGCGCCTGTCGGGCGAACGCGGCCTTGCTCCCATTGGCGGACCTGATGAATGGTGAAGCCGAAGGCGGCGACGAATTGCTCTTGGCCGACATCGAGCTTCTCCCGAATGGCCTTGATGTCCACTTCCGGCGGGATATAGAGTCTCGCGGGTTTGATCTTGCAGCGGGCGATAGTGAGGACCTCGGTCAGCCCTTCGGCAATTCTGTCGAATGCTTTCCTGTTCATGGGCGGCTCCATTTCACTGTCTGGTTTCCGTATTCGTTCACCAAAGCACCCGTCAGTTGCAAGGCGGATTTGACCACGAACGAAGAATATCCGTCGATGGCTTTCAGGAGCTTGCCGAATTCGGCGGGTTCGATGATGGCGGGCCGAGGAACCGGCGTCGGTGCGGCAATCGCCCCGCGCAATGCCCAGGTCGGATCGTTCGTCGCCCGGCCCGTCTGCACCGCATAGCGGAACACTTCGCCGATCGCAGACCGGACTCTTTTTGCGGTTTCCCGGTGCCCGGCAGCTTCGTGCTTGCGCAGGACGGCGAGAATTTCCACCGGCTGTATAGCGTCAATCGGCCGATTGCCGATGCCCGCATTGGCAAGCTGATGCAGCCGTTTGACCTTCGACAAGGTGTCCGGGGCTTTCTTCTCCAGCTCCTTCTTGAGATAGAGCTCTGCCGCAACGAGGAAAATGTGGTTGCCTGGGCAAGTTCCTCGGCGATTTTCTGGATCTTCTTGTGCGCGGCAGGATCGATCTTTTCCGCAATGCGCTGTCTTTCCTCGTCGCAGCGTCGCCATGCCATCGACAGTGAAACTTCGGGGTAGGCGCCCAGCGAGATGGCGTTTTCCCTGCCGGCGAACTTGTATCGCATGCGCCAGTAGAGACGACCGCTCGGATGCACCAGAAGAAACAGTCCTTGCGAGTCGTAAATCTTGTATGCCTTGTCGCTGGGTCTGATCCTGCGGATGGCGATGTCTCTCAGGCCGGGCATGGCGTCTCCCAAGTGGGTACCAGTGGATACGTGCCCAAAAAATGACATCATTTGTTCGCGAAAACGTACCTACTCTGCCGCTGGCTTCAGGCGGATGTGGCTGGATTGATGCGAACGGGTATGGAAATATTTGTTGAGAAAATCAGCGCGAAATCAAATGGTTCGCGGACAACTGCGAGCGAAAACAATAACGCTGGATGGAGGCATTGGTGGAGCTGAGGGGATTCGAACCCCTGACCTCTGCAGTGCGATTGCAGCGCTCTCCCATCTGAGCTACAGCCCCGGCCAAGACCGGCTTTTATGGCGCTCTGGCGTGTTCTGTCAACCAGTTCGTGAACGCCTGCTCAGAATCTCGTGCGGGTGGAAGCCGGGGCGTGCGAAACTGGGCGATTACAGTCTCCAGAAGAGGGGGTGAGTAGGGGCAATGTCCACTGAACAGCCGGAATCGGGTCTGGAAAGCGGATCGACAAGCGGTTGCAAACAGATCATGCTGAAAACATGCGATTCGCTTTGGCTGTGTTCGCTCACTATGTATCAAGCGCGGCTTGTGCCGCATCCGGTCCTTCAGCGGATATCACCCTAACCTATACGAGAATCACATGGGATTTCTGGTTCGCCTCCTTGTCTTCGCCATCTCGGTTTATTGCTTCCTCCTGTTCGCGCGAGTCGTGCTTGGCTGGCTGATAGCGGCCAATATTGTCAATCGCGGTAATTCGCTGGTGCAGACGGCCAACTCGTTCCTCGAATCCGTCACCGAACCGGCTCTGCACCCCATTCGTGCGCGGCTTCCCGCCATGGGGCAGTTCGATTTCTCGCCGGTGGTGCTGTTCATTGTCTTGCTTATCGTCCAGAGGATTCTCCTGATGCTGGCTTGAGGCAAGGCTCGGAATGATTGATGGGCAATCGCCGGGCGTTCCGTGGCGGCGGCGGGCGAACGGGCTGGAACTGCGCGTGAGGCTCACGCCGCGCGGCGGGCGCGATACGGTTGACGGCATTGACATCCTGTCGGATGGCAGCGTGGTGCTGAAGTTACGTGTGCGCGCCGCGCCACAGGATGGCGAAGCCAATGAGGCCGCCCGCAAGGTGCTGGCGAAAGCCCTCAGAATGGCGACATCGTCAATTACCCTTGAAGCGGGAGCGACCTCACGGGTAAAAACCTTGCTGATCGCGGGTAATCCTGTGGCGCTTGAAGCGGCACTGACGGAAATCTGCAAGATTTGAATGGATCAAGAAACCGGGCGGGGTAAACGCGGGGTAAACGAATGAGCGCGACATTGATCGACGGAAAAGCCTTTGCCGAAGGGCTACGGCAGAGAATTGCCGAAGCGGTATCGGGGTTGGCGGCGCGCGGCGCGACTCCCGGGCTGGCGGTGGTGCTGGTCGGCGAAGATCCGGCAAGCCAGGTCTATGTGCGCAACAAGGCGAAACAGACGCTGGAAGTCGGCATGCAATCGTTCGAGCATCGCCTGCCGGCAACGACGACGGAGGGTGAACTGCTCACCTTGGTGCGACGACTAAACGGCGATCCGCTGGTCGATGGCATTCTGGTACAATTACCGCTACCGCCGCAGATCGAAGAGCGCAAGATCATCGAGGCCATCGACCCGGATAAGGATGTCGACGGCTTCCACCCGATCAATGCCGGGCGGCTGATGACAGGAATGCCCGGTTTCGTACCTTGCACGCCGCTTGGCTGCGTCATGCTGCTCAAATCGGTCCGACCCGATCTTGCCGGGCTGAACGCAGTAGTGATCGGGCGCTCCAACATCGTCGGCAAACCGGCGGCGCAATTGCTGCTAAAGGAAAACTGCACCGTGACAATGGCGCATTCACGCACCCGCGATCTGCCGGATCTCTGTGCACAGGCGGATATTCTGGTCGCGGCGACGGGTCGCCCGGAAATGGTGCGCGGTAGTTGGGTCAAGAAAGGGGCACTGGTGATCGATGTCGGCATCAACCGTGTCGCCGCGCCCGATCTTGGCGAGAACAAGACGCGGATCGTCGGCGATGTCTGTTTCACGGAAGTGCACGAGGTCGCCGGAGCGATCACGCCGGTACCAGGTGGTGTCGGACCGATGACCATCGCCTGCCTGTTGCGCAACACCGTCGAATCCGCCTGCCACCGCCACCGGTTGCCGATGCCGGAGATTTGATGCGGATTATGGCACCGACCGCAGAAGCGATACTTTTCACAGCCCGCCTTCCGTTCCGGACGATCCGGGCAAAAATCTTTCAATTCTGACCAAACGGCGTATTCATAATTTGCATCGCGGCGGGAACCTTGACCCTTGGGGCGAGTTGACTTCGCGCTTTCGCGAGCGGCGCATGTGCGAAAGTGGGGCGACGCATTGATGCCGGCCCAATCCAGCCCGCGCCGGTTCTGATTGCCTTGCTTGCATTCAAATCTTTCACCAAAACCCGTCGATACCGGGGCGACGCCTGTTCTCGCTACGCCGGATCGGTTTTTCGACACTCGACAAGGAGGTTGATGCCATGACTAAGATCATCGCTAGCGCTTTGCTTGTTCTCACCATCGCCGGAACGGTGACGGCCTGTTCCACCCCGGCACCGGAAGAGGCTCCGATCATCCGCAGAGGGTGACGTTTCGGGAAGGGCCGGCCCGGTCCGTCAAGGTTCTGCGGGCTGGCCATTCCCGGATTGCTCCTTGAAGCCCGAAACTCGCTCCTCAGCGTGTGCGAAGGGGCATGACAAGAGCCGCCTGCCGTTGTAAGCGGTGTGAATGCTTGAAGGTTTGCACCCCAATCGTCCGACGCATGTGATGCGACTTGCCTCCGATGAGGCCAGCGCGCTCGCCATGGTGACGCTCCTCGGTGAAGTGTTCGACCCGGCGGAAACCGCCGTGGCGACATTCGAGACCGAGGATAATGGTCCGTGGCTGCTGGAAGCGTATTTCTCCCACGAGCCGAACAGGGCGGCGATCTGTGACCTGTTGCGACCCATCGTCGGCGATGTCGTTGACGAAGCGGAATTCTCTGAAATCGACCAAAAGGATTGGGTCAAGGCGTCCCTCGACGGTTTGAAGCCGGTGCGCGCCGGGCGTATTCTCGTCCATGGCTCGCATGACCGGCACCAGCGGCGCATCAACGATACGGCGATCGAGATCGAGGCAGCGCTCGCCTTTGGCACCGGCCATCACGGCACCACGCTCGGTTGCTTGCGGGCCTTCATCGATGAATTGAAGCGCCGCACACCGCGCCGCATTCTCGATGTCGGCACTGGCACCGGCATTCTCGGTTTCGCCGCCGCCAAACTTCTCCGAACCAAGGTCGTAGCTGGAGATATCGACCCGGTGGCGGTGCTGGTGGCGAAGGATAACGCCCGTCTCAACGGCATCGGCGGGCTGATGGAGTTTTACACGGCTCCCGGTGTGCGCGGCCGGCTTGCCGACCGGGCGAACCATTTCGATCTCGTCTTCGCCAATATCCTCGCCAAGCCGCTGCGGCTTCTCGCCCGCGATCTGACGCACGTTACCGCCAATGACGGCACGTTGATTCTCTCCGGCCTGTTGAAGCAGGATGTTCCCGGCATCCTGTCGGCTTATGGTACACAGGGCTGGCGGTTGAACCGGCGTTACGATCTCGACGGCTGGGTGGCGCTGGCAATGAGAAAGGGCGGCGCGGCGGCGCGCCCGGTTTCCGGTCAAGCCTGACTGTTTATCGGACTGATATCGGTATCAATGCGCCTCGTCCCAGTTCCGTGCCGCCTTGGCATCGACGGCAAGCGGCACTTTCAGGGTTATGGCGGGAGCGGCGGCATTTTCCATCACCGTTTTCACCACCGGAATCGTCGCCTCGACCTCGCCATCCGGCACCTCGAACACCAGTTCGTCATGCACCTGGAGCAGCATCTGCGCCGCCAGCCCGGCCTCAGACAGCGCCCCGTCCATGCGGATCATGGCGCGGCGGATGATATCGGCGGCACTGCCCTGGATCGGTGCGTTGATCGCCGCCCGTTCGATCCCCGCCCGTTCCTGCGCTCCCGCTGAGCGGATCTGCGGATAATGGCAGGCGCGCCCGAAAATGGTGCTGACATAGCCCTGATCGCGGCAGAG
Organism: Microvirga sp.; assembly: GCA_031547465.1. Lineage (GTDB taxonomy): Bacteria > Pseudomonadota > Alphaproteobacteria > Rhizobiales > Beijerinckiaceae > Hohaiivirga. The sequence continues at coordinate 4,347 of JAVBRX010000027.1, read as the reverse complement.
CTGCTTGGTTGCCTCGATATAATCACGGATGCCGGGGAAACGCTCGAAATACTGCTTGATGAAACTGGAAGCCTCACCGTGCGGAATGTTGAGGCGCTGCGCCAGCCCAAAGGCAGAAATGCCATAAATGATGCCGAAATTGATCGTCTTGGCCTTGCGACGCAGATCGGATGTCATGTCGTTAAGCGGCACGCCGAACATTGCCGAGGCGGTGGCGGCATGAATGTCGATACCCTCGGCGAAGGCCTGCCGCAATTGCGGGATCTCGGCGATATGTGCCAGCACCCTGAGTTCAATCTGGCTGTAATCGGCGGAGACGATCTTGAAACCCGGCTGCGCGACAAAGGCGGCGCGGATCTTGCGGCCCTCCTCTGTACGGATCGGGATATTCTGCAAGTTCGGCTCCGATGACGACAGCCGCCCGGTGGTGGTGGAGGCCAGGGCGAAGGAGCTATGCACCCGTTTCGTCGTCTGGTTCACGTAACCGGGGAGTGCGTCGGTATAGGTCGACTTCAGCTTGGCGAGTTGCCGCCATTCCAGAATGACGGCGGGGAGTTCATGGCCCGCCTGCACCAGTTCTTCGAGGAGCGTTGCCGGGGTCGCCCATTGGCCGGTCGGAGTTTTCTTCGCTCCAGGCAGGTTGAACTTGCCGAACAGGATATCGCCGGTCTGTTTTGGCGAAGAGAGCAGGAATTTCTCGCCCGCCATCTCGTGGATCTGCGCTTCCAGCCGCAGCAGGCTCTGGGCAAAATCGCCCGACAGACGGCTGAGAATCGTCCGGTCGATGCCGATGCCGCGCATCTCCATGCGGGCGATAACCTCGATCAGCGGGCGTTCCAGCGTTTCGTAGACGGTGCTTTTATGCTCGGCGGCGAGGCGCGGTTTCAGTGCCTGCCATAGGCGTAGCGTTATGTCTGCGTCTTCCGCCGCATAAACTGCGGCCTTGGCGATCTCCACCCTGTCGAAGGTGACGGCGGACTTGCCGCTGCCTGCGACTTCCGAATAGGGGATCGTTTCGTGCCCGAGATGGCGGCGCGACAGTTCATCCATGCCGTGGCTGCCGATTCCGGCGTCGAGGGCATAGGAAATCAGCATCGTATCATCGAGCGGGCGCAGCATCACGCCGTAACGCTTCATGACGATCCAGTCGTATTTGATGTTCTGGCCGATCTTCAGGACACTGCCGTCTTCCATGAGCGGCTTGACGATGCGCAGCGCCTCGGCAAGGGGGATCTGCCCTGGCGTCATCCCGCCGCCGAACAGGTCGGCGCCGCTGCGATGCTGCAACGGCACGTAACAGGCTTCGCCGGGGGCGATGGCGAGCGAAAAGCCGACGAGGTCGCAGGCATTCGCATCGACGGAGGTGGTCTCGGTGTCGAATGCCACCAGCCCTGCCTCAAGGCCACGTCGCACCCAATGCTGCAAGCGCGCCGGTTCCGTCACCGTCTCGTAAGCCTCACGATTGACCGGCAGCGCCGCAACAGCCTGCCGTCGCACGGCGGCGAATGCTGTTGGCGATCCAACCGTATCGGCAGTAATCTGGCCCACCGGTTCGTCGCTCACCGGAGCCGAAATGTCGGATGTCCCTTTATACCGCGCGGCTCCTGGCCCGGCGGAAACGAGGCCAGGATCAGCTTCCACAGTCGCGGGGTCGACGCCGTAAAGATCGCCGACACGCTTGGTCAGCTGGTTGACCTCCAGCGCTTTCAGGAAGGCGATCACCGGCTTGGCGTCAAGGGGGGTAAGGCGTAGGGTATCGAGGGTGACCGGAACGGGAGCGGCGCAATAGAGGGAGACGAGGCGTTTTGACAGCCGAGCCGATTCCGCGTGTTCCGTCAGTGCTTCGCGGCGTTTCGGCTGCTTGATGCTGCTTGCCTGCATTAAAAGTGTTTCGAGATCGCCGTATTCGCGGATGAGTTGCGCTGCCGTTTTCAGGCCGATGCCCGGCACTCCCGGCACGTTATCGGAAGCGTCACCCATCAGCGCCAGCACATCACCGATCTTTTCCGGCGACACCCCTTCCCATTTTTCCGCCGCCGCTGCTGCGTCGAGATTGCGTTCCGGGCGATAGCCCGGTTTGCCCTTCTGTCCAGATTCAAAATCGTAGAACCGTACATGCGGGCCGATCAACTGCATCAGATCCTTGTCAGATGAGACGATCAGCGCATCGGCGCCGCGCTCCGCCGCCTGCACGGCATAGGTGGCGATGATGTCATCCGCCTCGAACCCGGCGATTTCCACCGGCTCGAAACCGAAAGCGCGTGCCGCCGCGCGCATCAGCGGCATCTGCGCCTTCAGATCTTCCGGCGCATCCGGACGGTGACCCTTGTATTCGGGATAGATCTCCTTGCGGAATGAGCCACCCGGCGCATCGAAGACGATGGCGATATGCGTCGGCGTCACGCCCGCCGCGCCGTCACGCAGGAATTGCAACAGCTTGGCGCAGAACAGCCGTACAGCACCAGTCGGCAACCCATCTGAAGGGCGGTAATTATATTTGTCGTCCTGACGGGCTGCCTGAAAATATGCCCGGAAAATGAAGGATGATCCGTCAATGAGCAGGATCTGGTCGCCGGGCCCAGCCGGGCGGAGCGGTTGCGTCATGGAAACAGCCCTTTTCAGGTCGATGGTCCGATTGTCTATGAACCGGCAACGGACCATACCCGCTTGCCACTCCTCAGGCCACCCGGTTGCAACGCATTATCCAACGCGCCAGAAAGACAATACGATGCGGGCGGCAAACCCGAGTGATGCTTATCCGACCGGACCGGCTGCCGCTTCCCGCATCTTAAGGCGGCTCAGGGTTTTGGTGGCGGTGCGGGACGCCCGACCCGTCATGATGGACGCGCCTTTCGCGCCGAACGAGCGGATCAAGCGTTGCAGGTCTTCCTCACGCACGGCGTTTGCGGCTTCTTCGGCTGAAAACCAGCGCCCTTCGCGCTGATGCTGCTCAGGCCAACGCTTACGTTGTGTCGTCACGGCAAATGGATAAACTGCGACTTCACAGAGTACCGTGCTTTGCTGCAAGCGTTTCTCGTAACGATAACGCCCGACCGGGCGCTTGGCGGCGCAGCCGCGTAAACCGGCTTCCTCGAACGCCTCGCGCTCGGCGGTTTCGTGCGGCTCAAGCCCTTTGATCGGCCAACCCTTCGGTATCACCCAACGGCGCGTTTCGCGCGACGTGATGAGCATGATCTCGACCTCGCCCGTCGCTCCGAAGCGGAACGGCAGCGCCGCATATTGCAGGCGCGGTTTCCCGGCTTTGCGTTTCTCCTGCCCGGCATTACTGCTGCTGGCAGGCGTTCCGCTGTTGGCAGTTTCCTGATCGGGGACGATTTCGGTTCGATACATTATTCAATCGTTTCTTGCCGTCATGACGGAAGGTGGACACTGTTTCGCCTGAAGAGCTTCCGATTGACCGGAGCAATGCGGTAAAAGAATGGAATCAGAAGGATTTTTTGAAAGTCCCTCAAACCCGTTGTGTGATTTTGAAGATCTTCGCCCAAGCCGCCGGATCTGGAATGCCCATCGCATCTGACCGGTGCCCATTTAAGCGGAGAAAGCCTTAAGGGTTAATGAACCATTTCAATATAGGGCGACGATTGGATGAAAGATCCGCTGCTTTCATCTGCCGCGCGTGACTGCAATCTGCAACAGGGCGCGGGCAGCGATGGCATCGCTTAAGGAGGCTTGCCGTCGTGTATCGAGGAGCGCGGATTGCAGGTTGCGGATGATCGTGTGCAGGGCGGTGGAATCGAATCGCGCCACATGGCGCTCGATTGCCGCCTTGCGGCGAAAATGCAGGCCGCGCCAGCTTTCGACCACCGCGGAGATGGGACGACCCGTCTCGATGTCGAGGCGGGCGGAGAGCAGCAGAAAAGCGTGGCGAAGCGCCGCGCCGAGGATCACCGAACCGAGCGCGCCTTCGGCGATGAGGCGACGCAGATCGGTTTCCATCGCCCCCGCCTGTCCGGAGAAGGCAGCATCTACCACCGCATCGGAAGCGATGGCCGAAACATCGGACAGAATGGCCTCGACATCGGCGACGGTGACTTCCGTCTTGCCGGGATTGGCCGGATCTCGGGCATAAAGCGCCAGCTTGACGAGTTCGCCCCGCGTCGCGAGGCGGTCGCCGCCGAGGCTGGCGAGCGCCAGAGCGCGAGCATCACGCCCGATGGTCAGCCCCTCAAGGCGCAGGGTTTCGTCGATCACCGCGCCGAGATCGCGACCGCTATCGGCGTAACACGGCAGGGCAAGAGCATTCTTGGCCTTCTCACATAAGGTGCGCAACGGCGAGGTTCTAGCGAGATCGCCGGCTTCGATCACCACCGGCGTCTGGTTTTCCTC
>JAVBRX010000181.1:0-6076 GCA_031547465.1 Microvirga sp. | reverse complement strand
GCGGATTATGATTCCGCTGCTCTAACCAACTGAGCTACCCCGCCACACACCCTGACTCTTCCGGTCCGGGCGCGCCGATATACAAAGATGTCTTGCCCGGTGTCAAGCGGCACATATGCAAGTTTTGATCTGTGTCAGGCGACGGCGGAAGCGGCCATCTGCCCGATCTGCGCCCCTTCCCGCTTGCGCAGGCGCATCAGTTTGAAGAACCCGCCGGGGAAGACTGGCTTCAGGCCGGAGACATCGAACTGACCGGTCGCGCGCGCCCAATTTTCGATCCGTGATGCCTGAAAACTCGAAGACCAGCCGATCTTCGCCACCAGCGGCGCTATCAGCGCCTCCATCCGCGCCACTGGCCCGTCCTGACTGCCGAAATGGTTGACAAGCACGATTTCGCCGCCCGGTTTCAGCACCCGGGAGAACTCGTCGAGGGCATGCTCCAGTTGCGGCACGAGGGTGATGATGAATTGCGCTGTAACGGCATCGAAACTTGCATCGGGAAAATCGAGCGCGCACACGTCCATGACACGCAGGCTTTTCACATGGGTCATCTTGAGTTTGTCGACCTTTTCCTGCGCTCGTTTCAACATGTCGGCGGAAAGATCGACCCCGTACACTTCGGCATGCGGCGGATAATAGCCAAGCGCAAGCCCTGTGCCCACGCCCGCCTCAAGGACCTTCGGCCCGGCAGAAACCGCTGCCTTAACCGCTGCGCGAGCCGCAGGCTCCGTCAGTTTGTCGTACACCACATCGTAAATCGGCGCCCATCTGGCATAAGCCTTGCGCATCAAGGCCGAGGTTTTATCGTGCGTCATGACAGACTTGCCCAGTGTATCCACGGACCCGGTTCGTGCCGAACCCGGTAGATGACTTCCCGAACCGACACGGCGCGTCACCTTTGAAGCGTCGCTTATACCGGAACCGGAGCCATTCCCGCAATAGCCTTGAACTGACGGAAGGATCAAGCAGCAGGGCGCAGAATAGTTCCGCCACCGAGTACCCGGGCGCGTGGAGCGATGCTGTCGTAGAACACGCAGGCCTGTCCGGGGGAAACGCCTTCCTCCGGCTGCAACAGCTCGATTTCGGCCTTGCCACCCTGAATGCGGAGGATGCCGGGCTTCGGCTCCCGGGTGGAGCGCACCCGCGCGGCGATTTCAATACCCTCGGCAGGAATCTCTTGCAGGGTGCCATCGCCGATCCAGTTGATGTCCGAGACCGGGATGATACGGGTTTGCAGGGCCTCCTTCGGGCCGACGATGATGCGCGCCGTTTCGGAATCGAGCTTCACCACATAAAGCGGCTCTCCTGTCGCCACCTTGAGGCCGCGGCGTTGACCGACCGTATAATGGACGATACCCTCATGGGTGCCGAGCACGCGCCCATCGATATGGACAATTTCGCCACCGCGCCCCGCGCCAGGTTTCAGCCGCTCGATGATATCGCTATAGCGCCCTTGCGGCACGAAACAGATATCCTGACTGTCGGCTTTGTCAGCGACGAGCAGATTAAGATCGCGGGCGATAGCGCGGGTATCGTCCTTCGGCATTTCTCCCAAGGGAAAACGCAGCATCGTCAGTTGTTCGGCAGTGGTGGCGAACAGGAAATAGCTCTGATCGCGCTCAGGATCGGCAGCACGGTAGAGACCGTATCCGCCGTTCGCGAGCGGGCGACTTGCCACATAATGGCCTGTCGCCAGAACATCGGCACCGAGATCCTTCGCGGTCGCCAGAAGATCGCGGAATTTGATCGAGCGGTTGCATTCGACGCAAGGAATCGGCGTTTCGCCAGCGAGATAGCCTTCGGCGAACCGGTCAATCACTTCCTGGCGGAACCTGTCCTCGTAATCAAGAACGTAATGCGGAATGCCGATCTCGTCGGCGACACGGCGGGCATCGTGAATATCCTGCCCCGCACAGCACGCGCCCTTACGGTGGATCGCCGCACCGTGATCGTAGAGTTGCAGCGTGATGCCGATGACATCGTAGCCTTCACGCTTCAGGAGCGCCGCCACCACCGACGAATCGACCCCCCCCGACATTGCCACGACGACACGGGTACGGGACGGCTCGCGGTTGATACCAAGAGAGTTGGCACCAGAAAAGTTGGTATCAGAGGAATTGACCATTCATCCGCCTTTATCCGCATGGGCTGTGCAAGTCACGATTTTTCCGCCTTTGCGATACTCCGGGCTGGCGAATCGCCGCTGGAATTGCAGCAAAAATTGGGCAATATGAAAAACCTTTGCCTGCTTAGGACAATGTTAAGCCGCGCCCGCTATTGTGACCCCACTAACAGGTCATCCCAGTAGAGTATTGTGTGAGCGTAACATGACCGAGCCTCTCCGCCCGAGGGCGAAATATGTCATCGGGCCCGACGGAAGTCCATTGACGATTGCTGATCTGCCCCCCACAGACACCCGCCGTTGGGTGATCCGCCGCAAGGCGGAGGTGGTTGCCGCCGTACGCGGTGGGCTGCTCAGCCTTGATGAAGCCTGCCAGCGCTATACCCTCACCACCGAGGAATTCCTGAGCTGGCAGCAATCCATCGACCAGCACGGTCTTGCCGGTTTGCGGACGACGCGTATCCAGCATTATCGCCAGTAAGCCCGGCTTTGATCTTCAATCATGGGAAACGCCGTCCGACTTAGGTCGGGCGGCGTTTTTCGCATCCGCAAATATGGGCCGGCAATCCGGATTTGAAGCCTCAACGCTTGCACAGCCACAGGCTCGTTTCCCTCGCCCCTTCTGGCCGGGGCAACTGGCCTACGATTGTTGCGGCGACGGCATCGCTCATCCGGCTTGTCACGTAATGACTGGCGAACAGGCATTCGTATCCGCCTCCAGCCAACAGCAATCCGGCAAGCATCTGCTCGTTATAGCCGCGCCATGTCCAATCCTCCGGATAGGCATCGGGCAGGAAAATGTCGTGCACATGGACAAGCACGCCGGGAGCGAGGCGGGGCAAGATATCGATGAACAGCCGGTCGACATCGCTGCCCGGCATGGCGATATGGCTGGAATCGATGAACAGGATGTCGTTTGTCTGCAAGCTGGCGAATATCTCAGATCCTATCGCCTGCACGAGCATCTGCCGGTGTTCCACCGCCAGCCCGTCAAGTTTGGCGCGCGGTTGTGGGTCAATGCAGGTAATCGTGCAATCAAACGCCCCATCCACCACGGCGCGCGCCATGAAGCGCGTCGAATGACCGGAGCCGACCTCGATGATCTTTTTCGGGCGGATGTGCCTTACAATGGAATAAGCACAGGCGGCATCGAGCCTCGGGAACCAGTCCTGCGTGAAACGCGCCTTTTCCGGCGAACGGGCGATGTGCATCAGAGCGGCGGAAAAGCCGTCGATGACGCATAAGTGTTCCGAAAAGCGGCCTTCACAGGCACGTAAAATCTCGCCGATTGCCGGGTAACCTTCCGGTTTCGCCGCTCCGGCATGGCGCTCTGGAATGAAATACCCCATGGGCCGGATGCCGAGGACCGTCGACAAGCCGAACAATGTGGCGCGCAAGCGGTTGTGCAGACCCATTCAGGCGGTTCCAGCGGGCGGCCCAGCCTGCCTGTCTTGCAATGCGGTATTGTGGAGCCGCGACCGTTCGTAAAAATAAACCACGAAAATCGATATGAAGAATGGGATCAGCAAATAAAACAGACGAAAAATAATAAGCGCCGCTATCACCTGCGGCTTATGGCCTTGAATGGCGGTTGTAAAAATCAACTCGAACACGCCAAGCCCCCCCGGCGCATGACTGACGAGAGCGATGGAAAAGGAGGCGAGGAATACAGCCAGCACGGTCACGAAACCGGGATTGATCGCCTCCGGCAGAGCAAAGTAGATGATCCCCGCCGCCCCCAGCAACTCCATCGGCGCGGCTACGAGTTGCCGCAGCATGACAGCGGGGCGTGGATATTCGAGAATGAAGCGTTTGAACCGCAGCGGTCGCATGTGCAGCAGCGACCCGATGACATAAAGCGCGACGAACACCAGCATGAAGATGCCGACAATCCGCGCCGTAAGCGGATTTGCAAGAAACCCCGGCAAATGCAGATTGTCGGCATCGAAAAACAGGTCGGCGAGCAATTCCGGTCGCCATGTCAGAACGATGCCGCCGAGCAGGACGGTGCCAAGGGCGAAGGTGAACGAGCACAACGCCACCAGCACCCCGACCTGGGCCATCGACAACCCCTTGGCCGTATAGGCACGATACCGCACCACCGCACCGGAAAATACCGATGCGCCAATATTGTGTGACAGGGCGTAGGTGGTGAAAGAGCATATCGATACGAACAGCCAGCGGATATGCTTTATGCCGAGATGCAGCAGGGCAATCCGGTCGTACCAGGCGAGCGCCGCATAGGCGACGACGGTCGACAGAACCGCCAGAAGATAACGGTGCGGCGGAATGGCCTTCAGACTGATGCCGATCTCCTCAAGCGACAGATCGCGGAAATCCTTGTACAGGAACCACAGGGACACGCATACGGCAACAAGCCCGATGACCGGCCAGATATATTTCCGCGCGTGTTTCATGAAGGGGCATCGACTCCGCGAACGAAACCAAAACTCTCTGCCCCATCGGCGGACGAGTCTCAAGAGCGGCATGACGCCGCCAATCAGTTGTGATGATTCCAATCAGTTGTGATGATTTATGTAATCTTAACCGTTCCGGCAACCGCTCATGATGGTTGCGATGCGATTTCTGTGCTTCGGGAGACGAAAGTTTCGGCCCAATCACCGACAATGCCGACCTGGCCTGGCTCGCACAGCAGGAACTATGCGCGTCATCCATCGCGTATCCGAGCGATGCTTCCGGTTGTTCATACGGGAAAAAACGTAAAACCGACGGTTCCGGTCAGAGCCGTGCGGAAATCGGTCCGTTGCTCGCGGCTACCAATGTCTCGGCCGCGCGTTCGCGCCCTTCGAGCATTTCCGCCTTGCGCAACTCCTCGAAACTCTCGCCAAGCTCAGCCTTGGCATCTTCAAGTTGTTTTTGCAGTTCGTCGACCGATGCCTTGAGGTTATCCTTGCGCAACGCCGCAGCCTGGGCATACGTAGAATAGGCGAAATGGGCAGGGTCGTGGATTCCCGATCGCTGCTCTTCGGCGGCAATCTCCCGTTCGAGCTCGACCGCCATCCTGCCGAATTCAGCAATCATCATCTCGATCTGCGCCACCCGCCGCCGCTTTTCCTCGACCTGAAAGCGTCTCAGACGAACAAGAGTATCGCGCGACTTCATCATTCAACTCCACACCACAGGCAACGCAAACTGACCGACGGAACGCATGCCCCCTGTCTCCGCCGACGTTGCGCAGAATGACAAATGGAGGTTGATTCTTCCTTACCTTCCGCAGTTTTTTTTGATTTTTGCGGTAAATCCATAAAACGGCACTGAAAAATAACAGTCGTAAACTTTTGGTTTACCATTTTCATTAAGATTGTCCGTGCCAAACCGATAGCAGATTCGGCATCCGTTAGATGAATTTCGCTATCGAAAAGGGTTCTGCCCGATGCAATTTCACAATTCGCAATGGAAAAAACAGATTGTCAGGTCCCCGTTTCAAGATGTTCAGACAAAAACCCGAAAAGTTTTCGGCTGACTCTTGCCGCGGTGAGTTAGGATTTGTTAACCAAAAGTGGTTAACGTTGCGAATCATATTTCAAGATGAGTGTCCGCCCGAACTTTGTTCCGGTTCGGCCTGCCCTATTATCGGGCGAACACTCAACAGCCATGCTGGGGATAATCAAACATGCGCGTACTTCTGATCGAAGACGACAGCGCAACGGCTCAAAGCATCGAGCTGATGCTGAAATCCGAGAATTTCAATGTCTATACGACAGATCTCGGCGAAGAGGGCGTGGATCTCTGCAAGTTATCTGATTACGACATCATCCTGCTCGATCTAAACCTCCCGGATATGTCCGGGTATGAGGTTTTGAGAACGCTGCGTGTCGCCAAGGTCAAAACGCCGATCCTGATCCTGTCCGGCCTCGCCGGAACGGAGGACAAGGTCAAGGGATTGGGCTTCGGAGCGGACGATTACCTGACCAAGCCATTCCATAAGGATGA
>JAVBRX010000091.1:0-27925 GCA_031547465.1 Microvirga sp. | reverse complement strand
AAACAGTATTGATCGAAGCGGTCGTTGCCTGCCGTAGAGTGTACTTGCCACCTTTCACTTTGCTCTCGTAGTTCTCCACATGCCACATCTCGTCTTTCACTTTTACCGCATAGGGCGCGGCATCGAACAGCATGCCTTCCTCGGTGCGGCTGAAGACGGTCATCGCCAATGTCGCATATCCGGGCGGTGACAGAAGAAGCGCAATCGGCAATTCCTTGACCGCCACGAGAAACACCAGCAACCCGCCGGAAACGACGGCTCGCATCGCAGGTGGCAGCGTGATCCGCCAGAACACGGCACCCGAACTGCACCCGAGGGAACGCCCCGCCTCCTCCCTGCGCCCGCCACCCTGAAGCAAGGCGCTGCGAAGCGGCCCCGACGCCAGGGCCAGAAAGGAGAAAACATAAGTGCAGATCACCAGAAAGAGCGTCTGGTAAAGGAACGGCACAATCGCAAGCGACAGAAAGACCATCGCCAGCGCGAACGGCAGCGGCGGCACCGCATATCCGAAATAGGCCAATCGTTCGATACCGCGAGCCAACCGGGACGGATAACACACCGACAGAAGAGAGACGGACAATGCCAGAGCAGTGGCGCAAACGGCTGCAGGCATCGCTATCCCCACAGTACGGATAGCCGCAAGCCACACAGCAAACCAATCGACAGCCACGGGAACCCGCGACAGCCAGAAGACGATTGCGGTTGCCGGAAGCCCAAGCGCCGCCATAAATAACGCGACGAAAAACAGCCATGCGAGCGGACGCATCCAACCGAGGCTAACCGGCGACATACGGCGCGCAACACCGCTGCCGACCCGCGCCAACCGCCGCCGACGGTTCCAGAACCCATCCAGAAACAGCAAAACAAACGCAATTGCCAGCAGCATCAACGACAGCCAGGCTGCATAGTGGCGTTCATAGGCATTGGCATACTGGTTATAGATGGCACTGCTGAACGTATCGAAGCGCATCAGCGACACGACACCGAAATCACCAAGAACATAAAGCCCGATCACCAGCCAGCCCGAAAACAGCGCTGGCAGCATGTGCTGCAGCGTCACGGAGAAGAAAACCTCCCACGGGGAGTGCCCCAGACTGCGCGCGCTTTCCTCCAGCCCCGGATCCATCCCCGACAGCGCCGAACGCAGATTGAGGAAGAGATAGGGAAACGTATAAAGCGACAGGGCAAGCACCGCACCGACGAACCCTTCCGGGCGAGCCAGACGTATTCCTAAAAACTGGTTGAAAAACCCGTAATAACCACCGAGCCCGATCAGCGCGAACCCCATGACGTAACCGGGTATGGCAAGCGGAAGTACCGACAGGGTGGTGAGGAGGCGCTGACAACCGATATCGGCGCGTGTGACCAGCCATGCAGCAGGGAACGCAATCGCCGTTGTCGCCACGATCACGCCCAGCATCAGCATGACCGTATTGACGATCAGCCGCAGCGTGCGCGGTCGCCATGCCAAGGCAGCAAGCCCATCCATATCCGCCCCTGCCGCACGGATAACGAGATACGCCACAGGCACGAACATCCCCGCCCCGACCAGCAGAACCGGGGCGAGGAGCAGCAGAGGAGTGCGTTTCGCATCGTAAGCGGCCATCGTCAGGACCGGATCAGAAAAGCCCGGCCCCGACGAGGATCGCCTGAGTTCCTTTCATGTCCGACAGCTTGTCGAGGGGAATTTCAGGACTTGCAGCGGCGGGATCGGCAACATTCGCGAGGCTGGAATTGACGATCACACCGGAAACGACCGGATATTCCGCCCCTGCACTGGTAAAATATTGCTGGATGCGCGGGGACAACAGGAAATCTACGAATTGTTGCGCCTCTTTCTTGCGTACGCTTGCTTTCAGGATGCCGACCCCGGATACGTTCAGCAGATTGCCGATATCGCCCTTAGTGAAAAACGTCTGCTCGACTGGAAACTTCTCGTCGGCAATCTTGAAGCGCGACAGATAATAGGTGTTGACCAGAGCGGCGTCGATTTCCCCATCGGCAATGGCCTGCACAAGGGCTGTGTTGTTTTTATACGATTTAGCCCCATTGGCAACCATGGCTGCGACCCAGACCTTAGCTTTTTCCTCGCCATCCTTGACCCGCATGGCGGTGATAAACGCCTGGAACGACGCATTGACGGGCGACCAGCCCACACGCCCTTTCCATTTGGCATCAGTCAGATCGAAGACGCTTTGCGGCAGGGTGTCTTTCGACACACGCTTGGGCGAGTAGACAAGACTGCGCGAACGCCCGCTGACACCAACCCATTTTCCCGCAGCATTCTTGAACAGGGCCGATTGCCCTTCGTAAACTTTCGCAGGCAAGGGCGCGAAGAGATCAGCGGTCGCCCCGAGCGCACTCCCATCCTGCGCCCAGAAAACATCCGCAGGCGTTTTCGCCCCCTCTTCCTGAAGGAGGGTGGCAAGTTCCGCCGTCGATCCGTAGCGGACCTTCAGCTTCACCCCTGTTTCCTTTTCGAACATCTTGAAAATCGGCGTGACGAACGTTTCTCCTCGCCCGGAATAGATCGTCAATTCCTGCGCGACCGCCGCCGTCAGCGGCATTGCCAGCGATAGCCCCAGCAATCCTTTAAAGATCGTTTTCCTCATAGCTTATTTCATCCCTTTCTGAATGAGTGCCAGGCATCTGTTCTCCAACCTCGGCGCGAGGGCTGAAGGCCAGCACAGCAACAAATTTCATCTTACAAAGAAAAGACATTAAATATTAATGCAATGCAAAGCAACAAAATTAATTAAAATTTATATAAATTATAATTTTATTAAAAATAATTCTAAACTAAATTGTATTTATACTATATATTCAATATTAATTACAATAATAGCGTTCACACAGAGCAATTAACGCATTCATCATGCAGCCATAAAGATCATTAACCGAATTCCTGCCTTCCTTGTCGCATCTTCAACAAAAACCTGTTGCAATTCTGGTGCCTGCATTCTAACTCTCTGTCATCTCCTTGGGGTGCCCGTCAGGGCTGAGAGGCAGTGCTCACCGTCAACCCGTCGAACCTGATCCGGATAATGCCGGCGAAGGGAACAGGACCGAACGCGACCCAAAACAGATTGCGCCCCTCTCCCACCACCACCGGATCGTTTTGTCGTACCTCTCTTCCGGAAGGCCTGAAACATGATTCAATTCAAGCAGAGCCTCGTCCACGGTATCCAACTTGCCGCCTGTGCCGCGACGATGATGTTCACCGGCGCTTTTCTTGCCGTCACTCCAGCAAGTGCACAGGATACAACGGCGGAAAAACCCGTTCTCACGGTCTACACCTACCGCTCTTTCGCCGGAAAATATGGTCCCGGCCCAGTCCTCAAACAGCATTTCGAGGTGACATGCGGCTGCACACTCGAATGGGTACAGACTGACGACGCGGCAGCGCTGCTCGCCCGTCTCAAGCTGGAAGGAGAAACCAGCAAGGCCGATGTCGTGCTGGGACTCGACACCAACCTGAGCGAAGAAGCTGCCGCCACCGGCCTGATCGCCCCGCACGAGACCGACCTCTCCGGGCTGACGCTCCCCATCACTTGGACGGACACCCGTTTCATTCCCGTAGATTGGAGCTGGTTTGCCTTCATCTACGATGAAACTAAACTCAAGAACCCGCCGACGAGCCTGAAAGAACTTTCCCGCCGCGAGGATCTGAAAATCCTGATTCAGGATCCGCGCACCTCTACCCCTGGCCTCGGCCTGATGCTCTGGGTGCGGGCGCTTTACGGCAGCGAGACGGATGAAATCTGGCGCGATCTAGGCAAGCGCGCCATCACCGTCACCAAAGGCTGGTCGGAGGCTTACGGCCTGTTCCTGAAGGACGAAGCCGACATGGTGCTGAGTTATGTCACTTCCCCCGCCTACCATGTCGGCGCAGAGCAGAAGACACAGTATAAAGCGGCAATTTTCTCCGAAGGGCATTACCTCCAGGTGGAAATAGCTGGGCGACTTTTAAAATCACCGCAGCCCGAACTTGCCAAACGCTTCCTTGCCTTCCTCCTAAGCCCCGAAGCGCAGGCGGCAATCCCGGGAACTAACTGGATGTATCCGGCGAAACTCGACCCAACCAAGCTACCGACATCGTTCCTGGGTCTGACAAAACCGGAAAAATCGCTTCTTCTGCCCGCAGAGGAGATCAACTCCAAACGCAGGGAATGGACGGACGCCTGGCTTGCGGCAATGCGCCGGTAAGCCATGCGCGCCAGAGGACTTGCCGGATATGTGGCCTCTGCCGCCATTCTGCTGACATTCCTGACGGCAGCGACAGGACTTGCCATCGCTGCCGGTCCGGCGGCAGATGCTTTACCCTGGGGCTATATCGGCAGCGTCGTCCTGTTCACCCTCTATCAGGCGGCATTGTCAACGCTGCTGTCGCTCACTCTCGGCGGAGGTATCGCCCTTGCGCTGGCGCGACGACAATTCTTCGGCAAAGGGTTCTTCCTGGCGCTGCTTTATCTTGCCGCCGTGCTGCCGGTCGTCGTCGCTGTGCTCGGCATCATCGATGTTTATGGACGCTCCGGCTGGCTCGGCTCCACTGCAAAAGCCCTTGGTTTCAATTGGTCCGCCTGGTTGTACGGGCTTCCCGGCATCCTGATCGCCCATGTCTTCTTCAACGCGCCGCTCGCCGCCCGCTCCGGCTGGCTGGCGCTGGGCGCCATCCCCGGTGAACATTGGCGGCTGGCGCGTCATCTCGGCTTCGGCCCGTGGGCGGTGTTCCGCATCGTCGACTGGCCTGTTCTGCGTCGGGAAATTCCCCGTACCGGCGCTTTGATCTTTTTTCTGTGCTTCACCAGTTTTGCCGCCGTCCTGACACTGGGGGGCGGCCCCGGCACGGCTACCCTCGAAGTGGCGATTTACGAGGCGATCCGTACTGAAGCTGATTTTGGCCGCGCCGGCTTAATTTCCTTGATTCAAATGATGATCTGCTGCGCCCTTGCCTGGCCAGTGATCCGGCATTTCGGCACCGCACCCGAAACCACCCCGACCGGATTATTCGAAGAACGCCCGGACACACAACACTTCGTTCCCAGATGCTTCGACACCCTGTTTCTGGCGGTCGGCGCATGGCTGATCCTGCCGCCGCTCTGCGCCATTCTCATTGCCGGCCTACCCGCATGGCGCTCGCTCCTTGAAGCAGATGTCGCACATGCCGCTTTCACCAGCCTGGTCATCGCCCTGCTCTCCGCCACGCTGGCACTGCTCCTCGGACTTGGACTGGCGAGTTGCGCCCGCCGCTTCCGCCTGACACTGCTGCGCCCTCGGTTGGCGGAAAGTTTCGGTTTCCTCGCCATGGCGATCCTGTTTCTTCCGGCCATCGCCCTTGCCGCCGGGCTGTTCGTTGTCCTGCGCCCTGTCGCCGATCCGTCAAAACTCGCGCTGCCCCTGGTCATCTTCGTCAACGCTCTGGCGGCATTGCCGTTCGTCTACCGACAGATCGAGCCACCGCTGCTGTCATCCGGCGAGCGGTTTGGGCGGCTTGCCGACAGCCTCGGCATCGACGGCTGGCACCGACTGAGCCTCGTCGACTGGCCGCTGCTGCGCCGCCCCGCCATCGTCGCCTTTATCATCGCCATGGCCCTGTCGCTCGGCGATCTCGGCGTCGTCACCCTGTTTGGCGGACAGGATCTCGTCACCCTGCCGCTACTCGTCTACCAGTTAAAAGGCGCGTACCAGTTGGATGCCGCCGCTTCGGTGTCGCTGCTCATCGCCGCGTCTGTCCTCGGCCTGTTCTGGGCCGGACACTGGTTAAGTCTTCCCCTGAAAGCCAGACGGTCATGAAACGGTTCTGCCATGCTTGAGATCGTCGCCCTCACCATCGACTGGCCGGACTTCTCCTGCCGATACGACCTCACGGTCCCGAAAGGCGCGCTCTGCGTCCTGATCGGTCCGTCCGGCGGCGGCAAGACGACGCTCATCAACGCCATTGCCGGGTTCGGACGCAGGCCGAACGGATGCCTATTGCTTGACGGCCAGGATCTCCTGGCCCTTGAACCGGCGCAACGTCCCCTGTCGATCTTGTTCCAGGAGCACAACCTGTTCCCGCATCTGACGGCGGAACAGAATGTCGGTCTCGGCCTCCATCCCGGACTGCATCTGAACAACCAACAACGTGAAGTCGTCGGGTACGCCCTGGCAAGTGTCGGCCTTGCCGACATGGGAAGCCGTTATCCGGCGGAACTCTCCGGCGGCCAGCGGCAGCGCGTGGCGCTGGCACGGGCGATGATCCGCAACAAACCGTTGATGCTGCTTGATGAACCGTTCGCCGCCCTCGACCCGGTACGGCGGCGCGGCATGATCCATCAGGTCGATAAGCTTCGCCGTGAACAGGCGATCACCGTGCTAATGTCGATCCATACCCCGGAGGAGATCGAGGATATCGCTGACATGATTGTTACCATCGCCGAGGGACGGGTTCAAACAATCCGCCATCCGCCGGCGCAGGAAACGATATCGGAAAACGGCGCGCCGGAACTCTGAACTCCCCGCTGAAAGAAATACTCACCCACGATTTTTCCTTGCCGTGCGCCCTATGTTTGGATTAACAAACATATGTTCTGTTTGCGGAACGCCTAACACTCTCAATGCCGCATTTTCTGTTGCTTGACCGGTATCCGCTCAAACGGAAAATGCTTTGACGAAAGCAGGAAACGATGGGCATCGAAGGCAAGGATCGCCAGCGGACTCTCGATCTGGGCGCTCAGGCGTTGTCCGGGCACCTGGGCAAGACGATCCAGCGCCTGCGCAAGGCCTATAACCTGTCGCTTTCAGAGCTTGCCGAACAATCCGGCGTAGCGAAATCCATCATTTCGCAGATCGAGCGCAACGAAACCAATCCGACGCTTGCCACCATCTGGCGGCTGTCGCAGGCGCTCGACGTCTCCATCGAGCGGGTTCTCGCCAGCAGCGACGACGAACCTTTCATCGACAAATCCACCCGCGCCGACACGCCGATCCTCGTTTCAGACGACGGCAAGATGCGCCTCGGCATCATCGGCTGGATCAAAACGGTGGAATGGCTGCAATGGTACGACGTGCAGTCCGAACCGGGTGGGCGGATAGATTCCGATGCGCATCAGCGGGGGTCGGTCGAAAGCCTGTCAGTGATCGACGGCGATTTCGAGGTCGAGATCGGCGATGTCATCCAGCGGGCTAAAGCCGGGGAAACCTTGCGCTACCGCTGCGACAGGCCGCACACCGTGCGCTGCGTCGGCCCCGGCCCTGGTCACGCCACCATGGTGTGCATCCTCAAGGCGGCAGTAATGGATTGAGCGTAACGCTCATTCCGCCACTGCACAATCGCTCAGCGACAAGCCCTGACTTTCTGCACGAATCCGGCGCGTTCGCGACAAGCCTGCCGGGCAATCTGTTGCCATCGAAGACAACAAGTCTGCCCAAAGAGTGAAACTATGCGCGTCAAGTTCATCCTGCCTGCCCTGACTGAAGCAACCAGCCAGTTCTACAGGCCGATCAAGTATTCCCTGTTTCCGCCCCTCGGGCTTACCTCCCTGGCCGCTTTTCTTTCGCCTGCGGACGAGGCTTATATCTGCGACGAGCATACCGAAACGCTTTCCCTAGACGATACGCCTGATCTCGTCGTCATTCAGGTTTACATCACCAACGCTTATCGGGCTTACGAAATCGCCGACACCTATCGCGCCCGGGGGGTGCATGTCTGCCTCGGCGGATTGCACGTCACTTCGCTGCCAGAGGAAGCGGCGTCACATGCCGATACGATCTTCCTCGGCCCTGGCGAACAGACATTCCCGCAATTCCTCAAGGATTTCGCAGCCAAGGCCGCTGGCAAGGTCTATCGTTCGACGGATGGGCGCACACTCCTCGATCTGCCGCCGCCCCGACGCGACCTGATCCGTCGCGAGCGTTACCTCGTACCGAATTCCATCGTCGTCAGCCGCGGCTGCCCGCACCATTGCGACTTCTGCTATAAGGATGCCTTTTTCGAGAATGGCAAATCCTTCTATGTTCAGGAGGTCGATGCCGCTCTGCGGGAAATCGAATCGCTTCCAGGCCGCCACTTGTATTTTCTTGACGACCATATTCTTGGCAACCGCCGCTTCGCCTCGACCCTGTTCGATGCGATGAAGGGCATGAACCGGGTGTTTCAGGGCGCTTCAACGGTCGAAGCGGTTTTACGCGGCAATCTCATCGAGAAGGCAGCGGAGGCGGGCCTGCGTTCAGTGTTCATCGGGTTTGAGACATTGTCGCCACAGGCGCTCGCTTCCTGCAACAAGAAGCAGAACCTTGCCAAGGATTACGAGCAGGCAATCCGCCGCCTCGACAGCCTCGGCATCATGATCAACGGTAGCTTCGTCTTCGGCCTCGATGGCGACGATGCGGACGTCTTTGACCGCACCGTCGACTGGGCGGGAAAGAACGGCATCACCACTGCCACGTTCCACGTCGCAACGCCCTACCCCGGCACGGCCTATCATCGTAAACTGGAGAGCGAAAACCGCATCGTCACCCGCAACTGGGATCTGTACGACACTCGCCATGCCGTATTCCAGCCCATCGGATTATCGGCGGATGCTCTGGAAGCCGGATACCGGCGCGCCTATCGCGATTTCTACACCTGGGGCAACATCGCCCGTGGCGCGCTCACCCATACTTCCGCCAAGCACAAGCTCAAGCATCTCGCCTATGCCAGCGCCTGGAAGAAATTCGAGCCGATCTGGAACCTCATCATCATACAGAAAATGCTGCCGTTCATGACGCCAGCCCTCGAAGCCATCCTGTCCAAGGTCAGCCGGTCGGTCCGGGATTCCTCGCAATCCGCCGAGCTACCGGCAGACGGTTCCGCCACCGGTCTTCGCACATGAAGAATAGCAACAAGAGCGCTCCCAGCCTTCAGACGACGGGTTCTCCCGCCTCGATCCAATCCTTGTAGCCCCCCGGATAATGCTCCCGGAACGGAAGACCTGCCTCTTGCAAGAGTTTCAGCACCCGTTCCGAGCGGACACCCGTAGCACAGGAAAAGACGATCCGGCCTTTCGTTGCCGCGCTGTGCTGCATCCGCATGCTGCGTGGATCGAATGTGGACAGCGGCATGGAAATGGAACCGGGGATATGCCCGGCGGAATATTCCTGCGGCTCGCGGACATCAATCAACATGATCGAAGCATCGGCCAGCCCACGCTTGACGGCTTCACGATCAAGATCAATGATTCCCTCATCCGACACGACGGCAAATCTCTCCTCGCAGGCTGCACACCGGATGTTATTTTCATAAAATATACCCAGAAGAATACATCCAGTAATTTTTCTTAGCAAGCTGGCATTGGCTATTCTCTATTTTAAATTTCAGAACCATTTGCCTATTGACTACGATTGACTTCCACAAGCTAACTTATTGATTTGGCTTGACGATCACTTAAATATGGCAACCTTGGCAATCGTCAACCTCAAGGATCTCCCTGGCTCGCGCCAGTTCCAGGAAATACCGGTCAACCAAATTGTTATCGTTCCCCTCTCTACAGATGACCGGGAACCGTATATGAATGACGGTTCAGGTTCAGTATCCCCGCATGAGAACAAGGGAGACTATGAGAATGGCGATATCTTGGTTCAAAGGTGTGCTTTTTGCCGCCGCTGCGACCATCGCGCTCTCCGGCGCGGCATCGGCGGAGGTGGTATACAATCGGGGCAATAACGCAGACCCGGAAACCCTCGATCCGCATAAGACGTCCACGGTTCAGGAATCCCACATCCTGCGCGATCTTCTCGAAGGATTGGTGGCATACAACAGCAAGGGCGAAGTCGTCCCTGGCGTCGCCGAGAAGTGGACGATCAGCGACGAAGGCAAAACCTACACCTTCACCCTGCGCGCCAACGCCAAATGGTCCAACGACGATCCGGTTACGGCATCCGATTTCGTCTATTCCTATCGCCGGATCATGAATCCTGAAACCGGTGCCAAATACGCCAATGTCCTGTACCCGATTCTCAATGCCGAGCAGGTCAACAAGGGCGAGAAGAAGCCGGAGGAACTTGGCGTCACCGCTCCGGATGAAAAGACGGTTGTCATCAAGTTGACCGCGGCAACCCCATACTTTCTGGAACTGCTGACGCACCAGACCAGCCTGCCCGTCCACAAGGGATCCATCGACAAATTCGGCAAGGATTTCATCAAGCCCGGCACCTATGTCACCAACGGCGCCTATATGCTGGCGGATTTTGTGCCGAACTCACACATCAAGATGGTCAAGAATCCATTTTTCCACGATGTGAAGAACGTGCAGATCGATGTCGTCAATGTCATTCCACATCCGGATTACGCCGCTGGTGTGCGTCGCTATCAGGCTGGCGAACTCGACTCGATGGACGACCTACCCGCCGACCAGATCAAATCCCTGAAACAGCGTTTTGGCAATCAGGTGGTGCTCGGACCCTATCTCGGCACAACATTGCTTCCGATCAATACCGCGAAGCCGCCGTTCAACGACGTACGCATCCGCAAAGCACTGTCGCTGGTGATCGACCGCGAATTCATCGCCGAACGCATCTTTGGCGAAACCATGGTTCCGGCCTATTCGTTCATCCCGCCCGGCATCACCGGCTACACCCCGGCTTTCGCCGACTTCAAGGATAAATCGCCGATCGACCGCGAGGACGAAGCCAGGAAGCTCCTGAAGGAAGCCGGATACGGCCCGGGCCTGAAGCCGCTCAAAATCGAAATCCGCTATAACACCAACGACAATAACCGCAACATGGTGGTCGCCATCGGCGACATGTGGAAGCAGATCGGTATCGAGACCACGTTCATCAACACCGACACCAAGACGCACTTTGCGCACTTACGCGACGGCGGCGACTTCGACGTCGCCCGTTACGGCTGGATCGCCGATTATGCCGATCCACAGGACTTCCTGTTCCTGGTCGAGGCCGACAACAAGGGCTTCAATTACGGCAAGTACAACAACCCGGAATATGAAAAACTCATGAAAGACGCAGCCAAGGAGCTGGATCCGGCAAAACGCTTGCAAATGCTGCACAATGCTGAAGCAATCTTCATGCAGGATATTCCCTGGATTCCGATCGTCTATTACGGAACCAAGAACCTGATCTCCCCGAAGCTCAAAGGCTTCCACCAGAATCTGCGCGGCGTCTATCCGAGCCGTTATCTGACGAAGGAACAATAAGAAACAACGCAAAACCCGGCGAGTTTCACTCGCCGGGTTTTGCGCATATGGCTTAGATTGACCGTTCAGGCTACCTCCAGCCATTATATCGGTCTATTGTCGGCGATTGCCCATCCTCAAAAATGCAGGATGCCTGAAAACAGGGAGTGGCCCGAACGCCGGCAACAGCGAGGAATCCCGTATTGCTGCACTTTATTTTCAAACGTCTGCTCATCATGATCCCGACCTTGTTCGTGATCGTGACGATTTCATTTTTCCTGATCCGCCTGGCTCCCGGAGGCCCGTTCGATCTTGAGCGCCCACTTGAAGCCAAAGTGATGGAAAATCTGAATAAGATTTACCAACTCGACAAACCACTCATTCAGCAATACTGGCTATACCTTTCTTCGCTTATCAAGGGAGATTTTGGACCATCCTTCATAATGCGTGACTTTTCAGTCAATGAACTGTTCAAAATTGGCTTACCAAACTCAATTCTTCTTGGTTCTATCGCACTATCTCTAGCGGTTGTCGTTGGAACAACATTTGGAACTATTGCTGCTTTCCGTCAGAATAGTGGCATAGACTATCTTGTGACAGGCATTGCTACATTCGGCATCACTATCCCACCGCTTGTCGTTGCACCGATGCTGCAATTGCTGGTCCTCATTCCAACCTACTATGGCGGCCAGGCCTTATTGGCGACTGGATGGGGCACATCTTTCAGTTGGAAGAATCTCATTCTCCCGGTCATCGCATTATCATTGCCCCAAATTGCCGTTATCGCCCGCATGACGCGCGCCGCCATGGTTGAAACGTTAAAGGCTAATCATATCCGGACGATGCGTTCCATGGGCCTGTCGACCAAGACCATTGCCAAACATGCTTTGCGAGGCGCTTTTCTGCCTGTCGTTTCCTATCTTGGCCCGGCAGCAGCTTCACTTCTGACAGGTTCGCTGGTCATCGAATACATTTTCACGGTACCTGGTGTTGGGCGCTATTTTGTCGAAGCGGCGCTTAATCGCGATTATACCCTGGCCATGGGAACCGTTGTAGTGGTGGCCATATTCGTTCTGTTCTTCAACCTGATCGTCGACATTCTTTATGCGCTGTTAGATCCGCGTGTACGTTATGAATAAGGTTGTAGAATGATGAGCACGGTTTCCATCGAGAACAAAGGTCCAAAGACAGTCATCAAAGGACGATCCCTATGGGCTGATGCCAGGGCGCGCCTGATGTCGAATAAAGCGGCAGTCGTCAGTATTGTCGTTTTGTTCTGTATTACCGCTGCCGCAATCGTCGGACCCTGGTTTACCGGACATCCATACGACAAAGTCTACAACGATTACACCCAGACTCCTGCCAGCTTGAGTGCGTACCCAAATAGCGATCAGATTGAACCCTCGCTTTTGGACGTTGCCGCAAAGATGCGTGCAAAGATTGATGATTTTTCAGTCGATGATAATGGGGTTCGTATTACACTCAGTTCAACACGCCCCATAGATGAGCGTTTGCTGGCCTATTTTCCCCGCTCAAATTTATTCCAGCAAGCATCCATCATCGAAAAAAGCGATGATGGAAGGCGTCTCGTCGTAACCGCCCCGATAAACCGGATGCATTTTTATTTTGGCACGGACATCAATGGCAGAGATATGCTGACCCGAACGATGTGGGCCTGTCGTATTTCTCTGGCGATCGGCCTCATAACTGCGTTCGTCGCTTTGATCATAGGAGTAACCTATGGCGCAATATCGGGATATTTCGGCGGGCGAACCGATCTTTTCATGATGCGGTTTGTCGATGTTCTTTATTCCTTGCCGTTCATTTTCTTCGTCATCATGTTGATGGTGTTCTTCGGGCGTGATTTCATCCTGATGTTCATCGCCATCGGTGCCGTCGAGTGGCTCGACATGGCTCGTATCGTCCGGGGACAGACATTATCGATCAAACGGCAAGAATATGTGCAGGCGGCGGAGGCGCTCGGCGTCACCAACATTGGTATCATCAAGCGTCATATCGTTCCCAATACGCTCGGCCCGGTCATCGTCTATATGACGCTGCTCGTGCCAAAGGTGATCCTTCTGGAGAGCTTCCTGTCGTTCTTCGGCCTCGGCGTTCAGCCACCCTGGACCAGCCTCGGCGTTCTCATCGCCGATGGCGCCAAGTCTATCCAGTCCGCTCCCTGGCTGTTGATTTTTCCCTCTATCTTCCTCGTCACCATCCTGTTCTGTCTCAACTTCATCGGCGACGGCTTGCGTGACGCGCTGGATCCGAAGGATCGGTAAATGCAAACACCCATTCTTTCGGTTCGCAATCTCAATGTCCGTTTCCGCACCGGCGACGGCATTCTTCATGCCGTCAAGGGTATCGACCTTGATGTTCAACCCGGTGAGACCGTTGCCATCGTCGGGGAATCCGGCTCCGGCAAAAGCCAGACCATGATGTCGGTGATGGGACTTCTCGCCTCCAACGGTTGGGCGGAAGGGTCTGTCACCTATCGCGGCGAGGAATTGATCGGCCTGTCGCCTGCCAGGCTCAACCGCTATCGCGGTTCGAAGCTGACGATGATTTTCCAAGAGCCAATGACCTCCCTTGATCCGCTCTACAAGATCGGCGCACAACTGGCTCTGCCGTTGATGGCGCATGGTGGACTGACCAAGAAGCAGGCCCGCGCGCGGGCTATAGAATTGCTCGATCTGGTGCAGATCCCCAATCCGGCGACCCGGATCGATTCTTACCCGCACGAACTTTCCGGCGGGCAGCGCCAGAGGGTGATGATTGCCATGGCGCTCGGCAACAATCCCGATATCCTGATCGCCGACGAACCGACGACGGCGCTCGATGTCACCGTGCAGGCGCGCATCCTCAAGCTGTTGGCCGATTTGCAGAAGAAGATCGGCATGTCCGTCGTCTTCATCACCCACGACCTCGGTGTCGTGCGGCGTTTCGCCGACCGCACCTATGTAATGAAGAGCGGCGAGGTGGTGGAAAACGGCGTAACGGCTTCCCTGTTCGCGGCCCCCAGCCACCCCTACACGCGTATGCTGCTCGACGCCGAGCCACGCGGCAGCAAGGAGCCGCCGGCAGTGGACGCGCCCATCGTCATGGACGCACAGAATATCAATGTCGTCTTTTCGCTGCGTGGGCATGGGCTTTTCCGCAGAACGACGGAAGAGCTCAATGCCGTCGATGATGTCAGCTTCACACTGCACGCCGGGGAGACCTTAGGCATCGTCGGCGAATCCGGCTCCGGCAAATCGACGCTGGGCCGTGCCATCCTGCGGATGCTACCCTCTGCCGGCATCGTTCGCTACGAAGACCGCAACCTGATGCCCCTTAACCGGGCCGAGATGCGTCCCCTGCGGCGGCAATTGCAGATGGTGTTTCAGGATCCGTTCGGTTCGTTATCCCCGCGCATGACTTCGGGCGAGATCGTCACTGAAGGGCTGCTGGTCCACGAACCCGGCATCACCCGTAAGATGCGCGACGAGCGAGCAGCAAAAGCCTTTGAGGACGTGCAACTCGACCCCGCCTGGCGTAACCGCTTCCCGCATGAATTCTCCGGCGGACAGCGCCAGCGTATCGCCATCGCCCGGGCAATGATCCTGCATCCGAAACTCGTCGTTCTGGATGAGCCGACTTCCGCCCTCGACCGTTCGGTGCAGAAGGAGATCGTTGAACTGTTGCGGCAACTCCAGAAAGCGCATGGCCTCGCCTACATGTTCATCAGTCACGACCTGGCCGTGGTGCGGGCCTTGTCCGACCGCATTCTGGTGATGAAGAGCGGCAAGGTGGTGGAAAGCGGCTCGGTGAGCGAGATTTTCGAAAATCCCAAGGAGGCCTATACCCGCGACCTGATCGCCGCCGCGTTCCTGAACGAGCGTCCAGGAATCGGAGCAGCGCCTCTCTCCGCCACCACAGCGATGCCCTGAGACATCCTGCTCAGCGCATCGCCGACAACCCGCCTGCAATCATGATGACAATCGCCAGCGACGTGGCGGCGAACGTTGCCGCATGTCGCCACCCCAGCCGGATAAAAGCGCGAACCGAGGTGCCAAGCCCGAGGGCAGCAATGGCGAGCAGCAACCCCCAGCGCGAAACATCTGCAAGAACGTCCCGCAGCGCATCATAGGCAGGCACAAGCACGGGCATGACGACCGGAACGGCACTATTCATCAGGCAGAACGCAAGAAATGCCAAGGCAAACACCGGCACAGGCACCCGCGCCGTGCCGGTTTTATCGCCCGAGCGAGCAAACCACCAGCCGGTTGCCATCACCACCGGCAGCAGCAGAAACACCCGGAACAGCTTGACGATAATCGCCGTGTTTCCGGCGGAAGCTGATACGACATCCGCAGCTCCGGCAACCTGCGCCACATCGTGGATCGTTCCGCCAAGGAAAACCCCGGTTTCCGCATCGGTAAATCCGAACCAACGGCAAAGAACGGGGTAGAACACCATCCCCAACGTAGCGGCGATATTGGCGGCGACGACTGCAAAAGCGATATCCGCTTCCTTGTTGTCGTAATCCGGAACCACCGTCGAAGTCGCCAGGGTCGCCGATGCGCCGCATACGGCGCAAGCCGCTCCGGTCAAAGCCCCGAAACCGTCCGCCTGCCCGAACAGGCGGGCAAACCAGATTCCGCAAGTCATCGTCAGCGCCATCGCCGCGATAACCAGAACGATGGCCCCTGTCCCGAGAGACAGGATATCGCCCAGCACGACCTTGAATCCAAGGAGAGCAACGGCCCAGCGCAACAAGGTCCGGACACAGAAGGCCATTCCCTGTCGGAATATGCTCCGTTGCGCAACGCCGTTCAAAAGAATACCGAGAAGGAGCACGATTACTGTCGCCGGAAGGGGAACGGATTTCGTCAGAAGCCGCTCCAGCAGAACCGCCGTCAACGCCAGCACCGCGCATAGGGCAAGACCAGGCCCGACATCGGCAAGCCAGCGCTTCGGGTTTGCAATTCCCGTAGATGAATCCGAACGACCGCTCATCGGGCGAAGCTCATGGAAACAGGAAACGTCCGAACCATCGGGTTTCTCAGGTCGAAGCCGGGATTTTCACGTCATTATCCTTCTTGCCGCCATCCCCGGCCATGAACTGCGCCTTCGCTAGGTCGGCGAACGTTCCGCCGAGATCGACCAATTCATCGAATGTCCCACTCTCGACGATTACCCCTTTGTCGAACACAAAAATCCGGTCGGCATTACGCACTGTCGCCAAACGGTGGGCGATCACGAACGTGGTGCGGCCCTTCATCATCTCATCAAGGGCGACTTTCAGCTTCCGCTCCGTTGTCGCGTCGAGCGCGCTCGTCGCCTCGTCGAGGATAACGATCGGCGGATTCTTGAGAAGCGTCCGGGCGATGGAGAGCCGCTGCCGCTCACCGCCGGAGAGTGAACGTCCCCGTTCACCGATCACCGTGTCAAGGCCCTCCGGCTGGCGACGGAAAAACTCCCCGGCCTGCGCTCGCTCCAGGGCATCGATCATCTGCGCATCCGTCGCTTCAGGCTGACCGACACGCAGGTTGTCGCGGATCGTGCGGGCAAACAGCATCGGCTCCTGGAATACGACGCCGATATTGCGCCTGAGCGACAACAGCGTCAGATCGCGAATGTCGTCGCCGTCGATGAGAATCCGCCCTGCACCAGGATCGAACGCGCGATGCAGTAGCGACAGGGTGGTGGATTTGCCGGAACCGGTCGAACCGACCAGTGCCACGGTCTCGCCCCGGGCAACGGAAAAGCTCACATCATCCACCGCCGGGCGCTTGTTATCATAGGAGAAAGTGACTTTCTCGAACGCCACGTCCCCGGCGACATTCGTCGCTACTTTGGCGTGCGGCTTGTCATGCACGGCGGGGGTGGTGTCGATGATATCGAAGTATTCCTTGATCTTCGGCGCTTCGAGCAGGAGCTGGTTGATGAAGCCGGATACCTGTTGCAGATAGCCGATCAGCAATGTCGCCAGACTGATGAAGGCGACGATCGCACCGATTGTCGCCTGCCCGTGCAGATGCAGCCAGACGCCGACGATGAAAATCGCCATCACCGTCAGCGTCGATGCCGCCCGCGTGGCGATGGTGACGACTGCCCACCAGGAAAGCACCGGCATCTGCGCCTTGAGCAACCGGTCGATGATGCCGCGTAGCGCGTGGCTTTCCTCGGATATACGGGTGAAGGACTGGATGACGGGAATATTGCCGAACGCATCGGACACATAACTTGCAAGGTTGGAACGCTGATCTTCGACCTCATTCTGCAATGTTACCGTCTTGTTTAGCACCAGAGTGGTCGAAACGGCGAATACTACGACAAGGATTATCAGCAACAATCCGAGCTGCCAGTTCATGATCATCGTCAGCGGCAGCAGTACGATGAGGGCGATCAGCGATGCCAGATGGCTGCGGAAAAATCCGAGCCATAGCCAGGACATGGAACTCGTCCCTTCCAGCATCACCTTCAGAACCCGTCCCGAATGCGCCTCCGAGTGAAAGGCTATCGGCAATTCCAGCACATGCTCGAAATAATCGGCCATTGCCGCGCAACGGCGGCGGTGCGCTAGACGGTCGGCATAAAGCGCCACCGTCACACCGCCGCCGATGGTGAACAACCCGAACCCGGCCCAGACGGCGATCAGCGGCACCAGGTCGGAGAAGCCAACCGCTTTTCCAGCGCCACCGCCGGTCAGAACGTCGATGATCCGCCCGAACAGTACCGGCTCGGCGAAGGCCGCAAGGGCAAGGGCGATATTGGCCAGCGCCAACACCGCGCCGACCCTGCTGTCGGAGCCGAGCTCCCTGAGCACCCGCCAATAGAGCCGCATCATTTCCATGATCGATTATCCCTGCCAACGCCCTGATTGATCGAGCGAAACCGGCATCGTTTAGCGCTTTTTCTCACCGCCGTCGCCTGATCGGCATCAGCGATCCGGCTTTTCCTCTTTGAAATGATCAATCGTCAGCCGGAGGCTTCGGTGGACTGCCCTCCACTGGTTTCGGCGGCCCGACCGGCGGTTGAGCCGCCTCCTCTGTCACTTCCTGCAAGGCAGCGGTAATTGTCGACAACGGCACGCCCATTTTTGTCAATTCTCCGAGCAGTGCCGAAGTCGATACCTTCGTCGGCAGATATCCTACATCGCGTAGCGCGCGAACGATAGCGAACCGCAACTCACTGCTGACCCGGCTGATGACATCGACATCATCGACAAAGCACACCAGTTGCAACTCAATGTTTGAATCACTCATACCCTTGAAGTAAACGGCCGCCGCTGGCTGGCTCATCACTTCCTGATGCGCAAGCGCGCAGGTGCGGATGAGTTGCGCCGCATGGTCGGCATCGACATGGCGCGGCAGCGGCAGGTTGATGACGATCCGGTGCACACGCGTATGCCGCACCTTGTTCACTACCATGCCGGAGATCAGGCTTGAATTCGGCACGATAACCGTAGCGCGATCGAAAGTCTCAATCTCGGTGGCACGCACCTTGATATTGCGCACGTAGCCCTCACCCTCAGAGCCGACTACCACCCAGTCGCCGACGCGGATCGGCCTTTCCCACAGCAGGATCAGGCCCGACACGAAATTGTTGACGATGGATTGCAGGCCGAAACCGATACCGACCGACAGCGCACCGGCGACGATGGCAATCTTGTCAAGGCTGAGGCCCATGAACGAGAACGCCAGCATCAGCGTGATGCCGAAGCCGAGATAGCCGCAGATGGTCAGAATCGAGTTGCGCAAGCCCGCATCAAGCGTCGTCGCTGGAAGAAACGTATTATTGAGCCACCCCCGGATCATCCGCGTCACGAACAAACCGGAGGCGAAGATCAGAATGCCGGTAGCGATAGACGACAGGGAAAAGGAAAAATCCCCAACCTTGAACCCGAAGAATGCCGCCTTGAACTGATCGGCTATATCGGTGGAATCGATTTTCAGCCGCGCCAACAGAATAATCAGGGCAACGACGACGACGGCAAGTCGCAAAATGCCAACGCTCAGGACACCAATCTGCTCCAGCGCTTGCCGCCTGATGCCGAGATTAGCCTCAAGCGTAGTGACGATACCGTTGTCTTGCCGTAGCGTTCCACCGATAAACTCGTCCACCAGTAAAATCAGCAGATAGGCGAAACCGGCAATAAAATTGATTTCGCCGGATTCCTTGACGAGGAAATTCGCCAGAGGAATATAGCCAAGCAGCAGACAGCCGAGGACGACGAAGGTCACCGTCCAGCCGAGAATACGCAGGATGCCGGGCAGATGCGCCCCCCCCTCGACAGCAGGCCCCGGATCTTCCGTCCCGGAGGGTTGCGGCGGGTTACGAATGCGCAGGATGTTAATGACAACCAGAGCCGGCAGAAGCGAAAACACGGCATGGGACAGCAACGTCAACGGCACCGAGGCGGAAATTACCTCGCAGAAGACATCGACCACGCTTTTAGCCGCGATCCAGCCAAACAACGTAGTATAGAACCAACGGATGCGCACTGCCGTGATATCTGTAACGGATAGGATCCGCCACGCCGCATGTCGTGGAGAAAATAACGCATCGACAAGGCTCGCCGCCATCGCCACGAGAACGATACCGACGCTGAATTGCGTGATGATGGAAGTCGCCCTGTTCGGAATCAATCCTAGCCTGTCCAGAACGGCTTGCATAACCAGAATGGCGAGCACTATCGGAACGATGCCGGTGACCAACACCCAGAGCGCAGTGATGAGGCGAGCTCGAAGCGGCGGGTGTAATATATCGGCATCTCGCCTGAACCATACTTTCCGAAGAATCCGCTGTCCTTGCAATATCGCCAGTACAAATCCGACCGCTAGGCAGAGCACCGGCAAAGTCCACACATTCCAGGCACGCTGGATCGCCATGGCCCAATCGACGATCAAGCCGTTGATCTCCTGCAGGTCGTCGGGCAGAGCCCTGAACATCCCACTCCACAGGCCGGGCGAGAGAATGCTGTGGCTGCGAGTCAGGATCTGCTGCGTGAACAATGTCTGGCGCAGCTTCGCCAGAGTGGCGCTCAACTGATCTGCCTGAGTGAGATAGGAACTGGCAATCTTCTGCAATTCGCTCAGTTCCCCGACCGCCGCCTCACGATCCTTACGTTCGACGGCGACTTCCGGGCTTTCCTCCGGCGCACCTTCTGCGGGTTTTGCCCCGAGTTGGGCGAGACGCTGTTTCAGGGCGGCGATTCTCGGTTCGAGTTCGCCGATAATAACGCGTAACTCTGCACCGATCTTCTCCGTCTCCTCACGCGAATGGCTGAGTTCGTCGTCGCTTTTCACTCCGCTTAAAAGGGTTTTCTCGCGCCGGTCGAGATCGATCCGGTACATGTCGAGCTTCACGCGGATCGTTTTGATATCGGCGGGGTCTGCAACCGGAGCGACCGTCTGCGCGAAAGCATGCGTCGCCACGAACCCGGTGGCAGGCAAAAAAGCCGCCAACGCCAGCAGAACGACAGTAAGAAAGTATCGACGAAGAACAGGCATCGGGTGTCCATCACTGAGAATCGACCGCAACTCAGCGCTATGTCCCGAATTATTACGGCGAAAACTCGTCCGTGAACACCGGCATAAACCAATTAGCGGGCCGAACACACAAAGCCGTGAAACCAAAACTGCTAAAAACCGTTGGACATCCTGCCGGTATTAAACCGCCGGTTGCGGCTCTAGCCCTTCCGTCCCCTGAACGGACAGGGCCACCGAGCCGAATCCGCCCGCCAGAGAAATACCGGCAGAGGGGGCAAGGGAAACAGACGAGGATTCCGAGAGCTTGGCCACACGCCAAGGCAGCCGTGAATCATCAAAAAATGCTTCCGACGGACGCAGCCGCCGCGAAGAACCATCCTCAGACAGTTCTTCAATCGAAACCAACCCAAGAATGCTGAACCGCACCGCATGGGCACGGGACTCCCGGTTATCCCCAGCCAGGAGCAAAGCTCCGCAAGCGTGAACGACATCGAGAAAAGCCTTGCGGTCGAGACCCACGGGAACCTGGTGCGGATGGCACCCTGCCCGTTTGGAAGAAAATCGAATCACGTTGGAAACCGCCGTTGTTGCTGACCCCATGGGAACGCCTCTCACGCAACTGCACAGAAGACCGATTCGCCCACAAGCTTGTCCTGAAATCTTTAAGAAGCGCTTAAGGTTAAGGTTCACAAAATGCCGCAGCTTAAACGCCTTATATGACCACTGTCACACGGAAGGCATGACCAGCCCCTTGCTGCACCCGTTCTAATGATTGATTGAACCACCCGTTCCATCGCCTAATTTCTGCGTTGACAGGCAGTTCTGTGCTTTCCAGCGGGAGCAAATGAGCCGTCCGTCGAAGCGCGAACGTTCCGCATGGCTTCGCGACCGTCGTTTCTCGTCAAGACACTTACGAAAGCCGATTCCGGCCAGGCTTTCTGCTTTTGCCGGATGACGCCAACTTTCATGGTCCGATATGAAACCGGTCATTCACATCGTTGGCGGCGGCATCGCCGGATTAAGCGCCGCTCTCGCAGCCTGTGAGCGTGGCGCCAACGTAGTAATTTACGAAGCTTCGCCTTATGTCGGCGGTCGCTGTCGGCCCCTGATCTCCGACGATTTCCCGCACGGACAGGGCGCTCATCTCATCCTGAGCGGCGACACTCACGTTCTCGCGCTTCTGGAGCGTATCGGCGCACGTCAACGCTGGATTGAGATCGAACGTGATGGTCTACCGATTTACGACAGCGGTTCAAGCCTGTTCCGACGGGTGGGCCTCTCGCCCTGGTCATGGTTCAATAAGCGTTTGCGCCCCGAAGGGTTGACGACGGCAGCGCTGCTACAACTGCTGCACCTCATCGTCCACCGCAAGGACCGTCCTGTCCTTGAATTCGCCAATGGCAACCCATTCCTGCAAACCTTCATCGGACCGGTTTCGGAAGTCCTTCTCAATACGCCGCCGCAGAGAGCCTCCTCACGCAAGCTGGCGCATGTCCTGCAGCGTTTCCTGCGCCCCGGAGCCGCGCATCTTCTGGTGGCAAACGAGGGGATTGCCGCCGATCTCGTGATGCCGATCTTCTCCCGACTGCGACAGTTCAAGGCGCCTTTGCGCACCGCCATGCGCCTGACCGCCATCGAAGAATACGACAGACAAGCGATAGCATTGATTTTCGGGAGAAAACGCCTGCTGCTGGAAAGCGGTGACCAGGTCATCCTCGCCCTACCATCGCGGGAGATCGGACGCCTGTTCCCCGGCCTCAACGTCCCGCTGACATTCGAGCCGATCCTCAACGCGCATTTCACTCATCCGGGACCGGAAACACCCCGGTTCTTCACCATTCCCTCCCCAACGATGCACTGGGTGGTCGCCCGCAAGACCCATGTCAGCGTCACCGTTCCGGCTGCGGAGGCGATCATCGACGACAATGCCGACGATCTCGGGCGCAGGCTCTGGCGCAATGTCGCCCCAGCCCTCTGCACCCTCGGTTATCCCGTCGATCCGGAACACAAGCCCGCCGTGCAGGTCGTCAAGGAACGCCGGGCGACGATCCGGCAGGACAGAGCAAAGCCTCTCGCCACACAGACAATGCCGCTCGCCAATGTCACTCTGGCGGGCGATTGGCTGGAGCAGAATTCCACTACCATCGAAAGCGCCGTTCGTTCGGGAGAGACCGCCGCCCTTCTATCCATACGATCGACAACCGCCCTCGACCCGGCGACCTTCATGGGCGCGATTCCACACCTATAAGCGGTCTTAAAGCATTTGCACTGAACGGAATCCGGATCAGTGAAACGAACTGCAGCAAACAAAGCAAGATATGCAAAGCGCAATATATTTTCGGCAAACACATCTTTGCTCTATCCCTCTCAGCCGGATATCTCCGGTTTGAGCGACCGGAACGTTCCACTGCCGCGATGGGTCCAGCGCCAGATCATGAGTGCGGCAACCACAGTCAAACCGGCAACCAGCCCGATCCAGACTCCTATGCCGCTCAACGGCGTCCAGAACGCCAGAACGAAGCCGAGCGGCACGCCGATGCCCCAATAGCCGAAAGCAGCAATCAGCATCGGCACACGCGTGTCGTGCAGCCCACGCAACATGCCCGCCGTCACCACCTGTGCGCCGTCAGCCAATTGGAACATCGCCGCCATGAACAGGAACGACACCGCATAGGCCGCAACCTCCCTGTCCTTGGCAATGTCGATGAAGAAACCGATCAGGGTTTTCGGCATCAGAAGCATGATCGTCGCCGTAATCGCCATGAAGCTGACGCCGAGGGCGAAATTGCTCCATCCGGCCCGGGTGACGCCATCCGGATCGCCCCGCCCCCAAGCCTGCCCGACCCGCACTGTCGCCGCTTGGGCCACGCCGAACGGCACCATGAAAGCGATCGAGGCAAGCTGGATGGCAATCACATGCGCCGACATCTGCTCCCTGCTGATGCGCAGAATGGCAAACGCGGCGGCATTAAACACCGTTACCTCGAATGCCGACGCCAGGGCGATCGGAATCCCGACGCGCCAAACCGCCCGGAACCGGCTCCAGTCCGCGCGCCAGAAATGGCCGAACAGGTGGTAACGACGAAAATCCCGATGACAGAGAACGGTGCAGGCAAGACCAAGGAACATGAAACTATTGGTTGCGAACGTAGCCAGGCCGATCCCTTTCAACCCCATCTGCGGAAAACCGAATTTGCCGAAAGCCAGAGTCCAGGCGATGAGGAAATTCAGCGGAATGGAGAGCAACCCGAACAGGAGCGACCAGCCCGGACGCTCCTTGGCGGCGAGGAAGGACCGCAAGACGATGTACCAGAGAAACGGCAGAATCGACCATTGCATCGACCGCACATACTCCATCGCCACCGGCGTCAGCGCCGGTTGTTTGACCAACGCTTCGAGAATCGGTTCACCGTTCCACAGGATGATCCACATCGGCACCGTGATGGCGAGCGCCGACCACATGCCCTGACGCACGGTGCGGCGCAAGTCGCGCACCGAATGGCGATTACGCCCGATTTCGACGGCGATCAGCGGCGAGGTTGCTGTGACGAGACCGATGCCGAAAATCAGCAGGGCAAAATAAAAATTATGTCCGCCGCCTCCCGCCGCCAGCATCGCCGGATCGATCCAGCCCATCAGCATCACATCGGTGGAGGCAACAGCCGTTTGCGCCAGATTGGTGAGGATAATCGGCCAGCTCAAGGCGAGCGACGCCCGGAATTCGGCCCGCCAAGCGGCTAACATCATGCGCCTGGCGAGGGGCATCGTCGTTCCTTAACTGCTGTCCGGCTTGAAAGACCGGTGAATGGGGCAACTATCTTCCGCGTGAATGCACACCTGTCCGGCATAAGAAAATGCAATGTTCAAAGACGTTGCAATGTCGTATCCGGACGTGTTCGCGCCCTTGTGGCATTTGCGTGAAAAACTGTGAGATTCGGACAATTACAAACTTTGGCATCCGGTTTCAAGGCAGCAAAACAGTTCAGATCCATCCTATCCAGGCAAAGCGTCCCGCCGAAAAATGTTAGAGTAATGTGCGTTTAATTGAGTACTGGTTAAGTGCGAAGGACATTGCGAAATCAAAGAAGCTAGAGTGTTTTACGATTCCGTGTAAACGCAAACGCTTTAGAAACTTTCGTCACCCAACGGCACGTTTTCCAAGAATTTCGGCATCAGGATTTCTTCCGTTTTCCGAATGACAGGGATACGATATTGTCCACCTTCCGCGCTGCCAAAGCGTCTTTCAGCACGGATGCAATCTCCCGGTCGGTGACGGGTTTACCCAGAAGCGGAAACGCCACCCCGGCAGCGCTGATATCCGGATTGCCGCTGATCAGCACCACCGGCAGGTCCGGCCACTCGCTTCGAACTGCTTCGGCAAGTGCTATGCCGTCGATCCCGCGCATGGCGATATCGCTCAGCACCAGCGATGGAGGGCGCTCGGAAAGAGCTATCAGCGCTTCTTCAGCACCGATGGCGACCCGACTCTTGTAGCCAAGTTTGTCGACCATTGACTGCACGGCAAGCGCGACCTCCACCTCATCGTCGACGATCAGGATTTCCCTGGCAGCACGGATGATACGGCTTTCAACCGGTTCTTCTCCCAAATCATCGTCACCGGTTTCGTCGATTAGATGCCGTTGCCCGAGTTGCACGTCCAGCACCGCCCTGGGCAGATAGAGAGACACCGTCGTCCCCTCCCCCACAGTACTGTCGATATGAACATTCCCACCAGCCTCAACGGAGAACCGATGAACCTGCGGCAACCCGAGTCCACGCCAGCGTTTTCTTTCGCGCGTGGTGAAGAACGGCTCGAAAATGTGCTGCAAGTGATCCTGCGGAATGCCATGGCCGGAATCCTGAACCGAGATCCTGACGAAATCCCCTTCAAGCGCCAACCCCGGCAGGGAACCGGCCTGCAACCGGCAGGGCGAGGCGTCGATAGTCACCATTCCGCCACCTGCCATGGCATCACTGGAATTGACGACAAGATTGACGATCGCCGTTTGGAACTCGTTCGGATCGGTCCTGACCGACGGTAGCGCCTGCGGAATCGACAGTTCCAGTTGCACGCCCTTGCTCAGCAAAGTGCGTTGCAGCATTTCCGAAACGGAATACAGAAGCTCGCCGACGTCAACATGGACGGTCAAAGGCGCATGGCGGTTGAACAGACCGAGCATCTTCGACACCATGGTTCCGGCCTGCTCCGCCGCGACCAGGGCGGAAAGCAGCTTGCGCGTCACCTGCGGCCTGTCCTTGATCTGTTTTGCCGCCATGTCGATGTTGGCATTGATAATCATCAATTTATTATTGAGGTCATGCACCAGCCCACCGGTCAGCCTGCTGAGCGCTTCGAGGCGCTGCATTTGCTGAAGATAGGTATCGCGTTGCTGCCCAATATCTGCGTCCGGACCTGGTGGGCCGTCGTGTTTCCCATCCATCATATTGCCTTCTCTGACAATTCCGCTCAATGGCGCTCCGCTCGGAGCACCCATCATGGCAAAGAGCCGATGTTCAACTTCACCCCAAGCGCAAGCCCGGCATATGCGGCTTTATCAGACTCATTGTCACAGGGCTTTTGAATATGCCCCGGGCTTGGCGGTGAAGTATTCGTCGAATACGGCACAGACGAGGCGAACCAGAGGCCGCGCATCTTTCGGCACTGTCAGTTTTTTTCCGTTCCGAATCACGATCCCGTCCACCGCAAGTTCATCGACGCGCGCCAGTTCCTTCGTGAAGTCCGTCTCGGGCATGCCATGGACTGTCGTAACAGCATCGAGATCGACGGAAAAATCGCACATCAGCCGTTCGATGATCGCTCGACGCATCCGGTCGACGGGGGTAACGGCGATACCGCGCGCCGTGGCGAGCGTTCCGCTCATGATTGCCGACCTGTACGGCACCGTGGCGGAGGCGTTCTGGATGTAGCCTTGCGGCAGAAAGCCGATGGCCGATGTACCGAAACCGATCAGGGCTTCGGCCTCATCGGTGGTGTAGCCCTGGAAATTGCGCCGCAAACGCCCGTCATGCTGCTGCATCGCCATCGGATCGTCCGGCCTAGCGTAATGGTCAATGCCGATCGGCACATAACCGCGCCGCTCCATCATCGCTTCCGCCGCCAGCATCTGCCGCACCCGTTCGTCGGTATCGGGCAGCGCCTCCTCCGGCAACAGGCTCTGATGCTTCTTCATCCATGGCACATGGGCGTAACCGAACAGGGCCACCCGGTCGGGGGCGAGGTTGATCGCCATATCGACGGATTTGCTCACACTCTCCACCGTCTGATGCGGCAGGCCGTACATCAGATCGAGATTGATGGCATTGACCCCGGCGTCCCGCAACCATTGCGCCACTTTGGACGTGGTCTCGAACGGCTGGATGCGGTTGACCGTCTCCTGCACCTTCGGATCGAAATCCTGTACGCCGAGGCTCGCTCGCGTCAGACCACCACCCGCCAGCGCCTTGACATGCTCAAGCGTCAGAACCCGCGGATCGATTTCGACGGCAATTTCCACCCCAGGCCGGAAATCGAATGTCTCCCGCAACAGGGCGAGCAGCGTCGAGAGATCCTCCGGCTTCAGCAAGGTCGGCGTGCCGCCGCCCCAATGAATATGCGACACTGCCATTTTTGCCGGCAGCGCTGCCGCAACGAGCGCGATTTCGCGCTTCAGGCATTCGACATAGCTTTCGACCGGGCTGTAACTGCGCACCACCGCCGTATGGCAACCGCAATAGAGGCAGAGTTCAGCACAGAACGGTACATGCAGATATAATGACAGCACCGTTTTCGGATCGATCTCGGACAACCACGATGCATAGGTCGCACCTGTTATCCCGGCATTGAACTGTGGCGCTGTCGGGTAGCTGGTATAACGGGGAACGCGCTGGTCGTAGCGGGCAATAAGCTCGGGCTTCATGATACCTCAATTGTCTTGCCAATAAAAACTTGATGCTTGTCAAGCAGATAAACAGGCCAGCCAAATGGGGCCATAACTGTGA
Source organism: Microvirga sp. (assembly GCA_031547465.1). GTDB lineage: Bacteria > Pseudomonadota > Alphaproteobacteria > Rhizobiales > Beijerinckiaceae > Hohaiivirga. The sequence goes on along the minus strand of JAVBRX010000091.1, from coordinate 297 downwards.
ACTTCACAATATAGGCCCATAACTGTCGCATCGTAAGCATGATTAAAGAGCCTACGTCTTTGCGCCGTCACATCTATACGGCGTAACCAGCTCGCAATCCAGTCGAATCTCCCTCTGAAGCGACTATACAGCGCACTCTGTTGGCATTTTCCCGTCTGCAACCTGAACCAGCCGCACCGAACCCCGTTTTCCTGCCGCTCCACGGGTTCTTTGCCGCAGGGAAGCGGTGCTTTTCAGCATTGCCTTAATTTTGGAAGAACTGTAATTTGACGTTGATACAAGTCAATTTTTTGCCGA
>JAVBRX010000170.1:0-8027 GCA_031547465.1 Microvirga sp. | reverse complement strand
ACAATTGCATCTGCTTGCCGACGCGCATCGCCGACACGCAACAGGCGATGGCGGTGTCGTCGCCCCAGGCCGGGCGCATCAGTTCGTCAGATTCGTACTGAATCGAACTGGTGTCGATCGAAACCTGGGCGCAGAACTTCTTGAACCCTTCCGGCAGGCTCGGCGACCAGAACACCGTCATGTTCGGTTCGGGGGCCGGGCCGAGATTGTAGAGGGTTTGCAGGTAGCGGAAACTCGTCTTGGTGACGAGAGTGCGCCCATCTTGCGCCATGCCGCCGAGCGATTCCGTCACCCAGGTCGGATCGCCCGAAAACAGGGCATCGTATTCCGGTGTGCGCAGGACGCGAACGATGCGCAGCTTGATGACGAAATCATCGATCATCTCCTGCGCCTGTTCCTCGGTGATGGTTCCCTCGCGCAGGTCGCGCTCGATGAAGATATCAAGGAAGGTCGAGGTGCGGCCAAGCGACATCGCCGCGCCGTTCTGCTCTTTCACGGCGGCAAGGTAACTGAAATACAGCCATTGCACTGCTTCGCAGGCATTGGTTGCCGGACCGGAAATATCGTAGCCGTAAGCCTTCGCCATTTGCTTCAACTCGCCGAGGGCGCGAATCTGCTCAGAAAGCTCCTCTCGGTCGCGGATGATCTCGTCCGAACAGGGCTGGGCGTCGATAGAATGCTTTTCCGCCTTCTTCGCCTCGATCAGGCGGTCGATACCGTAAAGGGCGACCCGGCGGTAATCGCCAATGATACGCCCGCGCCCGTAAGCGTCGGGTAGACCGGTGACGATATGCGAGCGGCGCGCTTTCAGGACATCCTCCGGATAGACGTCGAACACACCCTGATTGTGAGTCTTGCGATATTTCTCGTAGATTTCCTTGACGGATTGATCGACGGGGAAGCCAAAGGCCTCCAGCCCGCTTTCGACCATGCGCCAGCCACCGTTCGGGAAGATTGCCCGCTTCAACGGCGCTTCCGTCTGCAAGCCGACGATAACCTCGTTGTCACGGTCGATGTAGCCCGGCTCATGGGCGGTGATAGAGGAGGGGATCTGCGATATGTCGAGGACGCCGCGTTCGCGCTCGGCCACGAACATTTCGCTCAACTTGCCCCAGATCGCTTGTGTGCGTTTGGTAGCAGGTTTGAGGAACTTCGCATCGCCTTCATATGGAGTAATGTTGCTGACGATAAATCCCCGGACATCGATGCCCAGTTTCCAGTCGCCCGCGGTAAAGTTGCGCCAAGCCTTGGCGTATTTCGTCTCGTTGGAATTTGTATCCGACATTGCGTGTCCTTACGGCTGCCGATTATCCGGTCCTCCGCAATAAAACGCGCCGAACCTTATTCGGGTTGCGGCGGCGCGTTCCTGAGCGCGGTATGTCGGTTCCCCATTGATGTTATCCTGTGGTCCCGCGTTCAGTCCCTATAGTGTGAGACAAGGATAACCCATTCATCAAGCAGTTTTTTTGCATACCTGACCAGAGTGTGGTCATTTCACGTTGGTTGCGACGTTCGACAGCGGAAAGGGAAAGTGCTATCGGAGCGGGGCCGTAAGGCCTTCAGGCTCTACGGCCCGATAATGCGCATGAGACGATAGAGACAGAATGCCGCAGGAATTGCAAATTAGCTCCTACCAACGCGCCGCCACCGATTTCCGGAACGGCATGGCGCAGTGGTCTATCTGGACGTTGCTCGGATTCAGTGACATCCGCCAGCGCTACAAGCGCTCGAAATTTGGCCAGATGTGGATTACCCTCAGCCAGGCGATCTTCATCGTCTCCATCGGCATCGTCTATTCGTACCTGTTCAAGCAACCAACGGGCAAGCTCATCCCGATGCTGGCCGTGAACATGGTCATCTGGACACTGATTACCGGTATCGTTACCGACAGCACGAATGTGTGTGTTCAGGCTGGAATCTACCTGCGCCAGGACGCCCTGCCGAAAACCGTGTTCATCATGCGGCTTCTGGTGCGCAATCTTATCATCTTCGCGCATAACCTGCTCATCGTGCCGCTCGTCCTGATATATTTCTGGCTCTGGCCGGGGGCAGGTGTTCCTGAGGGGACGAGCATATGGCCGGGGCTGATCGGTCTCATGGCAATTCCGGGACTTATTCTGTTGCTGGTTGCCGCATTTTTGGTTGCTCTTCTGCTCGGTATTCTATGCACGCGCTATCGCGACCTGCCGCAGATCGTGGCCAACCTCCTGCAAATCGCCTTTTTCGTCACGCCGGTAATGTGGCCGATAGATTTGCTTGGTGACAAAGGGTGGCTGGTCAGTTTCAACCCGTTCGCCGTATTCCTGCGCATCGTTGCCGAGCCCTTGCGCGGCACACTTCCGGGGCCAGGGGCCTATGCCGCTGCATTCGTCATCATAGCCACCCTGTTTGCGATTACTTGGCCGTTATTCGCCAAGTACCGCGCGCGCATCGTTTATTGGCTCTGAGGGGGCGGTCATGGCATCCATCGTTCTATCGAACGCATCGGTCGAATTCCCGATCTACAACGCTCGCGGGCGGTCGCTTCGTGCTGACATTTTCCGCCGGGTCGGCGGCAACGTCGCCTCCGACAGCCACGACATCGTCAAGATCAGTGCTCTGAAGAACATCAATCTGTCCTTGAACGCCGGGGACAGACTCGCCATCGTCGGCCATAATGGTGCCGGGAAATCGACGCTGCTGCGTGTGCTGTCCGGCGCTTACGAACCGTCGTCCGGCTTTGCCAGCATCGCGGGCAAGGTGCAATCCCTGCTCGATATCACCATGGGCATGGATGCAGAGTTGACCGGCGCGGAGAATATCGTTTTGCGCGGCGCATTCGTCGGCATGTCGATCAAGGAATCACGCCAGGCTACCGCTGAGATCGCCGAATTTTCAGAACTCGGCGAATATCTCGATCTGCCGATGCGCACCTATTCGAGCGGCATGGTGCTACGCCTTGCCTTTGCTATCTCGACGCTGCGCTTTCCCGATATCCTGCTCCTCGACGAAATGATCAGCGTCGGAGACGCCGCATTCGCCGTCAAGGCGAAACAACGGATCGAGACGATGATGAACAGCGCCAGCATTCTCGTTTTCGCCTCGCACAGCCCGGAAGCTCTGCTGCAATACTGCAACCGGGGCATTCTGATGCAGGCCGGGCAGATCGCTGCCGAAGGCAGCGTGCAGGAGGTACTTGATGCTTATGCGGCGAGTGGCTGAAAAAACGTGAGTCTCATTATCGCTGCCCGTCGATGTGGTGGGCGCTCGCAGCCATGAACAACAACAGCCCGGCGAGAAGCGTCAGCGCCGCTGCCAGCCCGAACCCCTTGGCGATGAAGCCGATCACTACCGGGCCGGTGAGAAGCCCGAAATAACCGATTGTCGTCACGGCAGGAACAGCGAGACTCGCCGGAACCCCGGGGTGCCGTCCGGCTGCAGAGAATAGTACAGGCACGACATTCGACGCGCCGATGCCGACCAGGGCAAACCCGACCACGGCTACTAGCCAGTGCGGGCTCAGCGCCGCAAGCAGGAATCCGGTTGCGGCGCTGAGCCCGCCGACCTCGATGATCCGCCTGCCGGTAAACCGCCCGGCGATCCGGTCGCCGGCAAACCGCCCGACAGTCATCGTCGCGGAGAATGCTGCATAGCCGATGCCCGCCTCGGCCAGCGGGACGCCGCGCTCGGAGGAGAGAAACACTGCGCTCCAGTCGAGGATCGAGCCTTCGGCCATGTAACAGATGAAGCATAGCCCGCCGATGAGCAGAATCGGTCCGCGCGGCAGGGCGAAGGACGGCGCGCCGCCCTTCTCGCCGTAGGGCAACAGGTGACGACTGGAAATAGCGAGGAGCGCTGCCATAAGAAGCACGACGCCAAGAGTCGCTGCCAGTGGCGACAGTCCGAGTTTAAGCCCGGCGCTCATGCCGCCTGCGCCGAGGATGCCGCCTGCGCTGAACAGGGCGTGAAACCCCGACATGACGGGCCGCCCGGCTGTCCGTTCGACGATCACCGCCTGAATGTTCATGGCGACATCAAGCATGCCGAGGGTTGCACCGAACAGAACGAAAGCGGGGATCAGGACGATGACGGACGGGACGATGGCGAGGATCGTCAGAACCGTGCAAGTGAGGCTGCCGGAGACGAGAATCACCGTCCGGCATCCATATCGCCCGGTCAGCAATCCAGCGAGCGGCATGGCGATGAGAGAACCGGTGCCAATGCCGAGCAGCATCAGGCCGAGTTTTGCCTCATCGAGATCGAGATGCGCCTTGATGAACGGCATGAGCGGAGCGAGAACCGCGCAGCCAAGCCCTGCGGCCAGGAAGGCACAACGTGTTGCCATCCGTGCGCCGGTACTAGAGGCTAGTCGGTCGCGCTCCGCATCGTCACTCATACAGCACTTCCATTCCGGTCAGAACAATCCCGTGATCCTCCCATCGGCGTCGAGGCCGATCCGTTCCGCCGCCGGGCGTCGCGGCAGGCCTGGCATGGTCAAAATATCGCCGCACATGACGATGACAAATCCCGCTCCGGCGGCAAGACCAACATCCCGCACCGGCACCGTGTGATCCTGCGGCGCACCGAGCAGAGCTGGGTTGGTCGAGAATGAATATTGCGTCTTGGCGATGCACACGGGATAATCCCCGTAACCGGTTGCCTCGAACTCCGCCAGTTGCTTGCGGATGGCGGCGGGAACGGCGATTTCGGCGGCGCCATAAATCTCGCTTGCGACCTGCCAGATTTTTTCGATCAGCGGCGCATCGTCCGGGTAAAGCGGCTTGAAAGCGGATTGCGCGCTGCTTTCGCCGAGCAGGGCCAGAACTTCCCGCGCCAGATTTTCCGCGCCGCGCCCACCATCCGCCCAGTGGCTGCATAAAACCGCCTTGACACCGAATTTCGTCTCGCAGGCATCCGTCACCAGGGCTATTTCGGTGTGGGTATCGCTGGAGAATCGATTGATGGCGACGACGACCGGCAATCCGTATTTGCGCATATTGGCGACATGGCGTTCCAGATTGGCAAGGCCGAACGATAGGGCGTTGAGATTTTCTTCGTCTAGCCGGTCGCGGCTGACGCCGCCGTGCATTTTCAGCGCCCTGATTGTGGCGACGACGACGGTGGCGGATGGCGTCAACCCGGCCTTACGGCATTTGATGTCAAAGAACTTTTCCGCCCCGAGATCGGCCCCGAACCCGGCCTCGGTGACGACGATGTCGGCAAGCCTCAGGGCCGAGCGGGTGGCGATGGCCGAGTTGCAGCCATGAGCGATGTTGGCGAACGGGCCGCCATGGACGAAGGCGGGCGTGCCTTCCAGTGTCTGGACGAGGTTCGGCATGAAGGCGTCGCGCAGCAGGGCGGCCATCGCACCAGTGGCTTTTAGGTCGGCGGCGGTGACGGGTGTCCTGTCGGCGGTATAGCCGACGGCGATGCGGCTGAGCCGCTGTTCGAGATCAGGCAGATCCCGCGCCAGACAGAACACGGCCATGATCTCCGAGGCGACGGTGATGTCGAATCCGTCCTCGCGCGGAAAACCGTTGCCGACGCCGCCGAGCGAACTGACGATGCGGCGCAACGCCCGGTCGTTCATGTCGACGGCTCTCCGCCACACCACCCGGCGCGGATCGAGAGCCGGTTCGTTGCCCCAGTGGATGTGGTTATCCACCATAGCCGCCAGCAGATTGTGCGCGGCAGTGATGGCGTGGAAATCGCCGGTGAAATGGAGATTGATCGCCTCCATCGGCACCACCTGCGCATAGCCGCCGCCTGTGGCGCCGCCCTTCTGTCCGAAACACGGTCCGAGCGAGGGTTCGCGCAGGCAGATCGCTGCCTTTTTGCCAATGCGGCGCAAAGCGTCGCCAAGGCCGATGGTGGTGGTGGTCTTGCCCTCGCCCGCGGGTGTCGGATTGATTGCCGTAACGAGGACGAGTCGCCCTTCGGGCAGGTTTTCGAGGGAGGTGATGTAGTCGAGATCGACCTTGCCCATACCCTTGCCGTAAGGATGCAACGCCTCTTCGGGAATGCCGAGTTCGGATGCGACATTGAGGATGGGACGCACCTGCGCCGCGCGGGCGATGTCGATATCGGATTTCATGCCGGACCCTATTCGGAAACGCCCCGCAACTCCTGCGGGAAACATTGGAGCTGCGATGATTCCGGCAGCTCATAGCCGTGTTGCCATGTGATGACCAGTAGGCGCAACATCGCGGAACACCGCGCCGGGTCCTTGACCAGAGTGAGGGATACATTGTCGCATGCATAACTTCTGCGACAAGCTGTAGGCGTGGCTACAGACCGCCGATTACAATGCTGTTACCGTCTGAAACAGATGGTGAAGTAATCGGACAGACGATGGCAATTTAGCCTGAGGGTTCCGTCATGCCAGTAAGTTCTGAAGAAGAGTTTGAACATACACTTATCGTTCCATGGATTGAATTTAAGGATCAATCGGCTTGGGATGACGTTCTTCAATTTGGCCATCGCATCGAGTGGCGGCAAAAAACAGTGGTTCATCGTCCTGAAGACGATGTCACGGGTATTATCTTCATCCTATCAGGCATGGTGAAGGTCGCGGCAGCAAGCCGGGATGGATTGCAGCGCACGCTCTGGCTTATGGGGCCGGGCAGCGTCATCGGCGAGGCGGCGATGTTCGCCCATCGGCCATACATGCACTTCTTCACGACGATGGAGCCGACGGTGGCTTACACGTTCTCCCGTCAGATCTTGAGTCAGAACATTCTGCCGCACTTTCCGAAAGTGGGCGAAGCACTGCTCTCCAACCTCGCTGCCAAATGCTACATCATGTCGACGCAGGTCGAGGAGAGTGTTTTTCTCACCGTTCCGCAACGGGTTGCCCGGTTTCTTTATGGTCTGTGCCTCGCCCGCAACTCCCTGCACTTGCCGCTGTCGCACGGAACGATTGCCGATCTCTTGGGCATCCATCGGGTTTCGGTCAGCAACACTATCAGCCTGATGAAGCGGATCGGTCTTCTCGACGACACCAGCCATGGCGTCACCGTTAACGATATCAACGCTCTCGCCGCCTTCTTGAGTAAATCGGATGCGGCCTCCTTCCACCCTTGAGTTTTTCACTTGTCACGCACTGAGAGGACAATCATGACAAAGACCTACGTCGCCGAACCGTACAAGATCAAAGTCGTTGAACCGATCGCGGTCACGACCCGCGCGCAGCGCGAGAAGTTCATGGCCGAGGCGGGCTACAACACGTTCCTGCTGCGTTCCGATCAGTGCTATATTGATCTGCTGACGGATAGCGGCACGACAGCGATGAGCGACAACCAGTGGGCCGGAATGATGATCGGCGACGAGGCCTATGCCGGCAGCCGCAATTTCATCCACCTTCAGGAAGTCGTGCGCGAATATTACGGCTTCAAGCATATCGTTCCGACCCACCAGGGCCGTGGCGCCGAGAACCTGCTTTCCTCGATCTGCATCAAGCCCGGCGATTATGTCCCCGGCAACATGTACTTCACCACCACCCGCGCCCATCAGGAGCGCAACGGCGCGAAGTTCGTCGACATCATCATCGACGATGCGCACGATTCGCAAAAGATGCTGCCGTTCAAGGGCGATGTCGATCTGAAGAAGTTACAGAAGCTTATCGATGAGGTCGGTGCGGACAAGATCCCCTATGTCTGCCTGGCGGTAACGGTGAATCTGGCAGGCGGACAGCCGGTGAGCATGGGCAACATGCGGGCCGTGAAGGAGCTTTGCTCCAAGCACAAGATCAAGGTGATGTTCGATGCCACGCGCTGCGTCGAGAACGCCTATTTCATCAAGACTCGCGAGAAGGGCTACGAGGATAAGACTATCGCCGCCATTCTCAAGGAGATGATGAGCTACGCCGACGGCTGCACGATGAGTGGTAAAAAAGATTGCCTCGTCAACATCGGCGGCTTCTTGTGCATGAACGACGACGACCTCTATCAGAAGGCTTCTGAAATGGTCGTCCTGTATGAAGGCATGCCGAGCTACGGCGGTCTGGCCGGGCGCGATATGGAAGCGATGGCGCGCGGCATCGTCGAGTC
>JAVBRX010000148.1:0-15519 GCA_031547465.1 Microvirga sp. | reverse complement strand
GAGGACGCAGAACAATTGCGCAATACCGAGACGGTCGATCAAAGCCGCCTGCGCCTGCACCATATCGGCGATGGTGACGAGGGGAAAATCGAGCGCCCACGGCCTGCCGGTCGCCGGGTCGAGCGAGGCCGGGCCGGTCGTGCCCATACAGCCGCCGACGACATTGGCGCAGATGATAAAGAACCGATCAGTGTCGATGGGTTTTCCCGGGCCGACCATGCTGACCCACCAGCCGGGCTTGCCGGTAAGTGGGTGGATATTGGCGACATGCTGATCGCCGGTGAGCGCATGGCAGATCAGGATGGCATTGCTGCGCTCCGGATTGAGCGTACCGTAAGTCTGATAGGCGATGCGCCAGGGGCCGAGGGTTCCGCCGGAATCGAGCTGCAACGGTGTATCGGCGGCGAAATCCGCCACCGGGCTTGATGGATTGTTGGCCTGATCGCCGGAATCGGCAATATCGCTGGAAGAACTGGATTGGCGCATCGGGATTATTGCTTCGTTCTTTTTTTCGAACACATTCGTAGGATGCTCCGTCCTTTGAGTCAATTCCTGAAAGGGATGACAAGCCTTCCCTCCAATCTCTCCACGATATGGGGCCGGCAATCCTTTATGTATTGGATGCAATTCGCGAATGAGCCGTTCGGTTTAACCGAACAATTCCGCTAGAGCGTACATGCTGGGCGTTTATCCCGTCGACTATCGTGCATTTTCCATTCCGCAATGCCGGAATGGAAAATGCGCACGGTTTCAGCTAGAGCATTCTGCGCTGAAGCGAAAACCGGTTCAGCGGAGCGAAATGCGGGAAGCATAAGAAAACTAAAGCAAGGTACGCTTGTGCAAGGTGCATCTGTAATTGCAAGAATTTGGTGGGGAGTGGAAGTTCTGTGGCTCGCCTGGAACCGGTTTGCGCTGCACGATACCTGGGCGTTGGCAAGCCACATTGCCCTGTCGCTGCTAATGGCGATGTTCCCGTTCCTGATCTTCCTTGCGTCCCTCGCTACCTTTCTCGGCGCGGGGTCGCTCTCCGATGCCGCCGTGCAGATCATCCTCCAGGCCTGGCCGGAAGAGATCGCCGGCCCCATCGCCCGGGAAGTGAAGCGAGTTCTGACCGTGCGCCGCGGCGACATCCTGACATTCGGCGTGCTGCTGTCACTGTTCTTTGCTTCCTCCGGCGTCGAAAGTCTGCGCACCGGACTCAACCGGGCTTACGGAACCAACGAAACGCGCTCCTGGTGGCTGCTGCGGCTTGAATCGCTCGTCGCGGTCGCCATCGGCGCGCTGATGATGCTGAGCTTTGCAATTCTGATCGTCTTCGCACCGTTATGGTGGCGCTGGCTGATAGCATGGATTCCGGCGCTCAAGCCCATGGGCGGCTGGATCGCCTTCCTGCGCATCGGTGTCGCCTCGGTCGTCATCGTCATTGCCCTGTTCGCGGCGCATATCATCATCCCGTCCCGGTGGCGCAGCATCGGATCAGTAGTTCCCGGCATCGTCGTCACGCTGGTTTTATGGATCTGTGGCGGGCTTCTTTTCGCCTGGTATCTCGATTCGTATTCCGCCAATTACGTCTCGACCTATGGCGGCCTGGCCACGGCGATGATGGCGTTAGTGTTCCTATACCTGTTTGCGGCGATCTTTCTCTATGGTGGCGAAATCAACGGCGTTATCATCGCCGCACAGAACCGCAAGCGTAGAAGCGTGGAACAGTTTCGCTCCAGACCCGGTCCAGACATAGAATAACGACCTGATATGCCGGACGATTATTTCAGTCATCCACGATTTTTCATGGCGCGCTTCTTGTATTGGCAAGATCGCGCCCTATATAATCGCCGCTCCGTTGGGTGCTTTCTGGCGTGGCCCTCGGAGGAATCAGCTTCCACCGCCAATCGACAGGGTAAAAAATGGGATTGTTCAGTTTCGTCAAGGATGCTGGGGCGCGCCTGTTCGGCATCGGGGCAGCGAAAGCCGCGACGTCCGAGGATCTGGAAAAGGCCGTTCTCGATCATGGCCTCAAGGCCGATGGTCTTAAGGTCGAACTTGATGGCGACAAGGTCAAGGTGACCGGGCAGGCCGCCTCTACCGAGGAAGCAGAAAGAATCATTCTCGCTCTCGGCAACACCGTTGGCGTAGCACAGGTCGACAACCAGTTGGCGGTTGCGAAGCCCGCTACGGAAGCCGTGATGTATACGGTGAAGAAGGGCGACACGCTGTGGAAGATCGCCGAAGCTCATTATGGCAAGGGCAAGGGCGACAAGTACACCGAGATCGTCAAGGCGAACACGCCGCCGGTGAAAGACCCCGACCTGATTCAGCCCGGCTGGGTGCTGCGCATTCCGCCGCTCGGCTAAACGACGAACATGACGGAAGGTGGTCTTTGCCTCCTTTCGTCATTCGGATTGAACCGGAAAAGAAACGCCTTCCGTTTACCGGAGGGCGTTTTTGTATGTCTCAACCGAAAGACATGGGCGAATTTGCCGCAATATGTCTCGGCTTAACCGGCGGTTAACCATCTGTGAGGTCAAAAGGACACACTGCTCCGCTCATTGTGCACGCAGACGTCAAGCCCTTATTTTCGACAGATTTAAAGACAAACCGGGTATCGGCCTGATCGAAAGTCCGCTTTCGCGCTGGACACCAGAGATCAAGCATCGGGTGTCGATACCGGCCAGTGCCGGGCGTTTCATCCGTAACTGCCGGAAAGTGCTGGCCGCTTTCCACTAGAGCATTTTGCGTTCACACGGAATCGCAAAACGCTCTAAGTGCTTTGATTTCGCAATGTTCTTCGCGTTTAACCGGTATCCACTTAAACGCACATTGCTCTAGGAGATCGTTTCATGCCCCCAGCCGACATCGCGCCGCTTGTCCAGGCCACCCATGATCTCTCCATGTGGAGCCTGTTCTGGCAGGCGCATATCGTCGTCAAACTGGTGATGCTCGGGCTGGTCGCTGCATCGATCTGGTGCTGGGCGATCATCGTCAACAAAAACATCATGTTCACCAAGACCCGGCAGGCAATGGAGCGGTTCGAGGAGACCTTCTGGTCCGGACAATCTCTCGAAGAGCTTTACCGCAATCTGGAAAGCCGTCAGACGGGCGGGCTTGCCGCCGTGTTCATCGCCGCGATGCGCGAATGGAAACGATCGTTCGAAGGCTCTGGCCGCTCAGTTCAGAGCCTGTCGCAGCGCATCGACAAGGTGCTCGACGTTACCATCCAGCGTGAGGTGGAGCGGCTCGATTCCGGCCTCTTGGTACTTGCCTCCATCGGTTCGGCGGGGCCGTATATCGGTCTGTTCGGTACGGTATGGGGCATCATGGCCTCGTTCACCTCCATCGCCGCTTCGAACAACACCAGCCTCGCCGTAGTCGCTCCCGGCATCGCCGAGGCACTGTTTGCCACCGCCATGGGCCTGTTCGCCGCCATCCCCGCCGTGCTTGCCTATAACAAGCTCCAGGCCGAAGTCGGCAAGATGCAGGCGCGGCTGGAGGCTTTCGCCGACGAGTTTTCCGCCATTCTGTCACGTCAGATCGACGAGCGTATCGCGCACGCCGCCTGAACGGGAGGAAATAAAAATGGCGCTGATTGCAACACCCAATACCGGCAGCCGCCGCAGACGACGCGGCAGGCGCGGCGGCCCGATCAACGAAATCAACATGACACCGTTCATCGACGTCATGCTGGTGTTGCTCATCATCTTCATGGTCACCGCGCCGCTGATGACTTCCGGCGTTCCGCTCAACTTGCCGAAAACCGGAGCCGCACCGGTCACGATCGAGACCAAGCCGGTCTCCGTCGATATCGACGCCGAGGGACGGCTGTTTTTCGAGAGCCAGGAAGTGTCGGATGCCGATATCGTCGCCAAACTGGCAACGGCAGCGAAGAGCGGCTTCGACGAACGCATTCTGGTGCGGGGCGACAAGGCTGTCGATTACGGGCGAATTATGCAGATCATGACCATTCTCACCAATGCCGGCTACAAACGCGTCGTTATGGTGACGCGGACCGGCGAATGACGAAGCCGAAACGCGCTGCCATGTACGCGGACTGAAACGGATGATGCGAACGGCACGGGAAACAGTTCGAGCATTGTTCAACCGGCGGGAGCCAGGACTGGCGATCTCGACGATAGCGCATGTGCTCGTGTTCGCCGGCGCGTTCTTCGGCCTGTTCGCCATCGGCAATCCCAAGCCACCGCTCATCGAGGGCATTCCGGTCGAGTTCCTCACCGAGGAGCAGGCGGGGTTGGTTCCCAAAGGCGAGGAGAAGGCCAAGGACATTCAAGAGAAGCCTCGTGCCGAACGGCAGGCGGATGCGACCGTCAACCGTCCGCCGGAATCTGCGAAGCAGGATGTACCGTCCCCGCCGCCCCGTCCGAAGGATCTGCCCGAGGAAGCCCAAAAATCTGAAGAACCGGTGAAACCCGCCGAGCCGGAACCCAAACCCGTTCCACCACCACCTCCTTCTCCTGCACCGCCACCACCTCCGGCCCCACCGCCGCTTCCTCCCCCGCCTGCGCCGCCATTACTGCCGCAGCGGCCTGGGGAAACAAAAGTCGAGCCGCCGGATACTGACGCATTGAACGCTAAAATCCTCGCCGAACAAAAGGCCGAGGAGGAACGGCAGCGCGCCGAGGTAAAACGGCGGGAGGCTCAACGCATTGCTGCCGAAAAAGCCGAGCAGGAGAAAAAGCGTCAGCAGGCAGCGGTGCTTAGGGCCGAACAGGAGAAAAAACGCCGGCAAGCTGCTGAAAGAGCAAAGGCCGAGCGGGAGAAAGCTGAACGACAGGCTGCCCAACAGGCAGCCAATGCCCCTTCGGCGCTCGACGGTCTCGATGCGTTCCTGAAATCGAAAGAGCAGGGCGGTTCTTCCGGGGCGAGCGCTCCACAGATCAGCAGGCCGTCCTCACTTGGTTCGGAGCGGGGCAATGCCACGAGGGCAAGTTCGGCAATGAAGGGTTTGGGGAACTATATCAGCGATCAAATCAACTCCTGCGCCCGAAGTTCCGTTCAGGGCAACCCGACTGCCGTGCCGGAAATCATGATAACCCTCAATCCGGATGGCTCTCTAGCGAGGAGGCCGGTCATCAAGAGCGCGGGTCCGACAGTTGCCGATCAAACGCTGGCCCGTGAAGCCGTGGATCAGATTGCCGGTTGCGGCCCCTACCGGATTCCGGCGATGTATGCTCCCTATTACAATGAATGGAAGACCATCAATATCAAGTACAGTCCCAGATAGCCTGGTATCCTTCCGTATTCCTGCCAAGTTCGCGCCCTATCATACAGTCTGGAAAACCAGACACCTTCGCGTTGATCTACAAGCAACCCCGAAACGCCCATGACCCGACAGATTTCCGCCGCCCGTCGCCTGTTCGCTTTCCTGTCGAAAGCGATGGTTGCCTTATGCCTTGCCTGCGTCGTCCTTAATCCAGCCAGGGCAGAACTGGACATTGAGGTCAATCCTTCGGGGCAATTCAAGCCGATTCCCATCGCTATCGGCGACTTTTCCGGCGAGGGTGAACTGGGGCAACGCATCGCCGCCATCATTACTGCCGATCTGCAACGCTCCGGCTATTTCGTTCCCCTCGACAAGACGCGTTTTCCGGAAGTGCCGGGGTTCGATATCCGCCCGAACGCCCAGACCTGGCAGAATGCCGGTGTGCAGGCGGTTCTGGCCGGGCGCGTCACCCGCGATGCCTCGGGGCGGATCAAGACCGAGTTCCGGTTGTGGGACGCTTTCTCCGGCCAGCAGATCGCCGGAGCGCAATATGTTACCGACCCGGCCTATTGGCGGCGCATCAGCCATATCGTGTCCGACGAGGTGTATTCCAAGATCACCGGCATCAAGGGCTTTTTCGATACGCGCATTGCCTTCGTCGATGAATCCGGCCCGCGCGAGAACCGCCGCAAGCGGCTGGCGTTGATGGATCAGGATGGAGCCAATATCCGTTACCTGACGCAGGGCGACACCCTGATCGTCACGCCGCGCTATTCGCCGGTGACGCAAGAAATCGCCTTCATGTCGCAACGGCAGGCGGAACAGCCGCGCGTACAGGTCATCAACCTTGAAACCGGCTCGCGGCAGATCGTCGGCAATTTTCCGGATATGACGTCAAGTCCGCGCTTTTCGCCGGACGGGCGACGCATCGTCATGAGCCTGCAACAGGGCGGTAACGCCAACATCTACGTGCTCGATCTCGCCAGCCGCTCCACCACCCGCATCACCGACACTAATGCCATCGACACCTCGCCGTCATTCTCCCCCGACGGTTCGCAGATCGTTTTCGAGAGTGACCGCGGTGGGCAGCAGCAGGTCTATGTCATGGGGGCGGATGGCTCCGGCCAGCGGCGGCTGGTCTTCGGAGACGGCTCATATTCACAGCCGGTCTGGTCACCACGCGGCGATTACATCGCCTTCACCAAACGCCATGCGGGCGGGTTCGCCATCGGCATCGTCAAGCCGGACGGATCGGGCGAACGCATCCTCGCCGACGGCTATCACAACGAAAGTCCGACCTGGGCGCCGAACGGCCAGTACCTGATGTTCTTCCGCGACCTGGGTGGCGAAGGCGGCGGCAAGCTGATCATGGTCGACATCACCGGCAAGGTCGAGGTGCAGATCCCGACACCCGCCGCCGCGTCCGATCCTGCCTGGTCGCCGTTGCTCAGCGAAGCACGG
The DNA here is from genome assembly GCA_031547465.1 of Microvirga sp. Lineage (GTDB taxonomy): Bacteria > Pseudomonadota > Alphaproteobacteria > Rhizobiales > Beijerinckiaceae > Hohaiivirga. The sequence continues at coordinate 8,843 of JAVBRX010000148.1, read as the reverse complement.
TAGCTTCCGTTTACAGCAGTTCCGAGAGATCGGCGATATCCGGCATACCAGTTGGAGCGATGGTCGGCGTCAGCCGCTCGAACCGCCAGCGCACGGTTTGCGTCTGGTTGGGGTTGAGCTTTAGTACGACCTGCTCGGTACGGCGTGTGCCGTCAGTGGCGGAGAAGAACAGGCTTTCCTCGATCTGCGGCTCAACGGGTTCGGCAACAAACTGCCAGCCTTCCCGGTTCGGCAGGATGAGAATGACGATCCTGCCGCTTTGCGACCGGCTCGCCTTGACATGCGGCGCAAGGTGAAAGCGAATGCTGAGTGTATCCGGCACATCGGCCTTGGCGTCGATCTCGAATGTGTCCTCGCCTTCGAGCGTGTCGCCGTCGTTGGCGAGCGTCCAGCGCCGCCGGTGCGTCAGTCCGTAGGGGGCCTTGTAGCCGTCATGTGTCGCGATCAGCCGATGGCCCGAGGCATCGTTGGCCCGTTCCGCCATGACATCCTTCGGACCGGCGATCATCGCCGCGCCAAGGCGGCGAATCAGCCAGGCCGACAGGCGGCGCTCCACCCCCCAGCCATGCACCGTGAGGAACTGCGCCTGGGACAGATGGTCGAGGCTGGCGGTGGAATGGGCGGCGGTGGAACGCGCCGCCTGCGCCACGGCATCGGTCGGCGAACGCGGCATGCCGCAATTGACGACGATGCGTTGCGCGCCGCTCGACAACTCGAACGACAGGCACCCGGCAGCCGCCTCGGCGGATTGCTCGATGGGTGGAGCCGCGCCGACATCGGCAATCATCAGGGTTTTTCCGGCCTCAAGCCGGTCATAACCGGAATGCGCCGCATGCTGGATCGGCCTGGCGCGCGCCTCGTCGTACATCAAGATCGTCGCCAGATGGTCGGCGGCAGTGATGCCCATGCCGTTGAAATGCGACAGGGTGCCGTCATTGTGACGGAACAGACGCAGCATCGGCATCATTCGGTCGATGGCCCGCAGCAGAGATTCCGGAATATCCATGCCCCGGCTGACATAGATCTGTCGTAACGGCAGGAGATCGAGCAGAAGGTCGATGAGAACGCGCGGGTTACGGCTGGCATGGCCGCCGTCGGGGGCAATCTGTCGGTCGAGTTCACGCACGAGATGCCGGTTGGCCCGGCGCAGTACCGGTTCGAAACCTTCGCAGCACAGGCCCGCATAGCACAGCGCAATCACCACCCGCAACCGGGTGGAAGGTCGGGAAAGACCGTGGATGCTGTGTTCCAGGGTTTGCGTCATGCGACCGAGGTAGCGCAGAAATCGCTGATAGAACGCATGGTCCACGCCTTCGAGAATCAGGGGTGACTGGCTGATGAAGGATATGAGCCGCCGCGCCATCACCTGCGGTTCGTTGGCAAGACGCCGATTGACCCGCCCGGGCCGGGTCATGAACTCATCAACCAGCGAGCGAGCATTGGCCTGCGCAAGGACCGTACCGGCGGCACGCAGATGGCGCAGCCAGCCGAAACCGTACAGCGCCTCGCCCCAGGCCTGTGATGGCGGAGTTGCGGCGAAAGGCGAACGCCCGCCGGTGGCGACGGCTCGCCCGGCGAACACGAAGAACCCCGAATAGACATCGTTGGCGACGGTCGGGTCGGCAGTGCGCAGATCCTGCGGCGCTAGCAGCAGGCGGCTCGGCACGGGAGACTTGAATTTGAACACGCGGGTGACCGACGCAATACCGGATTGCGCACCCTGCAACGCCTCACGCGCGGCAAGCCGATAAAATTGCCAGCGATCGACCGTTCTCAGCACCTGCGCCCCTCAACCGCGATAGGCCGCGACACTGGATATGGTCGCGGCAGTTCTTCACCGATCATACTCGGCAAGGTCTCGCCGGATGGTTAACAAACCGTCAAATGATGAAAAAAGATCGGCACATTCAGCCTGATCATCGCTGTTTTTACTGAATTTTCGCAAAACCATCCTGTTTTCTTCGACAAGCGGTAAAGGTTTTGCCCCGAGGCGATGATTCGCACCGTCAGCGTCTGCGGAACCGGGCAGCAAAAAAGCCATCGAGACCGGGAGTGGCCTTTCCCCCGCCGGGCCACTCGGCAAGCTGATACGGCAGGGTTCGCAAATCGCCCGCCGTCGTTACTGCTTTCCCAAGTCCCGTTTCTTCCGGAGAAACGGGGTCGCGGATGAAATCCGAATGACGGGCAAGAAACGCCTCTGCCTGATCCTCGCCCTCCTCGCGCTCCAGCGAGCAGGTGCAATAGACCAGCCGCCCGCCTGGCTTGACGAGGCTGGCCGCCCGATTAAGGCAACGCCGCTGCATCTCCGCCAGGGTGGCAATGGTCTCCACCGATTTGATCCACGCTCCTTCGGGGTGGCGGCGTAGAGTACCGGTTGCCGAACAGGGCGCATCGAGCAGCACGGCATCGAACGGCGGCACGGTAAAATCGAGCACGTCCGCCATAACTGTCTCTACCGGCAATCCGAGCCGCGCCATGTTCTCGCGCAGGCGCTGCAAACGTTCCCCGGAGCGGTCGAGGGCGACGACCTTTGCACCCGCCGCCGCGATCTGCGCCGTCTTGCCGCCCGGCGCGGCGCAGAGATCGGCGATATGCTCTCCCGGCTGCGGCTTCAGCAGCTTCACTGGCAGGGCGGCGGCGGCATCCTGCACCCACCATTCACCTTGTGCATATCCGTCGAGTTCAGTGACCGGAACCTTATCAGTGAGGCGGAGGCTGCCCGTAGGCAGCACTACGCCGCCGAGCTGTTCCGCCCAACGGGCGAGCGAAGCGGGGCTGGTGTCTTTCAGGCTCAGATCGATGGCGGCGGACTGGCGGTGAGCAGTGGCGATGCGCTCTGCCCGCTCCGCCCCGTAGGTGGCCTTCCAGCGCTCCGCGAGCCAGGCGGGCGCATCGAGGAATGGCACGTCGTCCGCATCGGCAAGGGCGCATTTGCGCAGCACGGCGTTGACCAGTCCGGCAGCATGGGCGGTTTTCGGGTCGGCCTTGGCGAGGCGCACGGCGAGATCGACCGCCGAATGTTTCGGCGTATCGAGAAACAGGATCTGCGCCGCGCCGGTCGTCAGAATAGCCGTTAAATGCTCGTCCTTCGGCATCCCCTTGCTGAGATGCGCCAGAAGGGCGGCGCGGATCGTCCCCAATCGCCGGAACGATACCGCAAGGATGGCCTTCGCCAGTGCCGCATCGCGAACGGGCAGGGGGTGCGCCACCAGTAAGGCGTCGAAAACTTCATCAAGGGGAGCCTTGCGCTTCAGAATGGCGACGAAGGCGCGCATCGCCAGACGACGTGCGCCGAGGCCAAGAATGCCATCAGCTCTTGGAATGCCATCGATTCTTGCTCTGTTCGGACGAGCAGCAAGGCCCGGAGCCTTACGTTCCACCATCAGCCCCACGGTCCGCGGCGGCGCGGCGCGGGGCTGTCGGACCGTGTTTCGTCGAATACGACCGGCATCGCCGCCCCCATCCGCCGCGCCTGATCTTCAAGGGTGGCGATACGGTTTTCCGTATCCGGGTGGGTCGAAAACAGGTTGTCCATACCCTTGCCGGTCAGCGGGTTGATGATGAACAGCGAGGCTGTCGCCGGATGAGCCTCTGCCTCGGCATTCGGAACCCGCTTCACTCCGCGGGCGATTTTCGCCAGCGCTGAGGCCAGGGCCAGCGGATCGGCGGCAATCGTTGCGCCATCCCGGTCGGCAACATATTCCCGCGACCGGCTGATCGCCATTTGAATCACCATCGCTGCCAGCGGCGCGAGCAGCATCGTTGCGATCATCACCAGTGGATTGGGGCGCTCATCGCGAGCGCCGCCAAACAGGAACCCGAATTGTGCGATGGTCGAGATCGCGCCGGCAAAGGTGGCACTGATCATCATCGTTAGGGTGTCGCGATTCTTCACATGCGCCAGTTCATGCGCCATCACACCCGCAAGTTCGCGCGGCGTAAGCGTCTGCATGATGCCGGTAGTCGCTGCCACCGCCGCGTTCTGCGGATTACGCCCGGTCGCAAAGGCATTGGGCTGTGGGTTGTCGATGATATAGACTTTCGGCATCGGTAGCCCGGCCCGTGTGGCCAGTTGCCGGATCATGTCGTGAAATTCCGGCGCGGTATTCCTGTCCACCTCCTGCGCATTGTAGGCGCGCAGCACCATCTTGTCGGCATTCCAGTAGGTGTAGATATTGGTCAGCACGGCGAAACCGAGGGCAAGCATCATGCCGCCCGATCCGCCGAGCAGATAGCCGACGATACCGAACAGGGCCGTCATCGCGGCAATCAGCATCCCAGTCTTTGCGTAATTCATCCATTCGCTCCGGTTCGGATGGCGTGGCTATCGCCGAATTCTTCATCCGGCAAAATATGTGGCGACGATCCGCGAGCCATGCAAGAGGTTTTGATAGTCTCCGGCAAGAACGACTCGAATTCAGCCCCGTGTTCCGAAGATCGCCGTGCCGACGCGCACATGCGTCGCGCCAAGCTGGATCGCGGCTTCGTAATCGGCGCTCATACCCATCGACAGTACCGGCAATTCGTGGTGAGCGGCGAGTTTGGCGAGCAGGGCGAAATGCGGCGACGGCGGCTCAGTCAGTGGCGGAATGCACATCAACCCGGAAACCGTCAGCCCGTATTTGTCGCGGCAGATTCCAAGAAAATCCGCTAGCCCGACAGGGAAGACACCACCCTTCTGCGGTTCTTCGCCGGTATTGACCTGAACCAGCAGGCGCGGGCGGCGGGGGGTCCTGGTGAATTCCTTTGCCAAAGCCTGCGCCAGTGACGGGCGGTCGAGGGAATGAATGACATCGAACAACGCCACCGCCTCATGCGCCTTATTCGATTGCAGCGGGCCGATGAGATGCAACTCGACGCCGGAAAAACACTTCCGCAGCGTTGGCCATTTCGCCATCGCTTCCTGAACGTAATTCTCACCGAACACCCGATGCCCTTCCTCCAGCACGGGAACGATATCTTCGGTGGGAAAGGTCTTCGACACGGCGATCAGAGTCACATCGTTGGGATTGCGTCCGAAATCCTCGCAGGCTCGATCAATGTCGCCTTTAAGTGTGCGATAGGCCGCCGTCACCGCATCCGTGCGCTCGTTTCGTTCCGTCATCCCCGATTCCTCTCCCGAACCACATGCAGATAATCCGTCTCTGTGGCATTGACCACATCCGCCATTCGTGGCCTAGTCGCGCCCATGGCAGAATCCAGCCTGTCCGGCTGAAAAACCCGCTTGCTCCGTCAGCCGATTCGCTTATGCCGTGACTCCGTTAACACAACCGCTATAAATCGCGGTCGACAGAATATCCGTTTCCCGTCCCGCCGTTCCATTGGCGGCAAAAAAGTACGATTTTTCGACATGATCAGCACCAATTCCGCTTCGCGAACCGAGCGTTACAATCCGAAGGAAACCGAACCCAGATGGCAGAAGATCTGGGCCGAGCGGAAAGTATTCGAATCGGATAACGCCGACCCGCGCCCGAAATACTACGTGCTGGAGATGTTCCCTTATCCGTCGGGCCGCATCCATATGGGCCATGTGCGCAACTACACACTTGGCGACGTGGTGGCGCGCTACAAGCGGGCCAAGGGCTTCAACGTGCTGCACCCGATGGGCTGGGATGCGTTCGGCATGCCGGCGGAAAACGCGGCAATGCAGAACAAGGTTCATCCGAAAACCTGGACCTACGCCAACATCGCCTCGATGCGTGCGCAACTGCAGTCCATCGGCTTTTCGCTCGACTGGAGCCGGGAGATCGCCACCTGCGACCCCAGCTATTACAAGCACCAGCAGCGCATGTTCCTGGATTTTCTCAAGGCCGGGCTGGTCGACCGCAAAACGGCCAAGGTCAACTGGGATCCGGTTGATCATACGGTACTTGCCAACGAACAGGTGATTGACGGGCGTGGCTGGCGCTCCGGTGCGCTGGTCGAACAACGCGAACTGACGCAATGGTTTTTGAAAATTACCCGTTTTGCCGAAGACCTGCTGACGAAACTCGACACGCTGGAGAACTGGCCGGACAAGGTGCGTCTGATGCAGGCCAACTGGATCGGTCGTTCCGAGGGTCTGCTGGTGCGTTTCGCACTTGACGGCAAAACGGTTCCGAACGGCGAGAGCGACCTGACGATCTATACCACGCGCCCCGACACGCTGTTCGGTGCGAGGTTTCTGGCGCTCGCCGCCGATCATCCGCTGGCGAAGGCTGCCGCTGAGAAAAACCCGGCACTTGCCGCCTTCAACGAGGAATGCCGCCGCGTCGGCACGGCGCAGGAGGCCATCGACAAGCTGGAGAAAAAAGGCTTCGACACCGGCATTCGCGCCGTGCATCCGTTCGATCCCACCTGGACGCTGCCGGTCTATGTCGCCAACTTCATCCTGATGGATTATGGCACCGGGGCGATCTTCGGCTGCCCGGCGCATGACCAGCGCGACCTCGATTTCGTCAATGCCTACAATCTCGGCAACGTGCCGGTCGTCTGCCCGCCGGGTCAGGAAGCGGCGGGCTTTGTCATCACCGACACCGCCTATGATGGCGAAGGTACGCTGATCAATTCCCGCTTCCTCGACGGCATGACCATCGAGGCGGCGAAGGAGGAGGTTGCGAAGCGGCTGGAAACGGTGCAACTCGGCGGCAAGCCGGTCGGCGAGCGCAAGGTTAATTTCCGCCTGCGCGACTGGGGTATTTCCCGGCAGCGCTATTGGGGCTGTCCGATCCCGGTGATTCATTGCGAAGCTTGCGGTGTCGTCCCGGTGCCGGAGAAAAATCTGCCGGTGGAATTGCCGGAAGACGTGTCGTTCGACGTGCCCGGCAACCCGCTTGACCGGCATCCGACCTGGAAGAACGTACCCTGTCCGGCTTGTGGCAAAGCGGCGCGGCGCGAAACCGACACCATGGACACTTTCGTCGATTCCTCCTGGTACTTTGCCCGCTTCACCGATCCGAATCTGACAGATAAGCCGGTCGACAAACGGGTCGTTGATCGCTGGTTGCCGGTGGACCAGTATATCGGCGGCATCGAACACGCGATTCTGCACCTGCTCTATTCGCGTTTCTTCACCCGCGCCATGAAAGCAGTCGGGCTGACAAGCGTCGAAGAACCGTTCGCCGGACTGTTCACGCAAGGCATGGTAGTGCATGAAACCTACCGTGCCGAGGACGGCGCGTGGTTGATGCCGAGCGAAGTGCGGATTGAAGCCGACAAGGATATGCGCAAGGCGTTCCATGCCAAAACCGGTGTGCCGGTCGAGATCGGCTCGATCGAAAAGATGTCGAAATCGAAGAAGAACACCATCGATCCGGACGATATCCTGGCGAGCTACGGAGCGGATACCGCCCGCTGGTTCATGATGTCGGATTCGCCGCCCGAACGCGATGTGATCTGGACGGAAGAAGGCGCGCAAGGCGCGCACCGTTTCGTGCAACGGGTCTGGCGGCTGAGCGGCGAAATGGCCGACCGCATCGGCGCGACTAAACCCAATCCCGCCGCCGCATTCGGACCGTGCGGCACGACGATCCGCAAGGCGGCGCACAAGGCGCTGGCCAATGTTAGCGACGATATCGAGAAGCTGCGCTTCAACCGCTGCGTTGCCCATATCTACGATTTCGCCAATGCTATCCACGACCATCTGATCAACAAGGATGCCGCGAAGGAAGCGATGAGCGCCGAGGCGCTGGCCGAGGCGGCGCGAATCTTCATCATCCTCATCGAGCCGATGATGCCGCATCTCGCTGAGGAATGCTGGAGCGTTTTAGACTTCGACGGCTATGCGGCTGAAGCCTCGTGGCCGGAGGCGGACCGTTCGTTGCTGATCGAGAACGTCATCGTCTTGCCGGTGCAGATCAACGGCAAGAAGCGCGCCGATGTTTCGGTGCCGCGCGATGCCGCTGTCGCCGCTGTCGAAGCTGCCACTCTCGCACATCCGGATGTCCAGCGGGCGCTGGACGGTAAACCGGTGCGTAAGGTCATCGTCGTTCCGGGGAGGATCGTCAATGTCGTCATTTGAGCGCCGTTCCTTCCTCAGGATCGGGGCCGCCACCGCTATGGCCTCGGCCCTCTCCGGCTGCTTCAAGCCGCTTTACGGTTCCACCGCATCCGGCGGTGCCATGAGCGAAACCCTTGCTGCCATCGCTGTCGAACAACCGACGGTAAGCGCGAACCGGGATTTTCTTGTTCATACCCTGCATAACGAACTGGTTTCGCAACTTGGCGGGTTCGGCGCATTCCCCGACACGGCGAAACGCTACCGGCTCAAGCTCAGCTTCAGCGGCGAAAACCGCACCCCCATCGTTGATCAGACGACCGCCCGCGCCGAACAAGGCATCGTCATCGGCTATGTCAATTATACCCTGTTCGAGGGCGAACGCACCCTCACTTCGGGGCGGGCGCAAGCGAGCGTTTCCTATGCCCGCACCGCGCAGCGTTTCGCGACGCTCCGCGCAGCGCGCGATGCCGATGGCCGCCTCGCCAAGACGCTGGCGGAACAGATCCGCATCCGCCTCGCCACCTATTTCTCGACCGGGCATTAAAAACGATGGTTGCCGTTAAGGCCGCGGATGTGGATGCAACGATCCGCCGGGCGGCAGCACGGCGAGACAGTGGCAGCATCATGCTGATCTACGGTCCCGATATCGGGCTGGTGAACGAACGCGCCAAGCTGGCGGCGGAAACCGCCGTCGACGATCCAGCCGACCCGTTCCAACTTATCCGCATCGAGGGTGATATCCTCGCCGCCGACCCGGCGCGATTGGCAGACGAGGCCGCAACCGTCGGCCTGTTCGGATCGCGCCGCGTGCTCTGGGTCAAGGCATCGGCCAGGAACATTGCTCCGGCGGTCGAGAACCTGCTGC
>JAVBRX010000093.1:0-6148 GCA_031547465.1 Microvirga sp. | reverse complement strand
AGAACAGCCCGTTCCGGCTGCACTTGTTCCATCTCGGATTTCTCTACCGCCGTCCGGTAACGATTAATATCGTCCGTGACGGCGTCCCTGCGCCGATTCCCTATCAATCGCAATTGTTCGACTACGGGCGGACCAGGGTCGAGAAACCGTTGCCGGTCGATATGGGGTTCGCTGGATTCCGGGTTCATCATCCGCTCAACGACCCGCTCGTTTACGATGAACTGATCTCGTTCCTAGGCGCGAGCTATTTCCGCTTTCTCGGGCGCGACCAACGCTACGGCCTCTCGGCGCGCGGCATCGCCCTTGGGGTTGGCGGACAGGAGGCGGAGGAATTCCCGCGTTTCCGGGAGTTTTGGGTTCATGCTCCCGGTCAGGAAAGCGGTCGCGTCGTTATTTATGCGCTGCTTGATGGCCCGTCTGTCGTCGGTGCGTACCGGTTTGACATCTACCCGATAGTGGAAACCGTCATCGATATTTCCGCGACCCTGTTTCCGCGCCGCTCCTTGACGGCGCTCGGCCTTGCGCCGCTGACATCGATGTTTTTCACCGGTGAGAATGACCGTCGCCCCAGTGACGATTTCCGCCCGGAACTGCATGATTCGGACGGGTTGCAGATTCACTCCGGTACCGGTGAATGGATCTGGCGGCCCTTGCGCAACGCTCCCGAAAAGCGAATCTCATCGTTCAGCGATACCAATCCGCGCGGGTTCGGCCTGATGCAGCAGGATCGTCACTTCGAGAGTTATCAGGATCTCGAAGCCCTCTACCATTTGCGTCCTGGATATTGGATCGAGCCGAAGGGAGAGTGGGGGCGCGGATTTGTCGAACTCGTCGAATTGCCTACCGGCGACGAGACCCACGATAATATCGTCGCCTATTGGCGGCCCGAAGAGCCTTACCAGCCGGGGAAGGCCATCAATATCCGTTACCAGATCAAGGCCGTGATGAATGGCGATGCCCTGCATCCGGGCGGCAAGGCGGTAAATACCTTCCAGATGCCGCCGCGGGCCAGCGGCTCCAATGCGCCGGGCGATCCGACCGAGCGGCGGTTCATCGTCGATTTTTCCGGGGGCGATCTCGCCTTTTACCTCAAGGCGCCACACCTCGTCGAACTCGTGCCATCCACCTCTGTCGGCGCGATTACGCACACGTTTCTGGTTCCAAATTCCGGCATCAGGGGCTTCCGCGCCGCCATTGACGTTAAGCTCGCGCCGGGTGAGAGCACCGATCTGCGCGCCTACCTCAAGGCGGGAACACGCACCCTGACCGAGACCTGGACCTACCCTTGGTCAGCTCCTGCCCGGTAGGAGCAGGAGGTTCGGCATCATCCGGATACTGACGTGAAGCGGTTACTCCGCCGCCAGAGGCAGGGGCGGGCACTGTTCGCGGAACCGTTCGAGCAATCCTGTTTCCTCGCGCTTCGCCGTCTCGATGCTTCGCCGTTTGATATAGCCGTATCCCTTGATTTTTTGCGGGATGGCGGCGAGTTCGACGGCGGTGGCATGGTTCTGCGGCTTGAGCCGAGTTGCGATGTCGGCCAGCAAGGTCTCGTAATCGGTAATCAATTGCCGCTCCAGCCTGCGCTCATGGCTTTGCCCGAACGGATCGAAGGCCGTGCCGCGCAGGAAGCGCAATGCTGCTAAGAGCTTGAATGCCGGCTTCAGCCAGCCGCCGATGCTGATCTTGCGCGGACGTTCCCGGTTCTTCGCGAAACGGTCTAGGATCGGCGGGGCGAGGTGATATTGGTAGCGCATTGTGCCGCCGGGTGTCGCTGGCTCGAAAGCGGCGGTAACCTGGGCATCGAACCGTCCGTCGGTGTAAAGACGGGCCACCTCGTATTCGTCCTTGTAAGCCATGAGTTTGAACAGGCCGCGCGCCACGGCATCTGTCAGCGCTGTCGCGCCGGGAACTGCCTGCAGTTCCGTAGCACGGATGGTTTCTACGACGGTGCGGTAACGGGCGGCGTAGGCGGCGTTCTGGTAGGCGGTCAGGAATTCGCACCGGCGTTCGATCACTTGGTCAAGCGTTTGTGACATTTGCCGCGACGGGAACGATGAGCAGGCGGTCTCGATCAGCTCCGTTACCCGGTGTGGCATAGCGGCGAGGCGGCGACCCCAGCGGAACGCTTCGATATTCATCGCCACCGCCTCGCCGTTGAGGTCGATGGCCCGTTCGATGGCTTCCGCCGATAGTGGCAGATAGCCCGATTGATAGGCATAGCCGAGCATCATCATGTTGGCGGCGAGCGCGTTACCGAGCAGGATATTGGCCGCATTGGCGGCATCGAAGAAATCGACGTTGTGGCCGTTGGCATCCTCGCCCGGAACCGTATCGTTTGTCGCTGCGCGGATCGCCTGTCTGATCCGCTCTCCGGGCAGTGAGAATTCCGGGTCGCGGGTGAAGTCGCCGGGCATCACTTCGGCGGTATTCACCACCACTGCCGTGGAGCCTTTCTTGATGGAGGCAAGGATCTTCTTCGTTCCCGTCACCACGAGGTCGCAGCCGAGAATTAGGTCTGCTGCGCCCGCCGGAACGCGGATGGCGTGGATGTCGTCCTGATGGTTGGCGATGCGCACATGGCTGAACACCGCGCCACCCTTCTGCGCCAGCCCGGCCATATCGACCATGCCGAGGCCTTTGTCTTCGAGATGCGCCGCCATACCGAGGATCGCGCCGATGGTGACGACGCCGGTGCCGCCGATGCCGGTAACGATGATGTTATAAGTACCGTTGATGAAGGCGGCTTCCGGCTCCGGCAGTTCGGTAATATCGAACGCCTTCACGGCGGCGGGGTCCGGCTGTGCCTTTTTCGGCTTTGCGCCGTACAAGATGACGAAGGATGGGCAGAACCCCTCGACGCAGGAGAAATCCTTGTTGCAGGAGGATTGATCGATCTGCCGCTTGCGTCCGAACTCGGTTTCGACCGGCTGTACCGAGACACAGTTCGATTGCACCGAGCAATCGCCGCAGGCCTCGCAGACGAGATCGTTGATGACGGCGCGCTTCGGCGGGTCCGGATATTCGTGGCGTTTGCGGCGACGGCGCTTCTCGGCAGCGCAGGTCTGATCGTAGATCAGAGCCGTGACGCCAGGAGTAGCCGCAAGCTCGCGCTCTACCGTTTCGAGATCGCGGCGATGGTGGAAGGTGATGCCACCAGGCCAGTCCGTCGGCGGGTATTTGTTTGGTTCGTCGGAGACGAGGGCGATGCGCTCCACCCCTTCCGCCCGGATCTGCCGCGCCAGCCGGTCGACGGTCAAGCCGCCCTCGATCGGCTGACCGCCGGTCATGGCGACGGCATCGTTGAACAGGAGCTTGTAGGTGATGTTGGTTCTGGCGGCGACGGCCCAACGCAAGGCCAGCACACCGGAATGGTTGAACGTGCCGTCGCCGAGATTCTGGAACACATGGTCACGTTTCGAGAACGGCGCTTCGCCGATCCAGTTTGCGCCTTCGCCGCCCATCTGCGTCACGCCATCGGTGTTGCGGCCCATCCATTGCACCATGTAATGGCAACCGATTCCGGCATAGGCGCGCATCCCTTCGGGAACGGTGGTCGAACTGTTATGTGGGCAGCCGGAGCAGTAATGCGGTGTGCGCACGGCAATGTCGCGCGCCTCTGTGAGGGTGGCCTGAGCCTGACGCAGTTTTTCGACCCGCGTGCTGAGCAGGTCGTTACGGTGGTAGCGCAACAGCCTCGAGCCGATGGCAATGGCGATGTCGTTCGGGTCGAGAGCGCCCTTGACAGGGAATAGCCATTTCCCGTCTTCGTCCTTCTTTCCGATGCAATCGGGCTGGTTGGGGATGCCGTAAAGCTCCTCGCGCACCTGTACCTCGATCAACGAACGCTTTTCCTCGACAACGATGATCTGGTCGAGGCCGCGGGCGAAATCCGCCAGTTCCCGCCGCGACAGCGGCCACGGGCAACCGACCTTGTAGAGTTTTAGCCCCATGCCGTTGGCGCGTGCCTCGTCGAGACCGAGTTCCTCCAGAGCCTGCCGCGTGTCGAGATAACTCTTGCCGACGGTGATGACACCGATCTTCGGTTGTGTGCCGCCGGACAGGACCAGATGGTTGATCCCGTTGGCGGCGACGAAAGCCAGCATGGCGTCGCGCTTGTAATCGTGCAGCCGCGCTTCCTGCTCCAGGATCGGATCGCGGGTGCGGATGTTCAGTCCGCCGGGCGGCATCCGGAAATCGTCAGGGGTGATAATCGTCATCCGGTCGAGACGGCCATCGACGCTGGCGGTCGATTCGATGTTGTCCTTGACGCATTTGAACGCCACCCATGTGCCGCAGAACCGGCTCATGGCGTAACCGAGTAGACCGTAGTCGATCAGTTCCTGCACGCCTGCCGGGTGCAGGATCGGGATCATCGTATCGACGAAATGAAATTCCGACTGGTGTGCGACAGTGGAGGATTCCGCTGTATGATCGTCGCCCATCATCGCCAGAACGCCGCCGAACCGGGAAGAACCGGCCATATTGGCGTGGCGGAACACATCGCCGGAACGGTCGACCCCCGGCCCCTTGCCGTACCAGAGGCCGAACACGCCGTCATATCTGCCGTCGCCGCGCATTTCCGCCTGTTGCGTCCCCCAGATGGCGGTCGCCGCCAGCTCCTCGTTCAGTCCGGGCTGGAAGATGATATTCGCCTCTTCGAGCCAGCGTTTCGCCCGCCACAGGTTCTGGTCCATGCCGCCGAGTGGCGAACCGCGATAGCCGGAGACGAAACCGGCGGTGTTCAGCCCGGCGCGGTAGTCGCGCTCGCGCTGCATAAGCAGAAGCCGGACGATGGCCTGCGTTCCGGTGACGAATATCCGTTCGGCATCCAGATCGTATTTGTCGTCCAGCGACACGGTACGGCGAATCGCGCCATGAAAGATCGACGTGATAGGCGAACCGACGATGGGCGAACTGCTTGAAGGCGAGCGATCCCTTGACGGACGATCCTGGGTCATGACCCGTTCCTCCTCAGTCTATCCGATCATTTGTTGCTATTGTCGATCCGGGGCTGAGTAATTAATGTTCACGATGTTGAAATAAGATTCCACGTCGGTCAATCAAGCCTTTGGAATGTTCATCGAAAGGCGAAGCTTTCCGACCTCTCCCGTTTCATGAAGTTCGAACATTCATCGAGAAAGCCCTATGATCGTCCGCTGGTTTCTAACTCTTCTCCTTCTCGTCGCAGCAGAAACCGCGATGGCGCATCCGCATGTCTTCGTGACGGCCAAAACCACCATCGTTTTTGGCCGCAACGGTAATGTTGAAGGCCTGCGGCAGGTCTGGACATTTGATAAAATGTTTTCGGCCTACGCCATTCAGGGGGCCGGTAGCAGCAATGTACCCACGCGGGCGGATCTTCAGAGCCTCGCCAGGGAAAATGCGGAAGGACTGGTCGAGTTCGATTACTTCACCACCTTGAAGGCGAATGGAGTAGTGCAGTCGTTCGAGCCGCCGCGCGATTATTACATGGAGTATGCCAACGGCGAATTGACCCTGTTCTTTTTTCTACCGTTGGTGAAGCCTGCTCAAACCGGCAAGGGCACGATCTGGCTGGAAATGTACGATCCGAGTTATTTCGTCGCTTTTGCGCTCTCCCCCGCCGACGATGCGGTGACCTTTACAAATGCGCCGCAGGGGTGCGGCCTTTCCTTGAAAAGGGCGAAGCAGATGAGTGTCGAGGAGCAGAAGAAATATACGGAAGAATTTTTCAATGACATCCCGCCTAATTTTGCTCAGGAATTCTCAAGTCGGGCGCTGGTCGTCTGTCCCTGAGCATCGCATGACGTGAGACAATGCATCATCACCATTTCTGTAAACACGATCACCATCATCCCGGACGCGACGTTCCCCCTTCCTTCATCAGGCAACTGTTTCTGGCTCTTGGCACGCTTCTGATCGTTGGTGGCTGTGTACTGTTGCTTGTTTGGGTGTTCGCTCCGCCTGTGACGATTCCGGCCAAGGCACCGTTCGGTCTTGGTTCACGCGAAGTTCTGCCGCAACCGGGTGGGTTGGGGGCGATGATCATGGGGTACCAGTCCCGTTTTACCGCGAGTATTCAGCAGGCGCTTGAGTCCTTGCGGGATGATGTCTCGGCCTTCTGGTACCTGATCGGCGTCGGCTTCGCCTATGGCGTCTTCCATGCAGC
>JAVBRX010000009.1:0-4682 GCA_031547465.1 Microvirga sp. | reverse complement strand
ATATCCTGAATCTTGATGATCTTCTGCGCGTGCGTTTCCGACAGCGAGCCGCCGAACACCGTGAAATCCTTGGCAAAGACAAAAACGACCCGACCGTTGATCGTACCCCAGCCGGTCACCACGCCGTCACCCGGAATCTTGGCTTCCTGCATCCCGAATTCGGTGGAGCGCTGCTCGACGAACATGTCGAACTCTTCAAACGAGAATTTGTCGAGCAACAGTTCGAGCCGCTCCCGCGCCGTCAGCTT
Organism: Microvirga sp.; assembly: GCA_031547465.1. GTDB lineage: Bacteria > Pseudomonadota > Alphaproteobacteria > Rhizobiales > Beijerinckiaceae > Hohaiivirga. The sequence continues at coordinate 4,434 of JAVBRX010000009.1, read as the reverse complement.
GCCGCGCTTGTGCTGTGCGTCGATGCGCGGCTGACCGCCGCCAAGCCTTGCCTGGACCCGGCGATCTTCAAGCCGTTCGAGAATATCCTTCATGGCTCATCTCCCCCCACCCATCTCAACCGACGGGACGCCACGCCATTTTATTGCGCCAACCAACGTCACAACGGTGTGAAACCGCTGCTATTCCATGCCAAGTGGCCCATTCGTTGCACCACCCGGATAATACATACTAACCGGCCATAGCGAAAGGCAAAACCCCTTTCAAGGAGAAAACGTCCCGGATTGGCAGCGCGGTCAAGAAACAGCCAGGAGCCGGGGCATCAGACAGCCTGCTGTCTCTGAAACCCCAGCCAATACACGACTTTAGTAGCAGCCATGAAATCCACCCGGCGGACTTTCCGGCGGGCGAGCGCCTCCTCGTCCCTACCCCAATGCTGCTCCTGATAAAGCTCGTCCACATGCGCCGCAGACCATGCCTGTTCGGCAGTAATGAGCTCTGCGGCACAGGCGAGTGAGCAGAGTACGGAGCCGGTGATCGTCGTCATGACATGCAGGGCAGCAAGGGTGAATGGCGAGATGGCACGCTCCAGCACCGCGCGAATGGCGGCAATGCTGCACGGCGGCTGTTCGGTATGGACGATACTGGAAATCACCGTAAACCGGATACCGTATTCCTTCTGCAAAGCCTCCAGAATCGGATCCCACGCCGCCGCCTGCGCTTCAACCAACCCGGACGGCACATCCGCACGATAGCACAGGAGATCGGACCCGGCATAACGGGTGAGATCGTCTATGATTGCTTCACGCTGCGCCGTAACACCATCGATGGCTGAGTTGGCGAGCTTCGTCAGCGGCATGATCGCCGGATCGATGAACTCGCCCTGCTGTTGCCACTCCTGCGCCAGCGCATTGCCGAAGGCCCGAGACGGCACGGCCAGCAACGCCCTGGCGGGAGTGCGCGCCGCCCTCCCATCCAACATCAACGAGAATCCGCCGCTCGCTTCGACAACCGTTGCCTCCCGGTAAAATCTTCTCACGCCGGGCTTCTGCATCGCCCGGCGTTCAGGGGAAGCCGCATCGCTCATCCGGTTCTTCCCCCGCGAATATCATGGCAGAAGGCGTCGATGGTCAGCCCCAGGCCCTCCCGTGTCGTCAGCACTTCGGAAGCTCCGGCCTGCCACAAAGCCTCCACCGAATGGTTGCCCCATGCAACGCCGAAAGCGGTCACACCTGCCGCCACCGCCATTTCGATGTCATACGTCGTATCGCCGATCATCGCCGTTCTCGACGGCTCCGCGCCGGTTTCCGCCATCGCCTGCAAGATCATTGCCGGATGCGGCTTCGAGGGCGCATCGTCGGCGGTCTGGATCGTCGCGAACAACCCGTCCCAACCATAAGCCTCTATCGAATGGTCGACACCCCGACGACTTTTGCCCGTCGCCAACCCGAGGATCGCCCCCTCCCGTCCGGAAAGCGTGGCGATGATCTCCGGGATTCCGGAATAAAGCGGCGGCTCGGCATTCCCGGACTGAGTACGGGAACGGGCATAATTCATGCGGTAATAGTGCATCAACCGTTCCGCCGCTTCGCCGCGTCCGACCAGCTTTTCACAGGCGAGCGGCAGCGATAAACCGACAACTGACAGCACTTTCTCATCGGCCAGTTGTGGCAAGCCGGTTGCGGCGAATGCCTCGGCAAAACTCTGCAACAATTGTGCCCGGCTATCGACTAGCGTTCCGTCAAGATCGAAGAGGATGAGTTTCATGGAAAGCCGCCCGCCTACTCCTCAGGCGATTCAACAATCGGGTCATACCCTTCAGTGTCGAAGCCCAGAAGGTTGAAGCTCTGCCGCATATGCGGCGGCAGCGGCGCGGTAACGTCGATAGGCTGGCCGGTGCGCGGATGCGGAATGACGATACGCCGCGCCAGCAGGTGCAGCTTGTTCTGAATCCCGCCCGGCAATTCCCAGTTCTCGATATTGAAATATTTCGGGTCGCCGACAATCGGGTGGCCGATATGCGCCGCATGCGCCCGCAATTGGTGTGTGCGCCCAGTCACCGGCTTCAGCGACAACCAGGCGAGCTTCTGCGCCGCCTGTTCAACAACCGCATAATAGGTCAGTGCATGGTTCGCGCCTTCGTCGCCATGTTTGGCGACATACATCCGCGAATCCCCGGTTTCGTCCACATCTTCCCTGGCGAGATAGGTCGAAATCCGCCCCTGTCGCGTTTTCGGCACGCCCGCGACCAACGCCCAGTAGACCTTGCGCGCCGAGCGGGAACGGAACGATTTCGCCAAAGTCGCGGCGGCAAAGCGTGTCTTGGCGATCACCAGACAGCCCGCCGTATCCTTGTCGAGCCGGTGTACCAGACGAGGTTTCTGGTCGTCCTCGCCACGCAGCGATTCCAGCAGCCCGTCAACATGGCGTTTCGTGCCGGAACCGCCCTGCACCGCCAGCCCCATCGGTTTGTTGATGACGAGAATATCCTTGTCCTCGTAGAGAGTCAGCGATTTCAGGTAATCCCGCTCACTCTGGTCCTTCGCCGGATTGCGCCCGACAGGCTTCGGCGTGTCGAGTTTCAGCGGCGGTACGCGCACCGCATGCCCAGTCACCAGCCGTTCGTTCGGCTTGGCGCGCTTACCGTCCACCCGCAACTCACCCTTGCGGACGATGCGCTGGATATGCGTGAACGCAAGCTGCGGAAACCGCGCCACCAGAAAGCGGTCAAGGCGCATTCCGTCCTCATCTGCCACCACCGTCAGCATCTGCACGCCCGTGGACAGAACCTCGTTGGCAGCGGCCTTGAGGGCCGCCTTGCGCGGAGCTGGTTTCGCCGAAGCAGGAGAGCCTGAAGCCGCACCGGGCTTTACTGCCAGAGAGATTTTTCCCTCTCCCGCAGGCATAGCGCGTTTCGTCCGCCCCTGTGGCGGCTTGGCTGCCTGGAAACGCTCACCCGTTTTCACGCGGGCATCCCCCCGCCCGCCCGGGCGATTGCCTCGTCCGTTCTCATCTTGCGAACGCCCACTGCGGCGCATCTCATCCCGACCGCCCGTTTGGCCGCTCCGGCCCGTAATTCTGTGTCCCATAGGCCGTTCGTATCACTGCCCGAGGCCGATTTCCAGAAATCTCTCAACCGGCTTCATCGATTTGGAGCCCTCCCGTCGGCAAGGCTGCCAAGCCTCCGTACAGAACCCGGCAAACTCAGAGCGGACAATTTCACTTTCCTATCAGGGTTGCAGGCGGCAAGATAACTAGCGTAAATAGGTGCAGTTTTTAACTGGGTAACGCGATACGTACAGGATGGTAAATATGGGTAGACAGGAGGCACCCATGCTGGCTGCCGATAGGTTCATCAGCTACGCGCAAACCTTCGAAGACATTCTTTTGAATCGTGTCTTCAAAGATCTCGCTGATGGTTTTTATATCGATATCGGTGCGTATCACCCTGTAATCGGTTCTATTACCAAGGCATTTTATGATCGTGGGTGGTCTGGAATTAATGTTGAGCCAGCCTCGATTTTCGAGGAGCTTGAGCGCGCACGTCCGCGTGACATCAACATCAAAGCTGCAGTACTCGACCGCGAAACTAAGGTTGAGTTCTGTGAAGACCGTAGTGATAGAGGTATGTCCAAATTGGCGTCGGGAATCGATGGAGAACCGGAGCAGGGGCGCTATGAGACGTACGAAGTTCAAACTACGACACTAAATCACTTGGTCACAAAATATGCGGCGGGTCGTGAAATCAACTTCCTGAAAATTGATGCTGAAGGGGCAGAGACAACAATTATTACAGCCACAGACTGGAAAAGCATTCGACCCCAAGTCATTATTGTTGAGGCGACGGCACCATGGACCAATAGCCTTGTAAATGAAGATTGGGAACCGATACTGCTTAAAAATAAATTTATCAGGGCTTATTTTGATGGAATAAATGTCTTCTATATAAGGAAGGAAAATAATGATTTTTTAAAACACTTCGAATACCCTGTTAATGTTCTCGATAATTACGTATCCTATACAGATTTTGAAAAAGATCATGCCAATTCTACCCTTCGAAATGAGAACTGGCTTCTTCAATCGCAGTGCAGTTCCATGACCACTCAAATCTCTAGTCTTTCGGCTCAAATGGCCAATCAAATCTCCAGTCTTTCAGCTCAACTTGCAGAGCAGGAGCGTGCCATGAAGGAGCCCGCAACACGATATAAACGATTGGTCAGCGAGCTTCGAGACCCAGGCGGCCCGCGTGCGTTGACCATGTTGCTGCCACTGGCAAGAGGGATACGTCGCACCCGTAGCCTGTTTGGATCACCACAACATGCTTCGCATCCAGAGGGGGCATGCACCGACACCGTTCCAGTTATTGCTCACGCTCCGCACACGACAGAAGCTCCTCGATCTCTGAGTAAAAGGGTCGCCCTGGGTATCTATAGGAT